>JAWODJ010000038.1:0-5292 GCA_046483315.1 Bacteroidales bacterium | reverse complement strand
ACACATCAAAAATCATCATGTTTGTGCTGGGTGGAATCCTGATCCTGTTTTTCTTTATAGGAATGGCAACAAGAAGGGCAGCAAGAACCTTCATGCAGGATTTTGATCCAAATGATTTCACAGGACAACTGGATACCAGGGCAGGTTCCCCTTCCGGGGAAAATACCTATAACGGTTTCCTGTCAGATTTTCATAATAAATCATAAAGGAATGCCGGCAATATATATATTGCCGGGACACCGCAAGAAAAAAATTAAACCGGTCGCACGACCGGTTTAATTTTTTCATCAATCCCCTGTGAGCTAACTTACTCCGTTAAGACAGGAATCTGATAAAATTATTACTTATCTTTCCTGTTTATGATAATTCCTGAACTTTTGATATTTTAGTCCACTGAAAAAACCAACCCCTCAATGTCAGACATAAAAAACAAAGCCAGGCGTTTTGGCACTGCCCCGGTGTTTTTTTCATCAATTGCAACAATTCTCGGGGCCATACTTTTTCTGAGGTTTGGATATGCAACCGGGACACTTGGTTTCTGGGGAGTGATCCTGATCATTTTACTGAGTCACATGGTAACCTTACCTGCTGCCCTGGCAATGTCTGAGATTGCGACTAACCAGAAAGTAGAAGGCGGAGGGATATACTATATTATTTCCAGGTCATTCGGAATGAATATCGGTGCTACCATCGGCCTTACACTCTATCTCGCCCAGGCAATCAGTGTTGCATTTTATGTCATTGCCTTTACGGAGACTTTTGAGCCTTTTTTCAATTTTGTTTACGAAAACTACAGTATCATGCTCCCCAGGCAAATAATAAGTATCCCGGTAATGACCATACTATCGTTTATAATCCTGAAAAGGGGAGCCAATTTAGGTATTAAGGCCCTGTATATTGTCGTCGTATTCCTGTTCATATCACTGTTATTCTTTTTCCTCGGGGAGACAAGTTATGATGGCCCCGCCGGCCTTATGAACTACACCTTCCGTAACCAGGAAGATTTTTTCCTGGTCCTGGCCATAATATTCCCTGCCTTTACCGGTATAACAGTCGGTGTTGGTCTTTCGGGAGATCTTAAAAACCCGGGGAAATCAATTCCCCTGGGCACCGTTTCGGCAACCATTGTTGGCATACTGATATACTTCTTTGTTACATTGAAACTTGCCTCATCCGCCAGTCCCCAGGACCTGCTTGATGACCAGTTAATAATGAGCAGGATTGCACTGTTCGGCCCGCTGGTTATTCCTCTCGGACTGGCTGCTTCTACAATTTCATCAGCACTCGGGTCTGTTCTGGTTGCCCCCCGGACATTGCAGGCACTGGGCACGGACAGGTCGCTTCCGGCTAAAAAGCTGAATTATATTTTCTCAAGGGGAAAAACCGAGACCAATGAACCCTATAATGCCGCCCTTATCACATGCATTATTGCCATGATATTTGTGGTAATGGGAAACCTCAATGTAGTGGCACAGGTAATCACAATGTTTTTCATGTTGTCTTACAGCTCCCTCTGTCTTATATCCTTCCTTAATCACTTCGGATCTGACCCTTCTTACAGGCCCCTGTTCAAATCACGATGGTATGTCTCCCTGGCGGGTTTCCTGATCAGTATCTGGCTCATGTTAATGATCAATATTACCGCAGCCATCTCTGCATTTATTATTATCATTATCCTTTATACCACCATTTCCAACCATCACAGGAACAGGAAAGGGCTGGAAGTTATTTTCCAGGGAGCCATATTTCAGCTCCTCAGGAATATACAGATCTACCTTCAGAAGTCCAAAAAGATACAGGGAACCTCCTGGCGTCCGGGTGTTGTTTGCATTTCAAAAAATACATTTAACCGCCCCAAGCCTTTTGAACTGATAAAATGGATATCTCACAGGTATGGCTTTGCCACCTATATACACCTTATTGAAGGATATTTTTCCAAATCGACCTCGGAACAGTCAGCCGATACACTTGAAAAACTAATACAACTATCTGATATTGAAGAGAGTAATGTTTATGTGGATACCCTTATATCTCCCTCCTACACTTCGGCCATAGCACAGATAATACAGCTTCCCAGCATCTCGGGCATGGAAAACAACATGGCGCTTTTTGAGTATGAACAGGGTAATGACAAGGAATTGTGCCAGATCATTGATAACTATGCACTGGTAAAAGCCGGAAAATTCGATATCTGCATTTACGCCAACTCACATAAGGCTATAAATTTCAAACAGGGAATCCATGTATGGATAAAGCCCACTGATTCAGAAAATGCCAACCTGATGATACTGATATCCTATATCATACTGGGGCATCCGGACTGGAAAAAAGGATTCATAAAAATATTCAGCCTTTGCAGGGAAGATGAAAGGGAACAGACATGGAATCAGATCGTCGAACTTATTCAGGAGGGCAGGCTGCCTATAGCACTTCATAATATTGAGATTTTCACTATCAAGGAAGATGTGAATCCAAAAACCCTGATCAATGAAAAATCAGCCGATGCGGGACTAACTCTTATTGGTTTCAGGGGTGAGATGATAAAACAACATGGTGAAAAATTATTCCAGGGTTACGAAAAGCTCGGAGATGTGATATTTGTAAATGCAAATAAGTACAAAGAGATAAAATGACAAAAAGAAATACCTTTCAGGTAAAAAGGGAACGGATCCTGCAACTGAATGGTAGTAAAATGGGGCACAGGGGTCCGGTAATTTACTGGATGAGCCGTGATCAGAGGGTTAATGATAACTGGGCCTTTCTTTATTCTGCCGAGCTTGCTGCTGAACTGGATACAACAGTTGTTGTGGTTTTTGCACTCACTGACAGTTTCCTGGGTGCCAGCCTGCGGCATTATGGTTTTATGCTGAAAGGACTGATGGAAGCTGAGAAAAAGCTTTTGGCACATCACATCCCGTTCACACTGTTAACGGGAGATCCTCCGGGTGTAGTAGCCCAATATGCAAAGGATATCAGGGCAGGCGCAATAGTAACCGATTTTGATCCGCTGAAAATAAAAAAGACCTGGAAAAAGGAGCTGGCAAAAAAAATTGACATACCTCTTTTTGAAGTTGATGCCCACAATGTAGTTCCCTGCAGGATTGCCTCAGACAAGCCGGAGTTCGGAGCATATACCCTCAGGCCAAAATTAAAAAAGAAGCTTGAAGAGTACCTGGAGGAATTTCCTGAACTACCCTCCTTCGCAAAAACAGCAGCAACTGGAAAACCGGCGGGGAACCATGAAAGAGAGATACAAGGATCTTCCGGACATTTAACGAACGGAGCGGCTGAAAGTGGTGTGGTGGCAAGGGAGGACTGGCACGGGGTGCAGAAACAAATTTATGAAAATATTGATACGGGAATTGGTGAGGTTGAATGGATAAAACCGGGGGAAGATGCTGCTGCATTAATGTTCAGTGAGTTTACCGCCAGGAAACTTTCCGGGTATAACGACAAAAGGAATGACCCGAATGCCAGTGCAGTGTCGGATATGTCGCCCTACCTGCATTTCGGACAAATTTCTGCTCAAAGAATGGCCCTGGAAATATTGAAGAATATCCCGGAAAACGCAGGGACAAATGCCTACCTCGAAGAACTGATTGTGAGAAAGGAACTTTCTGATAATTTCTGTCACTTCAATGATAATTATGACTCATTTCAGGGATTTCCGGACTGGGCAAAGACAACCCTTAATGCCCACCGCAAAGACGAAAGGGAATACCTTTATAACAAAGAACAGTTCGAGACTGCAAACACCCACGATAAATTATGGAACGCAGCCCAGACGGAGATGGTGAAAAAGGGGAAGATGCACGGATATATGCGTATGTACTGGGCTAAAAAGATCCTGGAATGGTCCCCCTCACCGGAAGAAGCGCTTGATATAGCAATATTCCTCAATGATAAATATGAACTGGACGGACGCGACCCAAACGGATACACGGGCTGTGCATGGTCAATAGGCGGAGTACACGACAGAGCCTGGGGTGAAAGGCCGGTATCAGGAAAGATCAGGTACATGAATGCAAACGGCGCGGGAAGAAAATTTGATACACGAAAATATATAAATACATACCTGTAAATTTATTTGTATCGACTAATCAATGATTTCCGGTTAAAATCACAATAATGTGATATATAACCGATTATATCTTATGGCATATCTTTTGCAAATATGATTCGGACTATCAGATAAAAATTTTTGCATTAAATTATCCTCTTGCCATGTTTATTAATTATTTAAAAATTGCCATTCGTAATCTGTTCAGGGATAAGGGATATGCCTTCATAAACATTGCCGGGCTGACTGTAGGTATTGCCAGTTGCATACTGATACTGCTTTTCATACTGAATGAACTGAGCTATGACAAATACCATGATAAATCAGACAGGATATACAGGGTTGGCATTGAAGCTGTTTTCGGTGACAGCCATTTTTTTTCAGCTGTCACATCAGGTGCCATGAAAGATGCCCTGCTCCTCGAAATAAGTGATGTGGAAGAGGCTTGCCGGCTGATACCGCTGACCAGACCGGTGATACAGGTTGAGGATGTAAGTTTTATAGAAGATAATTTCTTTTATGCAGATTCCTGCTTTTTCAATATTTTCTCGGTACCTCTTATAAAAGGAGACCCCGCAACGGCACTCGCCCGTCCAAACACCGCGGTCATAAGCCAGGATGCTGCCAATAAATATTTTGGCGACAGGGATCCGATTGGTAAAACTCTCAGAGTAAATGAAACCTATGAAATAGAAGTGACAGGTGTTTCGGAAAATATGCCCGGTAATTCGCATTTCCGTTATGACATTCTCGGCTCCTCGGCAACTGTACGCCAGGCCTACCGGGATTACTGGAGGTACTGGACCACAAATAACCTTTATACCTATATACTTGCAGGAGAAAATACATCAGAATCCAGCCTGGAAGATCAGCTCCAGGAGCTGGTATACAAATATGTAGGGCCTGAAGTTGAGAGTCTCATGAATATTGACATTGCAACTTTCGAGGCGGGAGGCGGAAAATATAATTTTTTCCTGGAGAAACTCCCTGAGATTTATCTTTATTCAGATGCTGACAATCAGATAACCAGGGGGGGAAATGTAAGTTACATATACTTCTTTTCTATAATTGCCTTTTTTATTCTGCTTATAGCATGCATCAACTTTATGAATATGGCCACGGCGCGTTATGCCAACAGGGCTAAAGAGGTAGGTATCAGAAAGGTAGTGGGAAGCACCAGGATACAGCTTATACAGCAGTTCTTTACTGAATCCATCCTTATAAGCCTGCTT
>JAWODJ010000112.1:0-68783 GCA_046483315.1 Bacteroidales bacterium | reverse complement strand
TTTTTCAACTTACAGATTCAGAGATGGAAACAATAATTACTAAAGTAAAAAAAGCTGTAAGTAGCTGGAAGGTAATAGCTAAAGATATCGGTATTCCAAAATCAGAACAAGAAATAATGACATCAGCTTTTAAATATTAATTTGTTCAATTATTACTAATTACTGGTGATGTGTTAACTTTCAAACAATTTGAAGGAACTATTATCTTTATAGGCTTTGAGAGGAATACCTGGTATTAATCTGGTTTTCGTGGCGGAAGGCTCCGTTGTCTTCCACGAAAGTGATGGTACAGGTATAGACATTGGGCAGGTCGGGTACAACGAGGGGAATGGAATGCCCCACCTTTTTTGGTATCAACCAAAAAATAATATTATATTTGTGAACCAAACATCCATTATGGCGGCATGAACAGTTTACAAAATAGAAAAACTGATATCATTCTGGCCGTGTACCAGAACAAAAATTCGGTATTTCGCCTGAGAGATATAGCAATGCTTACAGGAGAAACAAGCTTTGCATCGATAAACAAAAAGGTGAACTCCCTTGTGCAGAAGGGCAAATTACTGAATCCCCGTAAGGGTATTTATGTCAAAAAAGATTATAACAAGGAAGAACTGGCATGTAATATATTCACTCCGGCATACATTTCACTGGAATACGTTCTTCAAAAGGCCGGGGTGATTTTCCAGTATAATCCAGCCTTTACCTGTGTGAGTTATTTGAGCCGAACACTTGTTATTGATGATAGTTCATGTGTTTTTCGTAAAATTAAGAATCCGGTACTGGTCAATACCAGGGGTATTCGGCGATTGGATAATCATATAAATATTGCAACGCCCGAACGGGCTTTTCTTGATGTCCTGTATCTGAATCCTACATATTATTTTGACAATCTCAACCCCCTGGATGTGGATTCAATATTCAGTTTGCTACCACTATATAATTCCAAAGCATTAATTGCCAGAGTTAAATCCACCCTTTCCAATGCTTGAAATAAACCGCCATAAGTTTTTTCTGGTTCAGATACTGAAAGATATTTATTCAGACATTGAGCTGGCCACGACGCTCGGTTTCAAAGGTGGTACCGCCATGATGTTCTTTTACGATCTGCCCCGGTTTAGTGTTGATCTGGAATTTAACATGATTACCCGCGATAACCAGGATTTGGCATATGAGAAAGTGCGTAGCATATTATTAAAGTACGGTAAAATAGCAGATGAGGCAAAGAAGTTTTACGGTCCTGTTTTAGTTCTGGACTATGGTGCAGGAGAACGAAAGCTGAAGGTGGAGATCTCAAACCGGGAATTTGACAATCAATACGAGATAAAAAATTTTCTCGGGATTAACATCATGGTGATGACAGAAGCCGATATGTTTGCTCATAAAGTTTGTACTTTGCTTGACCGCAACGCATTGACCAACCGTGATATCTTCGATTCCTGGTTTTTTATGAAAAGGCAAACCCCGATCAATACAATGCTGGTGGAAGCACGGATGCAAATGCCGTATGCTGATTACATTCAAAATTGTATTGACAGGCTTGAGTCATTAAGCGACAGGGGCTTGCTGCAAGGTCTTGGTGAGCTGATGGATCCTGAGATCAAAACCTTCGTAAAAACAAAGCTTCGCAGGGAGGCCATTTCTCTTTTCAGATTTTATAAGGAATTTCCGGTTTAGGAATTATTGAACCCCATTTGGTGTAATTTGTGGAAAATAATCCGGTGTTCGATTGTCGATTGCCGATTCTGTCCTGAAGGCAGCTCATCACGATAGCTTTCACACAATCGGTAGTAGGTGTGGTAAGTTTTTTAGGAAAACCCATATCGGTCAGATGAGACTTTGACCGGAAGGGAAAATTGTATTCCCGAAATTTGTGATATGCGCCTTCAACTCGGGGTTGTTTATCGATTCGAATCTTATAACATCAAATTTATAGGGGAGTTTGGTATATTCATTTAACCGTATTTTCAGCTCGCGTGTTTCATTTGCATTAAGCCCCCAGACCGCCAGGTCAACATCTGAGCCGTGCTTCTGGTTTCCCATGGCTCTTGACCCGAAAACAACCAGCCTGGTCATTTTTTCAAACCGGAATGCTTCGCGCAAAATTACAGCGTTCTGCTCTTGTGTGAGTCCCTTGATCATAATTCTTTTTCAAGGTATTCAACCAGTTGGGTGATGGCAGGGAAATAGATCCTGTGTATCTTATCAACCACTTCACGGAAAACCTCCTCCTGATAGGTATGTGACATAAGATTGCGGTTGTCGAGCATATCTATCCAGGCTTCTCCGTGAGCCAGCACACCTGATGAAAAAGCTTCTTTGATCGCTTCTCTTGGAAATTGTGTTGCCATGCCTTTGCTTTCGAGGTAGTCTTTAAGCGTTTTCCAGGACAGTTCAAAGGTGTATTCAAATCGCTGAACCAAACCCTCTTTTTCCAGGACTGACAACTCTGTATATTTTTTATTGGCATCACTGAGTTGCCCATAGGCCTTTTTTAGGTTGTTGAATCGCTGTTTCCACCTGATTTCTTTCAGTGTCATGATATGAGCGTGATTACAGAAATTTTATACTTCAAATTTAGTTATTTTCTTAACCAATGTAACCAGGGGTGTGAATTTTCCTTTATATCAGACAGAGAATGTACATTAACCTCATAAAGTGCCGGATCAGGTTGATTGCGATTTTCCCCGGAAGGGTTGCTATATTTGTCCTGATAATAAGAATAATTAACTCAAAAAAACGACCGGCAAAATGGATTTAAAAGAAGGAACTGCAATGAAAAGTGTTCTGATCGATGCATTGAGGGCATCGGGCGAAGTGTTGCTCAGTTATTTCGACAAACCACTGGATGTAAAATATAAAGAATCTCAAAGCAGCATTGTTACCGAAGCGGATATTGAATGTGAAAGGGTGATAATCGATATAATACAAAAAAGCTTCCCTTCCCATAATATCGTTTCGGAAGAGAAGGGACTGATATTCAATGGTTCGGAATATACGTGGATTATCGATCCTGTGGACGGGACATCGAATTTTGCAGCGGGCGTGCCCTGGTACGGTGCGCTGATAGCCCTGTGTATGGATACCACCCCTGTTATGGGAGGTGCATATCTGCCTGTGCAGGATGATTTGTATTTTGCCTGGGCGGGTGAGGGTGCATTCAAAAATGACACTCCAATTCCGCCAATAGAGAACCGGGAGATGAAAGATATGCTGTTTGCTTTTGGTGTGGACTCATCGGATGATCCTGAATCCTTTAAGAAGGGGGTTGAGGTTTATAAAACCCTGGTTACCCACTCCAGGAATATCAGGGCTACCAATTCTCTAATTGATTTTTTATATGTGGTTGAAGGGAAATTTGGCGGCGTTGTGAATTTGAATACAAAGATATGGGATATTGCCCCGTTTATGGTGATGATCTCTGAAACGGGGGGAGTTTTAAAGGGTATTGATGAAAATGATATACGGTTTGTTGTTGATGAAAAGCTCCTTGATAAGACTTTTCGGGTAGTTGCCGGGTCTGACCGGGTGGTGAGGTTTTTTCTGCAGGCGTGACCGTATTCCCCTTTACGGGCAGAAAACTGATCGCATTACCTTGCAGGCTTCTGCCTGTCGCCGGGCCGGCCGGGGATAACATGCCGTTTTGTTGACCTTCGGCCTGACTCTCATGCTCTGCTTAACATTTTTAGCTTTATGCCTCAGATGAGACTTTGTCCCGGAAGCAGGATTTGGTTTGAATTTGTTTTTAAATTGAGTAATTATACTCAATTATTTGAGTAAATTGTAAAACGTGTTTTTAAGACCACATTATAAGCTTGTTAAAGAGAGGATAGATGAACCCAGGAGTTTCTGGCAATTGATCCTGTTGAGCTTTTTTGATGCCGCCGGAAACAGAGTTATTTTTGATGAGTGAGAAAATATCACAGTCCCTTGCCGGCAGGGTTGAGATTGGCAGAAATGTGAAATTGTGTGATACAATTTTAATTTGCAGTGTATTTCAATATCTTTGTAATAAATGACTCAGGATATGCGGCTTTCAAAATCAGAGATTGATATAATAAAGAGTGCTGCCCGCGATGTTTGGGGTGAAAAAGCGATTGTCTTTTTATATGGTTCACGAACCGATGATTTGAAGAAGGGAGGGGATATTGATCTTTTTATCAAATTATCCAATGAACCTGATCCTAAAGAAATAATGCTGCAGAAATCTGAGTTTCTGGCAAAACTTGAGTTTCTCCTCGGTGAGCAAAAAATAGACGTGATGATAGAGACCCGATATAATCGTCAATTACCGATCATTAAAACAGCACAGGCAAATGGAATTGAATTATGATTGAACCGTCTTGAAAAATTAGGTGTTTTAGATTCCTCACATAGTTGGTTGCAACTCAGAAGGATACGAAATGACATAACTCACGAGTATCCGGCGTCAATCTTAGAAAAGATTGAAGGAATTAATGTGTTGTTCGATAGTGTGGAAGGAATAAAAATTATAATCGACAGATGTCGCTCCCTGCTGAATAAGCATAATTAAATATGCTTCATAAGTGTTGTATTCAACACTGTTTTTTTCCCGGTTTTTGAAATATACCCTGTTGAGGTTTTTTAATTTTACAGGATTTTAAACTATTTTCGCAAGGTTTTTATTTTCGCACAGGTTTTATTTTAACAAATAATTTTTCTCCGGATCATCCGTGTCCGGTGGTTTAAAATTCTGATTTAATGCCCAAAAGAGAAGACATCAACAAAATACTTATCATCGGCTCCGGGCCTATTGTTATCGGCCAGGCCTGTGAGTTTGACTATTCCGGAACCCAGGCCTGCAAAGCATTGCGCTCGCTTGGATACCAGATTGTGCTGGTTAATTCGAACCCTGCAACGATAATGACCGATCCGGAGATGGCGGACCATACCTACGTCGAACCACTTAACGAATATGCACTGACCGAGATAATAAAAAAGGAGAGGCCCGATGCCCTGTTGCCCAACCTGGGCGGACAGACGGCCCTGAACCTTTCACTTAATCTGGCCAACAGCGGGGTTCTGGATAAATATAATGTTGAGGTTATTGGAGTGAACCTCAAGGCAATTGAGAAGGGGGAGGACCGCACCGAGTTCAAAAACTCAATGGCCGGCCTGGGGATTGATATGCCCCGGTCAACAGCAGTTAACTCCCTGGAGGATGCTGAAAAGGTCGCCTCGGAACTTGGTTTCCCGCTGGTGATCCGTCCTGCATATACACTGGGGGGGACCGGCGGGGGACTGGTTTTTAATCTTGAGGAGCTAAGGAAAATTGCTGCGCGCGGACTTGCTGCCAGCATGGTGAACCAGGTGCTGGTTGAGGAGTCGGTGCTGGGATGGGAAGAGCTGGAGCTTGAGGTGGTGAGGGATGCAAAGAACCAGATGATAACCGTATGCTTTATTGAAAATGTTGATGCCATAGGGGTTCATACCGGCGATTCTTTCTGCACGGCGCCCATGCTGACCATATCACAGGAATTGCAGGAGAGGCTTCAGGATTATGCATGGCGTATTGTTGAAGATATCGGTGTCATAGGGGGTACAAACGTGCAGTTTGCCCACGACCCGAAAACAGGGCGTGTGGTGGTGATTGAGATCAACCCGCGTACATCGCGTTCCTCAGCCCTAGCATCGAAGGCTACGGGTTTTCCCATTGCACTGATATCGGCGTTGCTGGCAGGGGGCCTTACTCTCGATGAGATACCCTACTGGCGCGGAGGGACTCTGGAGAGATACACGCCGTGGGGCGATTATGTGGTGGTGAAATTTGCCAAGTGGGCATTTGAGAAATTTGACGGACTGGAGGATAAGCTGGGAACACAGATGCAGGCCGTGGGAGAGGTGATGAGCATAGGGAGGAACTACAAGGAGGCATTTCAGAAAGCTGTTCGCTCCCTTGAGAATGGTAGATCAGGGTTGGGATTTGCAAAGGATTTCAACAATAAAAGCCTTGATGACCTCCTTGTGATGCTTAATTATCCTTCGAGTGAACGGCAGTTTATCATGTATGAAGCTCTGCGCAAGGGTGCAAAGGTTGAGGAGGTGCACGGTAAAACCCATATCAAGTCATGGTTTATTGAACAGATGAAAGAACTGGTGGATCTTGAGGAGCAGATTATCAGCTTCAGGGGGAGTGAGCTTCCGGATGAACTGCTTGTACAGGGGAAAAAGGATGGTTTTGCGGATAAATACCTGGCCGGCATCCTCGGTATCCCCGAAAGGGAAATTCGTGAGAGGAGGCTTGCCATGGGCATGGAAGAAGCATGGGACTCCATACCTGTAAGCGGGGCCGATGCATCTTATTACTATTCCACTTATAACGATACTGACAGGGTTGTGCCGGGCAGTAGCAAAAGTATCATGGTGCTTGGAGGCGGACCCAACAGGATAGGGCAGGGCATTGAATTTGACTACTGCTGTGTGCACGCCTCCTTTGCCATCAGGGATGCCGGGTACGAATCGATCATGGTGAACTGTAACCCGGAAACTGTATCGACGGATTATGATACTTCGGGGAGGCTCTATTTCGAACCGCTTACCGTGGAGGATGTGTTGAGTATATACAGAAAGGAGGATGTTGATGGTGTGATTGTCCAGTTTGGCGGCCAGACTCCTCTTAATATTGCCAGGGAGCTGGAGGAGAACGGAGTGAGGATAATCGGGACCAGTCCGCGAACCATCGATCATGCCGAGGATCGCGACCATTTCAGGAAGATCATGGAGAAGCTGGATATTCCTCAACCGGCATCGGACATGGCCCGCAACCCCGAGGAGGCTATAGAGATTGCCGGCAGGATAGGCTATCCCCTTATGGTCCGCCCCTCATATGTGCTCGGAGGCCGTGGTATGAAGGTGATACTAGATGAGGAGATGCTGAGGCAGTATGTTACCGCTGCCGTGGATATTACACCTGACCGGCCGTTGCTGATCGATATGTTTCTTGAGGATGCCATAGAGGCTGAAGCTGATGCTATTGCCGATGGCACCGATGCTTTTGTGCCTGCGGTGATGCAGCACATTGAGTATGCGGGAATACACTCGGGCGATTCTGCCTGTGTTATTCCCCCGGTGATCATACCTGAGGAGCAGATAAAATCCATTGAGGAGTATACCCGCCGCATTGCAATTGAGATGAAGGTGACGGGACTGATGAACATACAGTATGCCATATATAAGGATGTGGTATATATACTTGAGGCCAATCCGCGTGCTTCGCGCACCGTTCCGCTGGTTTCAAAGGTATGCAACATTCCGATGGCGAAAATTGCCACTGAGATCATACTTGGTAAAAAGCTTGGCGATTTCAACCTCAAAAAGCAGAATATCAAACATTTCGGCGTGAAGGAGTCAATATTCCCGTTCAACATGTTTCCTGAAGTGGACCCCGTACTTGGTCCGGAGATGCGCTCTACAGGCGAGGTGCTGGGTATGGCGGATAATTTCGGGATGGCATTTTTCAAATCGCAGGAAGCCACCAAAACACCCCTTCCTGTGTCGGGCACAGTGCTGATTACCATAGCGGACCGCGACAAGGAAAAGATACTTAAGACAGCCAGGAGCTTCCTCCGGCTTGGTTTCAGGATCATGGCAACAGGCGGTACCTGCAAGTTTCTTCATGCCCACGGTATAAAGGCTCTCTTTATTAATAAGCTGCATGAGAACCGGCCCAATATTAACGACGCAATTGTGGATGGCCATATTGACCTTATTGTTAACACACCGGCAGGCAGGCTGAGCGAATATGACGACTCCTACATCAGGAAATCCGCTATAAAGCACAATATACCATATATCACTACCACTGCAGCCGCTTATGCCGCCACAGAGGGGATAAGGGAGCGCCTCAACGGGAGCTATATGGTTAAGTCACTGCAGGAGTACCACAGGGATATTGAGAATTCCTGATAACTGCTCTACACCTATCGTCTCGCTCAGATAACCGTTGATTTTACTACTACTGAATCCTTACGAGTTGCATCACTTCGCTGCCTATATTTTCAAGTTCGGTGATGTCACCATCAGGGGAGATCTCTCCTATGATAATATTGCCGGTGGACATGCGCTGTGCATGGAAAGTGACAACATCATCGGCCGAAACGATCATCTTGTAAATATCAAGTTCTCCTTTGGGTATCAGGTCGGTGGCAACATGAGGGAACCCCGAGGGGTCAACCCTGATAAGTGAAGGCTGGTTGCCTGCCATCCCGGCAAGGTAATAGTAATTGTCGGAATTCATGCCGATATTGACCGATGTGAGTCCCAGATCGGCCAGGCTGAAGCCCTTGACCTCCATCTCATCATTGTAAACCTCGGCACATGCCATTCCTCCCTGCCACATATCCTGGCCGAAACCTGCTATTATTATCTTGTTCAGATTTTTAAGCTTGAATATATGGGCGGCAATGACGGAGGAGTATTCGGCATCGGGATGATCTATCATTCCAACCTCCTCGAAAGAGGCATCTTCGTTTTCAAAGATTATTTTTTCTATGAAGGGGTAACCATGATAATCAAATGTGATTTCCGGCTTGAACTCATGGTACAGATTATTGTCAAACCCTTTCCAGAAAGGCCCGATTGATCTTTCAGGATATTGAAGGCGTCCGGTGTTATACCTGAACATAACGCCGTCTGAAAGGAAAGCTATATTACCCGCGTTGGTGACCCTGAAATTGTTGGCACCTGATCCTGAAGAGGTCTCTGTTGTAAGTGCCTCCAGCGTCAGGTTTTCGGGGTCACTGATATCAAGCTTATAGATGGTTCACCCTCCGATATAATAGATATTGCCATCCTGATCGGTCTGGATGCTTGCGTGTCCCTCATTCCTGAACATATTATGGTGATGATTGTATTCATCTATCAGCCTTGGCATCTGTCCCGGCAGGGAGAATACTGCTCCGTCGGACTTCCTTGCGAGGTAATGATATTCGAAAGGATGATACTGATCACCCTCTTGTTCTTCATAAAAAGTGGCAATGATATATTCATCAGTGGCATTGACTACCTGTACGGGATAGATCACATTGGTCAGCTCTGTTGAGTCGATCTGCATTTCAACTCCTTCTTCTGTCTCTATATAGATGGTATCGACACGGTAGTATTTGATCTCTTCGAAAAAGCCGTTTTCAGTGATCTTGAAAAGGGAGTTTCCGGCCTGGGCCGATTTGATATTTCCTCCCGATTTGAGCATTCCGCTACCGGGGGCAATAATAAGGGACCTTGCATCAATAATGTCAAGAAAGCCTATTCTTCCCTCAACTGTTGTTTCATTCCTGAAGCTGTCATTTTCCTTGTCGCAGCTGTTAAGGGGAAGAATCATCATTATAACCGGCAGTATAATGCCAATGCCGCTGAAGCGGGCGATTTTTGTTTTCATGTTTTTTGTTTTAAGATAATGTATTCAGCTCTTGTAACCGGGGGAAATAAAATTGTATACGGATGATAACAGAATAAGGTTTCTGATTTTACCGGAAATTTCTTCAATTCTCTTGCCGATGTATGCTGACATACAGGGTTATGGTCAGATTACAAAAGAGGGAATTATTGTCTGCCGGATGAGCGTTTCAGGGGGATATTGCGGCCGGGATAGGTCAGTGACCTCCACACCCATTCAATAGGGCCGTAGGCATAATGCTTTAACCAGAAATGTGAAAACAGCAATTGTATTGCAAGTATTGCCAAACCGGTAATAACACTGAAAAGGGGGGCCGAATATTTATGGAAAGCCAGTCCGAAGCCATAAAATACAAAAATTCCGATCAGACCCTGGAAAACATATGAAGTAAGCCCCATTCTCCCGTAAGGAACAAGTAAATTAAGGCCTCTCCTGACAAATGAGTTCTGGTATATGAGTATGAAGGCGGAAAGTAAGGCAACTGTGAAGAAAATATCCATATAGTCGTTAAGAAGACCGGAAATCATCTCGCCGGTGTGCGGCGGCAAGCCGGTTAAGCCGGTGTGGACGGACCTCAGGATTCTCAGGGCTGCATAAACCATGATGCCGGTAAGTAATGAGTACCTGAGATATTTACGGTTTGCTTCAATATTTTCAAAGAACCTGCTTCTACCCAGTAAAAGGCCGAGTATGAAGTATCCCGTTATCAGGAGGATACGCCCCGATAAGATATTTAACTTCCAGATCTCAATAAAGGCAGTCCACATATTCACTCTGACAACATCAATAAATGATCCTGAAGTATAGGCTGCCAGTATATTGTCCCACACTGCCTGATCGTTGAGTGTGCTGATTTCGGAGGCAGGCATGTTGATGCTTTGAATAATCGAATAGATCAGTGGTATTTGCATTAAAAAAAGAACGGCAAGGATTATTAAAACCCTGTTGCTGATTTTTGAGAATAACAGCAGGACGAAACCTATAACCGCGTATTTGGTCAGGATGTCGCCCCTGTATATCAGGGAGTGCAAATAACCTATGACAAGCAGAATGAAAAGCCTGCGGGCAAAAACCAGTGAAAAATCCTCGCCTTTTGAAGAGCTTCTGTCCATCTGGATGAAGAAACTGAAGCCGAACATTATCGAGAATAATGCAAATGCCTTTCCTATGACAAACAGAAACATGAACTGTGTCACGAAGGGGTCGATTTTTCCGATTTTGAAAATGCCCTCATCTCCATATACTCCTGTTCCGAACCCGCCATAGGAATGGAAGATAAGTATGAGAAATAAGGCAAAGCCCCTCAGTGCATCGATAAGTTCTATACGTTTCATGTTTCCGGATAAATTATGTTATATAAGCTGGTATTAGTGACAAATTTTTCTCTTAAATGTTTACATCCTGAGTTATTAAACCATTTATAAGCAGATACCCCGAACCAATTGTCCGGGGTATCTGGTATTATATATTAAGTTTTCTTTGTATTAGTAATTCCAGCCGTGTACAAACCACATTGCCCAGTTTCCACCTCTTTCGTTAAAACGGACACCTTCACCCCAGGCAGTTTCATCTCCTTCGGATTTACAGGGTACAGGGAATTCGATAATAATGTTTTGCGCATCTTTGATTTCAAACACTATAGCAAAAATATCTCCGCAACCAGGCCTGTAATTCTCAAATTCATCTGCATGGCCAAGTGCAAGAATCTCGTCAACCCTGTCCTGCGACCACTCCTTCAGTCCGTCTGCATTGGAAGGGGGAAATCCGTCATCCAGAACAGTCCATATGGCACGCTGAACATCACCATAAGTAAAAGTACCTCCGCTTTGAGATTCTTTACCGGCAAATTTTTGGTTTATTATCCAGTTTATCTTGTTGAAGAAGCTTTCAGGATAATCAACCTGGGCGGCTTCAAACGACTCATAGCTTGAAAACACTTTTGCCTCATATTCTGCAGGATCCTGGCTGATGGGAAATGATGTTTCAACGCACCATCCCACGTAGGTTCCGTCGAGGGAAGAGCCGTTGCTGATATATACCTCGGGAAAGTATGCCTGTCCGCCTGCCTGCGGATATAACACACTTACCGTAGCAGAATCGGGCAGAACCTCTGCGAAACTGTCAATGTCTTCTGTGCTGCCTCCGTTGACTACTGCATGAGCCGCAATATAAAACAGGCCATTTGCCTGCAGTTCGGGCAGCTTCTCTTTTTCAACAGTGTAGGTAACTTCAGTTAAGAAGTCATGATTTCCGGCGTAGTCAAAATTCCCCGGAACGGGATTGCTGGTCCGACCCGCAAAAGGAAAGTCTTCTTTGTCATTGCCTATATGCAGATGAGTTTCGGTAATGGTCCATCCGAATCCTTCAGTGCTGTAGGTAACGTAGAGGAAATCATCATCATTTGTAACAGTTACAGAGCCAACTTCCATATGTTGCCCTGCAAGTAATCTGACCTGGGTGGGACCGGACTCTGATTTCATTGCCAGGATCTCAATATCCTCTTCACCGGAAAATTTTGTTTTTGCGTTTTTAAAGTTTAATGTATCATCTTCCTTCTCACAGGATGCAAATATGAACCCGGAAACAAGAAGCAGTGTAAAAAGTTTTAATTTCATGGTGATATTATTTAAGTTATTCAATGTTTTTGCGCCTTAATTGCAGATAACATTTTTGCTTTCTTCCTGCAGGTTGAGGCATATTATTTATTATGCAAATTTAGATTAAATAAAAATAATATATAATATCTTTTCTACATATATTGACAAAGTTTTGATTAATATTGATGAGTCAGATTATTTCCATGATCAAATAACTGATTATGGAGATATAATTTCAGAATAAATGGTTGCGGATCATCCGGGGTCATTTAAAAAGGAAGGTTCTTGAGCTAAAAATGAACTACCCGGTAAAAAAGTTGTTTAGGGATCATACTATGCATTGTAAGCATGTTGTGATTTTATTTCTTTATTAATTATGGTATTAAAATATTATGAAGGTGCCAATTTTGGTGATGCCATAAACCCTTTAATATTTAGCAGGTTGTTGCCCGGATTTTTCGACGGTGATGAGTCTGTACTTTTTCTTGGCATAGGTTCCATACTGGGGTTTATTAAAGGTGATGAGAATACGGAAAAGATAATTGTTTTCAGCTCGGGGTTTGCATATGACCACGTTCCTGTGGTTGATTCAGTATATGATATAAGGTGTGTGCGGGGACCCCTGACAGCTTCGGCCCTGAAGCTGGATCCCTCTAAGGCAGTTACTGACGGGGCTGTTCTTATAAGGTCCTTGCAGGAATTCAAAAAGCCGGTTGAAAAGAAATTTAAATATTCTTTTATCCCTCATCATGTGAGTGAAAAGATGTTTGACAGGTGGGAGATTGTTTTTAAGGAACTCGGCATCAACTATATCAGTCCGCAACTCAATCCCGAAAAGGTTGTTGAACAAATCAGGCAGTCGGAATGTATATTAAGCGAGGCTATGCACGGTGCTATTTTTGCCGATTCTTTCAGAATTCCATGGATACCGTTGAAAATGTTTGAACATGTCAATGATTTTAAGTGGAGGGACTGGATGTTATCAGTCGGGATGGAATATAACCCGGTCAGGTTATCACGGTTGTATAATAAGGAATGGATAAAAAGGATTATGAATGATAAACTGCGGTTTAACGAGGAATCAATAATTAACGGCATTTCATCGTCAATGTACAGATCTTTTCAGTCGTTGTATCTTGAAAACAGATTTATGAAAGAGCTCAGCCGGATCATTAAAAACACTGAGCCCCTGTTAAGCCGGGAGAGTGTTTTGAAATCGAAAGAAGCCCGGCTGTTACAGATACTGGATGATCTGAAACGGGATTACGCATGATGAATAACAATTGCAGTAAAAGGTGTTTAACGAGCAACAATATTAATGTCGTTTAAAAGAGGTTTTTTTAAGAGTATATCTACTTTTGCCCTGTACAATTACCTTTCCCAGGGTTTTGAATTTCTTGCTACTATCATCCTGTCCAGACTTCTTCTTCCGGAGGAATATGGCTTTGTTGCCATAATCAATATTTTTGCGGGATTTATACAGCTTTTTGCAAATGTTGGTATCGGGCATTCTGTTATCCGCAGTGATTACCGGTACACGTTTCATCGTCACCTGTACAGCCTTTCGGTCTGGATGGGGGTTGCACTCACCCTGATTCTTTCAGGACTCTCTGTCCCTATTGCCTACTTTTTCAATAATCCGGCACTGGTAATACCGACTATTCTTATCTCATTTAAATTCTTATTTGATTCTTTTACATATATACCTTACGCGCTGCTATCGAAAGGGCTTCAGTTTAAATATATTGGAAGAGCAAAGCTATGGGGTGCCGCATTTCAGATCATTCTGACCATAATACTGGCACTGCTGGGCTTTTCATACTGGTCGCTGATAATACCTCTTGTTCTGGGACCGATCGTTCAGTTTTTTTATTTAAGGAACAAGGTTGAGATTCGTTTCAGGTTATTTGGCTGGAAATCGGCAAAAATGACCCTGTACAAGATCCGGTCGCTTATGGGCAGCCTGTCTCTGAACAATATGATAGATTACTGGGCAGGTAACGCGGACAAGGTGGTGATAGGCCGGCTTTATACCCAGGCGGACCTGGGTCTCTATAACCGTGCATTCAGGTTCATAAGTCTTACCAACAGGCTCATTACGGGGATATTCAATACGGTTCTTTTTCCGTCTTTAAAAAAGCTCATTGATGAAAAAGGCGATGCAAACAGGGAATACCTGGATATCCTGCGAATAGTAACTGTTTTTAACCTCCCGGTGGTTTTCGTACTGGCCGTTTTTCCCTATGAACTGGTGAGGGTGCTTTGGGGAGCGAACTGGACAGGCGTATCTGATTTTCTCCCGTATGTGGGAATGATACTTGTGTTTAATTCTATAATAAGCACTGCACCTTCGGTGTTTATTCTCTACGGAAAGGAGAGGAACATGTTCCTTATCAATCTTGTAAACAGTATACTTACTGTAGCATTTGTTATTGCAGGCGGCCTGTTCTCAATGATGCACATCATCATATTCCTTAGTCTGGGGTATGTTTTCATTACCGTACCCGTTAACATATATTTTGGCTTTTACCGCTCGTTCAATATGAGTTGGCGTTTGATCTCCGGCTTCTGGATGCCGGTAATGTTATTTGCATTCCTGCTTTTTCTGTCAGTTCATTTCAACTGGGTTGGAATTAAGCTGGCCGCTTTCGCGGCATATACCTCTTATCTGCTCTACGAGCTGAGAAGCTCGGTGCACGGTGCCCTGGTTTTTATTTACGAAAAGCTCATTCCTAAAAGAAAAGAAAGGTAAGCCCCGGTCGGGAACTTATAAAAATATCAGAAATCCAGGATTTTTACAGCTCTTCCGGGTTTGACAGAGAATAATCAGAAATCCAGGATCTTTACAGCTCTTCCGAGTTTGACAGAAAAATAACAGACCAGCTCCATTAACATGTGTCGCATGGGTTTGCCTTCGCGGTAAATATCAAATGTACCGATCCTGATCTCATTATACAGCTTCTCTGCAATCTCTTTTTTCCCGTACTTCCTGGCCAGTTTAAGGTTCTCTTTTGTATATACCATCGAATCAGGATCATAAGTCCTTAACTCCCGTGCATAATTGCCGGGTAATCCGAGCGGGAATGCTTTTGAGTCTTTCAGCCGGTCGATAATATCCAGTGTTACCATCGTCCTCGTGCATTTCCAGCAACGGCAGCAATTGGAACTGCCTCCTTCATTATTTACGCAAACCCTCAGGTTATTCAATGCATGGTTGTCAAGGGAGATCAGGTCTGCGATCTTTTCTGCACGCTCCTTTTCGGAGCCGTCATGGATTATTTTTGTGGTTTCGTTTGACCATAACGGATCCAGCAGCGGACTGCCGGGATCAGGAAGCAGGTCGGCATATGAGTTTGATGATGGAATGAAAATGTTTTTGAACCCGGCAGAAAGGGAGAGTGCGGTGGCTGCAAGGCATGGGCCGAAATAATACTTTTCATAACTGACAGGGAACACATCCCTGATGTTGGTCTCACCGGTCAGCAGTTCAAGATTGTAATGGTCACCCAGCTTTTTTATGGTTGCAATCAATTCCCTGTCCTGTCCGTTTGCGTATACACTGAGTGGCAGTTCCAGCCCCTTCATGAATATTAAGCTGTTAAGCTGCCTGCCCGGGGGCGGATCGTTTGCAGGCAGATGCTTCAGCATTGAATACATCGAGTCCACCCCAAGGGAGAAAAATGTGGCATTTTTGACCGGTTCTGCCGTTACTGTCTGGGTTAAATTCTCAGCATGAACACTGACCCTGTTCATTTTCTCAGGATACCACGTACTGAGAATATCCTGTATAAGTGAATGGCTGGCAAATATTTTCCCCGAAAGGGGAGGTGCTACCTCCAGGTCTTCTCCGGCCAGCATTGCCGGTATAAGGACGGCAGGAAAGAAGGGATCTGCTGAAACGGGCAGGTGATCTGCAAATTCCTGCGGATAGGCAAAGAAGATCTCCCGTGCATCCGGATAGTTTTCAGATTCAATATCTGCGGACAAGATGGCTTTGCCGTCTGTTATATTTTTGTTTACACTAATGATCTTCATGGGGTCAGTACTTAATTAGCCTGAGCCATCTTCCTGCTTTTACTGAAAAGTAGTAGATAAGCTCCCTGATGAGAAAAAACAGAGATCTGCCTTCTCTGAGAAGATCAAGCTTTCCGATCCTGATCTCATTGTTGAGTATTCTTTCAATCTCTTTGTTCCCGTGCTTCTGTGCGAGCCTCAGGTTCTCTTTCGCATATATCATGGAGTCATAATTATATGTCTTCAGCTCCTTTGCATAGCACCCGGGTAAGGGCTCAGGGAAAGCTTTTGATTCCTCTAATTTGCCAATTATCTCGAGGGTGAGCATTGTCCTGACACATTTCCAGCATTTACAGCAGTTGTAGTTACCGCCCACATTATCAACGCATACCCTCAGGTTGTCGAGAGCAAAGGAATCGTTTGCTATAAGGCTGGTAATTTTCTGAGCCCGCTCCTTATCCGATCCGTCATGTATAATAGAAGTTGAAGCATTCGACCATAAATGGTCCAGCAACGGACTGCTGGCTACCGGAAAAAGGTCGGCATAGGAATAGTGGGAGGGGATGTAAAAGTTTTTGAAACCTTCTGACAGCGAAAGTGCTGATGAAGCCAGGCAGGGCCCGAGGTATAGTTTTACAAAATCGAGAGGGAAAATATCCCGCATATTGGTCTCGCCTGTTATTAAATCCAGACTGTAATGTGAGGCGACATTTTTGATCGCTGCAATAACTTCTTTGTCCTGTCCTGCCGAGTATGTACTTAGCGGCAGTTCCAGGCCTTTCATGTATACCAGGGTGTTGAGCTGTGTCCCTTCCGGGGGATCGTTTTTTGGAAGGTACTTTAGCATGGTGTACATTGAGTCCACTCCCATGGAGAAAAAGGTTGCATTTTTCCTGCTGGCGTTGGCTGAAGATTCATAGAAACTATTTGCGCGTACATTTATCTTACTGAGCTTATCGGGATGCCAGGTTTTGAAAATATCCTGGATAGTGGACTGGTTATCAAGGATCTTTTCTGAGATTGCCGGTATAATTTCAAGATCCTCCCCGGCCACCATAGCGGGTATCAATACAGCGGGGAAAAACGGATCGGCTGAAAGAGGCATGTGATCTGAATATTCTTTTGGAAAAGAAAAGAATATTGTTTTGATATCATTATTAAAGCCCGGGGATTCTATTTCTGCCGAAAGAATGGCCTTGTCGCCTGATACCTTTTTGGAAATACTGTTGATTCTCATTTGGGGAGTCTTGTAAACGGAAGATTTTTGATCTGTTTTCTAAATATTATATCATATTTTACTGCCAGTTCAAACAATTATCTTATGAGAATGTTTAATTACCACCTAATTGATATAAAATTACAGAAGCGGGGGCGGATTTTTTAATGCAGTTATATAAAAAAATACTTATAGTATCCATTATCCTTGCCTCAGTTGGTTTGTACCAGCTGCGGGGACTGGGAATAATGGTAAGGTTACTGGATATTCTTACAGTGGTGCTGATTGTAGGAAACCTCGCCCTGTTTTTAATTTACGGCCATTCGGGCCAGCCTGTAAAAAAGCATTTTTCTGTTGCTGTAATCCTTTTACTTTCCGGTGTAATGATAAGTTCACTGGGAGCCGTTTATTTTAATAATCAATCATGGGGAATAACTCTTTACCAGCAAAGACATATGTACGCCTTTCTGTTTTATTTTTTGCTGTTTTACCTTGCTCCCAGGCCGCAGTGGATTATTGACCTGCTGTTTTATTTCGGAATAGCAGGCGGGGTCATATTTATAGTACAGTATCTGCTATATCCGACACTTATTACCGATGCCAAGATATTTTTGGACCGGGGGACCATACGCATGAACCTTCCGGGGACCTACTTTATGCACATAGGGTTCTTTTTGTCGGTGGACAGGTTCTTTACGACCAAAAAAATGAAATATGGCGCCGGGGCAATGCTGTTATTCCTTGTGGCAGTTCTTTCCGGTTTCAGGTCCATACTGGCTTTATATATATTATTGTCGACCGGATATCTTCTTGCAAACAGGCAGGTTAAAAACAAGGTGCTGCTTTTCAGCCTGTATTCCGTTATTGTGATTTCAGGCTTCTTTGCTTTTCACAGCATAATCATGGAGATGAAAGAATCGGCCGAAAGAGAGGGTTCGCAGGGCACTTCATATATAAGGGTTCGCGCGGCAGACTATTTTATGTCGATGAATGACAATAAAAAATCAGCCTATATCATAGGTAACGGCGAACCGACTGAAAGATCCGCCTATGGAAGAAGACTGGCAATGATTTCACTCAGGTACGGTTACTACCTTTCTGATATAGGCATAGTGGGGTTATTTTTTAAATACGGCCTGTTAACTTCGCTGATGGTATTGTATATTATTTTTAAGGTTCTGTTTGCGAAGACAGATAAAAGAACAGTTTTTATTAAGCTGTTTTTTCTTTTTCAGCTGTTACTGATATTCAACAGTATTACCTCATTTGAGATATTGTCAGGCATTGTTGCTATAAGTATGATGTTATATCTGGTGGATACCGGCACTGGTATCCGCCGGTCTGATAATTTATCCATACCGGCATAAATACATTGAATTGTTTAAACATAAAAATGTTGCAGGTGTTTATAAGTATAATAATTACTTAACCTACCAGATGATAGAAAAATCCTGTACCTGTTCCCTGAAAAGGATTTCAGGGAAAATGACCCGAAGAGCGGGAGTTTTTTTTCTTTCCTTTTCAATTCAAATCCTGGTGTTTACAGGGTTGCTGTCAGATATTCATGCCCAGGTGCCGGAATTGCCCGAGTGGGTGAGGGACACCATCTTTATAGATTATTCTGAGTCTTCACAGGGGGATGGAAGTATCACAAATCCTATTAACAGCTTTCATATTGACCCCGTGTTCCCTTACCCGAAATGGGATCCGGGACAAAATGCCGTTAATGTAGATAACACTGCCATACTTTTTAAAAGAGGGGTAACCCATGATGTTGACCCCAGGGTCCAGTTTATTGGACAATTTATTTATGTTGGCGCATACGGAGAAGGTGAAAAGCCTTTGTTAACCCTGGGTAGCAGAGGTTTAAGAAGCATAGGGACAGATCATATGGTTGTTGATTTGATTGTTCAGGGGGCACCGCAGGATACAACTTACCTTACTCATACATGGGATTTTCTCGGTGACTATGAAGCTGATAATGTCCAAACAGAACCTAGAGACGGGTTCCTGATTGTTGACGGTTTGGAGATTATCTACGGATACAGGGCCATCGGAATACAAAAAATCGGCAGGGTGGACCTTAGAAACGTTTATCTGACAAATATCTGGCATGACGGGATCTTTGCCCATGCTATCGATTCTTTCTTTATTGATAATCTGCATATCGAGAATTATAACAGGGAATGGGACTGGTCAAACTATCATTATACGGAAAACCCGGCTGATGAACCGGGCGGCGATGGTATCCAGATAACGGGCAGCGTTGATGCCGGGGTCAGATATTTTGAAATGGAGAATTCCATAATAGACGGATCACGTTACGGCGGGAAATTTAATTTTATAGCAGCCGGAGATACCGGACCTGTATATATCAGGAATTCAATGTTTTTTATGCATCCTTATAAACTGGCATTTCATGCCGCTGCCCCGGTATTTCATGTTGAAAACTGCATATTTGTGGGGCCTGGTGGTTTGGGGTCAAACTGGAATACAAGGGTTTATAACAGCATTTTTGTCGGGACAGACAAGGATCATGATAACAGGTACCTTGGCAACTACAGGCAGGGATACGGTTTTGTGTCAGGGCCACAGGAAATTTATAACAGCACCTTTGTCAATTATTATCAGGTTGTAACCGGACCGGCATATAACCCCAATATCAGGAATTCAATTTTTTATAATATAACAGACCCGTTCAGCGCAGGCTACAGATTTATTGACGGCTCGGGTAATATTCACTGGAATGAGGATGGCACTGAACAGTCCGGTCTGAACAAATACAGTGATGGTTCAGACAGCTATTTCGTTGCCGACCCTTTGTTTGTCAATCCCTTTATCTCGTATACCTACCATGATGAAGATTCCCGGCATTACGGCACTGATGCAGAATTCGTTCATCACTGGTATGAGTGGCATGATACAGGCGACTGGAGGCTGGAGGAGGAATCTCCTGCCATAGATGCGGCAGACTCCCTGGTCTATGACCGGGAAGCTGAATTTCTTGCGAATGTTAACCAGGACGGTAATGCATATATGAGAAAATATACCGAATATTTCCTTGTAACTCACGATATTGCCGGCACATCCAGGCCCCAGGGAAATTCTTATGATATCGGGGCATATGAATGGACAGATGGTGTTACCGTTATTGTTCCCCCGGAAGGGGAGAAGGATACACCTCCCTTTATCATATTTCCCAATCCGGCAAAAAATGTTGTAAACATACTTATCGCGGAACCCGGGCTGGAGGGGGATATTACCCTGTTTATTCATAATTCTGCGGGCCAGGCAATTTACAGCACATCCCTGTTTGCCAGACAGGGAGAGACTTTTGAAATTCCACTGCCTCAGTACAGAACAGGGGTATATATAATTCAGCTTGTTGCAGAATCGGGAAGATCCTACAGCAGGGCATTTATAATTGATCAGCAATAATTTCCGGCTGAACGCGAAGAAACGAGAAATGCTGGTTTTATTTGAAATTTTTTATGGAACATAAAAGCAACAAAAAAGTAATATCCAGGAGAAATGCAGGAATAGGCGATAACCTGCTGGCGACAGCTCATGCATGGTATTACGCCAAAAAGACGAATCGTGCATTGGTTATTAACTGGGCTCCTTCAATGTATTTCAGTGATAAATCAAAAAACGCTTTTGGTACTTTTTTTGAAGTTCCCGATGAGATTGACGGGGTCAGGATCATCTATGAGGAAAATGTCGGGCTTTTAAAGAGGCTCCTGAGGAGACTGCCTCTTTTTCCTTTCAGGTTTTTTCTGCCTGTGGTGTTCATAGAGGTTGTCCATAAGTTTTTAAGGGGGCGCACCCCTTCGTCGATGATGCGCCTGAGGGAAAAGCGAAGAGCATGGAGTATTGATCTGATTGAAAACGGGACTGACTGCGGGAGAGATACTGTCGTATTTAATACTCATTTTAATTTCCTCGACCCGCAATTGCTTAAACCGTTTTTTGACGGATTGAAATTGAAGCCAAGATACCAGGAAAAAATTGATGGTTTTTCTGAGCACTTTTTTAAGAGTAAAATTGTTATTGGAATGCATATCAGATATTATGATAAAAGCCTTCCTTATAGCAACCACACACCTTACTGGCTGGAGCCTGAAAAGAGCTTCGATATTATAAGATCACGGGTCAGGGAGCTTACCGCGAATCATGGAGACAACGGGTATGTTGTATATCTTGCAACTGATTCGAAGGTGGTTTACGATAATCTTAAAGACAGCATACCTAATCTGGTAACTTATGCAAAAGACTTTCAGTCCGTTACATTTACACTTACCTTACATCACAGAGTTGATGAGAATTCTTATGAGGATGACCTGATAGAGATGTTTTTACTGGCCAGAAGCGATATTCTCTACAGGTATCCGCCAAGCGGATCCTGGTTTTCCTATTATGGCAGTTTGTATGCCGGGGAGGTGATTATCTGATATTTTATTCCTGACGGGGATGGTTTATTCCGGCTGTAGAATACCTTAACCCGGCCATCAGTCCGGGAATAAGCTGTTTGGTTATTGTATGAATATAATGGGCAAGAAACAGTGTGCTGTTTAATAGTATGTTCAGGCCGAGATCTTCTTTTCGGATCTTAAAATCCTCTTTGATGGCAAGAAACCTCCTTGTCTCATTAATACCCCCAAGCTCGAACCTGCTGAGAGGAGCATCGATTTTTTCTATATTTTCAGGGGCTTTGCAATTTTTTATATGTCTGATTATAAATTGATAGTCGGCTGAATACTTGTATTCGGGCGAATATCTTATTTGTACACCTTCTATTGACCGTGCAAAAAACATGGACTGGTGCTGAGTGAACATGCCCCTGTATACAGTCCGGTGATCCCTTGCCTTCCTGTAACGGGATTTCCCTGTATTGTCAAAATCTATTGAATCTCCATAGATGAAAATCAGGTAAGGATTTGAGTCGATAATGCCGGATACCTCAGATAGAGTCCTCTCCGACATGAAAAGGTCGCCGCTGTTCATGAAAACCATGTAATCACCTTTGGCCATTTTTATACCTTTGTTCATCGCATGATAAAGTCCCTCATCAGGTTCAGAAACAAACGAAATATTATCATAATCCAGGTTTGTAAGGAACCCTGCAGTGCCGTCTGTTGATGCACCGTCAATAACGATCCATTCAAAACCTGCATATGTCTGTGCTTTTATGCTTTCCCATGTTCTTTGCAGGCCGGGCAGGTTATTTCTGCATACCGTGATTATGGAAAATCTCATTTGCTGATGTGAATATTGAGTTTTGAGAGAAGATAGGCCCGGTGTCTTTTTCTCATATATTTTATCATTTCCCGGTCAAAATATCTCTCTTCCTTATTGAATGCAGCATATATATAGCCTGTTATCAGACCGACACCGCTTATTATAAACGGGCGTGAGGTTAAATGATACAGTGATTTCAGCAGGGTGTAGAAAAAAGTGTAGCCGAAACGGTACTGGAACCTGCCCTGCAGAAATTTACCCTTCGTAAGTCCCGTTCTCCTGACACCTCCGATTTTGTAATGAGCAACTTCCATATCAAAGAAGCACCTTGTATTCCAACCGTTCATCTGGGCTGAAAGCAGATCTGCCAGATCCCAGCCCGGCACGGGCTTTATGCCGCCAATGGACTTAAAGCATTCTCTCCTGTACATTTTCGATGCACCGAAAGGATGGTCTTTCTGCGATTTCTCCCTCATCAGTTTGCCATTTATTACGTTATATATGCAACCGCTTGCAATACCTAATTTGGGGTCCTTATTAAACTCTTCAAGAAGATCATGAAAATATGTTTCTGAAAATGACAGATCACAATCCAGCTTCACCAGGAAGTCCCAGTTTTTATCACTGATATTTTCATAACCCTTGTAAAAAACGTTGACAACCCCTGTTCCCGGAAGATAATAGCCCCTGTTGGGAACGGTTACCAGCTTTATCCAGTCGTACTTTTTTAAATAGGGCTCAATGATCTTTACCGTGCCGTCATCACTTCCGTCGTTTACAATGATCCATTCAGAGGGCAGTACAGTCTGATTTACAACAGAACGCAGTGTCTTTTCCACGTACTCCTCCTCGTTTCTTACGGGTGATATAATGATGTATCTCTTTTGCATTTCGTTTAATTTACTATATGATCCTGAATTACCTTACCGGTTAATAAAAGGGTCGTGCTTTTTGTTAATTCCCGGCTGAACGCTGCGCCAAAGCTTTTCCACGAATATTTCTCTGAAATATCTTCCAGATGTTTATAATAATCATTTACCGGGTTTGCCAGGGCGTTCTCTATCAGGGGTATTATCTCCTCTTCATTATCAAAGGTGTGAACATGTGGCATATGGTCAAAATCAAGAAATGCACCACATGCAGGCCCGATTATTTCAACCGGGAAAACCAGTGTTTTTGCAAATGCACCGGAACTGAGAATTGATTTTTTATGATAGGGAAATAAAACTATCCTGCTTCGGCATATCAGCCTGCTGAGCTGATCATCATCAATGAACTGATCTTTTATGGTTAAATTATCATTTCCTGCCGATTGAAGCTCCTCAAGGTATTCCTGTGATGAGACCTTACCTGCTATCAATATCTTCCATCGTGAACCGGCCCGGGATTTTCTTAACTGTCCCAGGAAATTGTGAACCCCTTTGTACGGGGCAATATTACCCCAGATCAGTATATCCAGATCTTTAACAGTAACAGGACAGGGCTCTTCATGAGGTATAGGGTGGGGGAAATAAAATATATCAGGCCTTGAGACTGTTATTGAATTGATAAAGTCAATTCCCTCCTTCGAATGGGTTATGATTTTGTAACTATGTTTTAACAGGGTAACGGAGATAGCTTTTTTAATACGGTACCTGTTGTTTGTATGTGATATTTTATTGTGGAGGATGTATATGATCCTTATGTTTATAAGACCCAGTAAAGGGATAAGCATAATAAAGAAAAGACTCTGTATAATACCTGCTTTCTTTTCCGCCATGTTTTCAGGCCAGTGCAGGAACAGGTAATCTGTTTTACCCAGGTATTTAAGAATGTCCAGTATCCCGCTATTTGAAGGTGAATGCCTGTTTAGAAAGATGAACCTGTCCTTCAGGGAATCCATGAAATTATCCAGGTAAGGATTCTGACTCTCTTTTTTATACCTGGCAGATAATGGATATAAATAGGCTCGGTTCATCTTTGGCAGGATCCTTTCCATATTGTTAATTGCTGTTTTCTGCACGGATCAATGCCGTCATCAGCCTGTCCATCGACCTGCCCCACTGATCCCAGTTCAGATTTTTTTCATAGTATTCACGGCTGCTCTTTACAAATGCTGAATAGTTGCCGTTATTATCATTATAGGATGATATGATCGCCGCATAACGTGCAGGCGGGTCATCGGGACTTAACAGATGGCCGTTCACGCCATCTTCGATAACCGAACCGATACCTCCTACATCTGTTGTAATTACCGGCAAACCAAATGCATTTGCCTCACAAAAAGCTATGGGCGTACAGTCTGACCTTGAAGGGACGAAAAGAAAGTTGCTGTCCATCAGAATATTATAGAGTACTTCAGCATCCTTTTCATTATTCTTGTTAAGGAACGGTATAACTTTCATTGCGGGGTCCCGGTATTTCTCCGGTGGCGTGCAGCCAATGACAGTCAGTTCAACATCAATTCCCTGTTTTTTAAGCTCAATAAAAGTGTTGAACACGATGTCTCCTCCCTTCCTTACCCAGTCCACTCCCAAAAACAGCAGTTTTAAAGGCCTGCCGATCTTTTTAACTGTAACCTCTTCCTTTTCGGGAAGCCTGTCCATATTGGCACCGTATGGGATGATGTGAATTTTTTCAGGGGGAACGTTATAATCATTCATGGCTGAATCAGCTGCCCACTGTGAAGAGAAGACCAGCGCTGCTGCATTTCTGAAGGTGCTTCTTTCGACAATCTCCCCTTCCCATAACGAGAGCCGGGAGAGATTGGTGAAATTTGGATAACGGTCTATCAGCAAATTCAATGTTATATCTCCAAGATAGATGACGGGGCGATCGGTTTTCAACCTGCTCATCTCTCCCGAAGCTGCCGGTGCAAAAACAATATCCGGCTTTTCTTTTCTTATCTTCTTTGTAAAATGGTATTTATATACGAGCGACAGGAAATAGTTATAGGGTGTGTTATATCTTTTCTTAAAGATAATAAGAGAGAGCCTGTTTATTATTTTTAAGATAAGAAACAGTAGTTTCGGATAGTACGGTCCGGCATAAACAACTTCTCCGGCGTGTTTTTTTAGTGATTGTGCCATGTAGTATAGTGTTCCCGACCACTCCCGTTTGTCCCTGGCATCAAGGTGAGTCAGGTACATTATCTTTCCCGGTTTGCCGTTTATTTCCATTTTCTATCCTGTTGTTTTTGTTTTTTTGTAATAGTATCTGCTGACATTTCTCCATCCGAACAACCCGTAAATCAGATGGCGTTTTACAAGTTTTTTAAAACCGGCTTTTTCCGAATAATTAAAAGTGTTTACCAGCCTGGCATACTTCTTAAACTCTTTTTTAAAAGGGTGTGCCGATACCCGGTTCCATGGTTTTTCGCCACCGTTGAAATGAATGATGAACGGATCTCTTTTTGCCTTTTCAATATCATCGGGGTAAACTTCCCTGATGATATCACTATCAACAAAGAACAGCCCGACTTGTTGATTCCATACAGGTGAAATTGTCAGCCTGTCTTTGTACAGAGCGCCGTTTAAACCATCCTGGTCATGATAGTCGCATAATTCACGGTTTTCTTTGAGATAACGGAGAACCCGTTTTCCCGCATCCTGCTTCAGCCAGTTATTTTTGTTAATTAACAGTACACCTGCATTGAAATATTTATGCCTCTCCGGTATATTATGCTTTTGTTCAAGTTTCATATCGACCGAGGTTATATCATTCACTGCAGCAAGTATTTTATCACCCGTGTTGATCATGAAAAGTGATTCAAGATCATTGTTTATGATCACGTCTGCATCGAGATAAAGATATTTTTCAACAGAAGGATCTATATGTTCGGGCATTATAATGCGGTAATATGATGCAACGGAAATCCTGTTGCTTACGGGTAATCCTTCAAAAACATCATTATTGAGTCTGTAGAATTTAAACTGCTGGCCATATTGTGTGACAAGATCGTCAAACAGTTCGACAGATTTCGCTGAAAGGGATGCGCTGAACAAATGTATTTTTAAATTGTGCTGCCTGTTGTTTTCCAGGCAGGAGAGAAGCATTACCGACAGCGGATAACTGAAGGAGTCATCGACAGCACATGCGATATGAAATATTTGTTTATTGTTATCTGGCATATGTATGTGTATATTTTTTACGGTTATCCGGCCGGAACTCAAATGGTCCGATATCAGGCGAACTGCCTGCAGGAACCCGGTTGCCTTCAATATCCTGTTTTAAGTTGACATCAGCTCCTTTATCAATGCAATCGGATTCTGGCAACAATCTGAAATTCCCGTTCTCCGGATCGGCAAACCGGGGATCTCCCGTTTCCGAATTCCGGGTAGGCAGACCATAGACAAATAAATTGTTGCTTTCGGTGAGATCCCTTACATTGAACCTGGGTCTGTCCACCGCGCCCAGGTCGAAAATATTGTTTTTTGCCGTTATCCTCCCGCCTTCGATTCCCATAGCATTATTGTAAAATAAATTGTTGTAAACTTCAGCCGAGCCGCTTACCAGAAGAGGGCCCGAAATGTTTGTGAAAATGTTGTAATAAATTTTCAGGCCTGAGGCATGTGACCAGAGGGGTGACTGTGAAGGGCCTGTTATATAATTGTAACGGATAATTATATTTCTGCCGTCACCTATATATATTGAGTAACCGGGTGGTCTCGGCCCGCTGAGAAGATTGTATTCAAATATTCCGTTATCCTGCTCCGGGTTGTTGGAGATAAAACAGAATTTATTGCCGGTATCTGACCTGTCAATGATATTGTGGTGCACGTGCCAGTCATTGCACAGGTATAACTGTATGCCGTCTCCGGAGGCATCGTCTTCGGGTGTTGATGGAGGCTTCCAGTTTCGGTTTACCCGGTGTATATGGCTATGCGCAATCTCAATATTGCGTGTTTCCCTTATAAAAATACCGTCATCGGCGGTATCAAATATCTCTGTATTGTAAATATAGAGACCGTCTATATTGTTAAGTGCCCGCAAACCCCATTCGGAACCGTGAAGCCTGACATTTATTACTTTACCATTGGTGCTGTTTGTTCTGAAGATGACCGAACTAATGGCATCAGGGGCATGCACTTCGATGTCTCTGATGGTTATGTTATGACCGCCCTGCCAGCTTGTTGAAACGGCATAGTCTTCAGAGAGGCTTTTTATTACCGGCCTGGCACCTTTTCCGTAGGAGGCAAGGGTAACATTGTCGGCGAAAATCATGATGGTTCCGGTCTCGGTTGTTGTCCCTCTTCGCAGTGCATAGACGGCACCGTCGTTCCAGGTGATTTCACTGAATGAGCTGAATGGGTGCTGGACTGAACCGTCTTTAACGGGATCATCGGTGTTCAGCGGGTCAATATGTATGGCTGTAACGGGAGGATCCCATAAATCAATATCCCGGAGACCTGCATCTGCAGGAAGATCAATCGGGTCTGTATCAATCCCGGGACTGTCTTTAAAGCATGCCGGGAAAATTGTAAGGAAAACAAGAAGTATAAAGGACATGGCTTTATGCATTTTTTAAAAGAGAGAGAAAACTGGTATTCCTGGTCCGGGAGGAGGTATTTTCCCTGATCAGATTGTGAAGGCCAACCAGCTGTTCATAAGTCAGTGACATGTTACAGGGATGAAAGGCGCGTCTTCCGTTCTTCTTTTTAAGCTGCTTTTCAATTGTTCTGATATCAATTCCGATGGCATTTGAATTGAAATATTTCAGCTCACGGTCGGAAAACCATTTTCTGTAGAATTTTGTATCCTCCATTTTAAAGCCGAACACCTGGGCCAGCATTGGAATTCTTAATTCATCGTTCGAGAGATATGGTATTTCAACGTCTTTGATCTTTTCCAGGAAGTTCCGGGGAAGGGATGTACCTGGTCCGATCATTCCGAAAGGAGCTTTATTATAGTTGAAATTTGTTTTGAAATAGTCATGTAATTTTAACCACTCCGGCCTTTCTGTTTCATGTCTGGTCCAGTACCACCTTTTTTCAATTCTGTTCAATGGCACCAGCCCGGTAAGAGCAAGAGTGTTTTGGTCTGCATGGCCGAACAACTTATCAAGAGATTCAAAGTAAAGCAGATCCCATTCAACTGAATGCATCATGTCGAAATCAACCTGGTGTCCGTAATCCCTGTACCAGAGTTGAAAAGCCATGTCACTGTGTTTCCATTTCCAGGTTGAATCCCTGTCTTCTATCAGAAAATTATGAGTAAGCACCTCATCCAGCATATAACCAGCTTCAGAAAATTTTTCCGGAGGTCCTCCGTAAAGGCCGTATATCTCCATTTCAGGATTCAGGTATTTTAAAAACTTTAAAAGATGCCTGTTTCTTTCGAACTGATGATGAAATCTGAAGAGTGCTATTCGTTTCATTTTAATTCTGAACTTTGATTTGTTTGCTAATTCTGAGAGGAGATTTTTTTTCGTTCCCGGGGAAAAATTTCAATTTTACCAGGTGGTAGAAAAAAAGAATATTACCGGCAGTGTATCTTTTCCACAATCTTCCTGGTTCCAGATAAAGCCGGTATAACCATTCGAGATTATTTCTCCTCACCCATAAAGGAGCCCTTTTTATCTGACCGGAAATGAAGTCCAGGATAGCACCACCGGCAATAATAAGTTTGACATTCTTTAACAACGGTTTGTTCCTGACAGCCCATAATTCCTGTTTAGGCACACCCATGCCCAGGAGCAGCAGGTCTGCCCGGGAATCATTAATTCTGTTAATTACCTCTTTTCCCCGGTTGCCGCTGAAATAACCTGACTCTGTACCGGCTATTTCAATCCCCGGGATCTTTTCTTTTATTTTAACGGCGGCTTTTTCAGCAACACCATCTTTCCCTCCCAGTAAGAATATTTTTACTTTTTCCCTGGCGGCAAGTGAAAGAATCACTGGTATCAGATCTGTACCGTTAAGGTTTTCAACAGGTTTAATACCTGCCATCCTGCATGCAATACTGATGCCTATACCGTCATTAAGCAGAAGGTCCGATTCATTTATGGCTTTACGGTATACGGCCTCCTTCTGTGCAACATTGAAACAGTGTGCATTCAGAAAGAAAAGAGTGCTGACACGGTTTGAATGAAAAAAATTCCTGCAATCAGCAATTACCCCGGCAGAGCTTTTTATATCCAGTTTTATATTATATAAATCAATCTTCATTGAATGAATCAGGGTAAAATATTACTTATGAATACCTGAAGAATATATATGAGACAATTGTTGATATTTTACGTATTCATTAAGGTATCCCGCAGGGAAAATTACTTTAACACCTTCAGTCTCATTAAGGATAAAAGTTAAATATTGTTCAATGTGATATGATATTTTTTTGCAATTAAACAATATGCTTTGTAAAACTGTTATTTATTACCAGAATGTCACGGATGATCCCCGATGAAAGGCTTTCTGAAATTTTTTAAAATACCTGATCAGACAGAATGAGGATAACCATTAAAAAGTATCATAACCCGGAAACATGGGATGAGCTGCTGAAAAAATATAATGGCAGTGTTTTTATGACAAGTGCCTGGCTGCATGCTGTCTCTTCCGCCACCAGGGAACCGCTCCTTTTAAGCTTTGTTCAGAATGAGCAGGTTGTGGCACTGATTGGCGGACTTGAGGTTAAAATCGGGAAAGGGCCCGAAAAACAGCTCTTTTTTTATGCAGGTATCAGTTCATGGCAGGGTGAAAAGGAATTACCCGGCATGTGTAAAAATGCATTACTTGATTATGCTGTTAAGAATGGTTATATCAGGGTGATAATAAAATCATATGACTTTATAAACTATATTCCTGCCGGGCCGGGCAGGTTCAGGGAATTTGCCAGGATGGAGTATTATATGGATCTTAATAAAGATAATGAGAGCATTATAAAAGGATTTGATCCGGAAATAAGACGAAGGGCCAGAAAGGCTGCCAGAGAAGGCGTAATCTTTAAGTCAACATACTCAAAAAAGGTGCTGGATAAATTATTTGATCTTCTTACTTCTACAAGGGAAATCAGGAAATCAAAGGGTTATGGAAGTTACATGCCCCTGGGCATTCCCTTTTCAGATAAAGGTGTACTGGAAAGTTTGCTGAAAAAAAAGAAGGCCAGACTGTTTTATGCCGGGCATAAAAATGAGATCCTGGGTGTGCAGCTTTTCCTCGATTCAATAGGCAGGGCATATGGCACTCTTATGGGGATAAGCAAAAATGGTTACCTTAAATCGGTGCCATCGTTTCTTCTTTATGAAGGGACTCTGAGCCTGAAAAAGGAAGGCTATTCGTGTTATAATTTAGGAGCGATACCCGCCGGAAAAGGGAATAAGGGATTGAAAAAGTTTAAAGATTCGCTTGGGGCAGAAATAATTGTGTCAAAGGAAGAATCAACTGATTTTTTATCTCCTTCCCTGTATTATTTAAATCCTTTAATGAGATTCAAAAGGTTCCTTCATAAAGTAAGAATTCCATGGAGGGTAAAAAAGATCTTTTTAAATGTTGCAGATTTACTACTCAGGGGCAGGGATCAGTATTAACCGGCCCGTATCAAAGTCCACATCCCTAATATATTAATCCAGGTTAAAACACCGCTATCTTTCTTCTGGAAATTCCGGTGGATTTTTTTTCTTTTTTCATATAAGTGTATTTCCCGTAACCCATTTTATCCTCCTTATCATCATTCATCAGTATATAAAGGTTGTCAATATTCTTGCTCTCTATATCTTCAGCATTTGCTGAAAGAGCCCTTTTCTTTGTATAGCCCAGGCGGGTTACAAAAATCTTTATATCTGCATGGTGCATCAGAAGGAATGAATCGGTTACCAGACCATACGGTGGAGTGTCAAGGATAATATAATCGTATTTTTCTTTCAGTTCGTTCAGCAGCTCGCTTGTTTTTCTGCCGGATATCAGCTCTACCGGATTTGGCGGTATTTGCCCGGCCTGAATAATATCCAGGTTTGATATATCCGAAGGAACTGTTATTTCATCCAGGGTTGCTTTGTTTATCAGGTAGGAGCTGAGCCCAACCAGTTCATTTGCTTTAAACGCATCGGCATACCTGTTGGGATTTCTCAGATCAAATTCAACAAGTATGGTTTTGCTGTTTGCCATTGCAAAGCTTGTAGCCAGGTTGACTGCTGAAAAGGATTTGCCTTCGCCGGGAATAGAGGAGGTGACAAGGATAGTCTGATTATTATTGCCGTGAAGATAATAAACCAGGTTGCTTCGCAGAATATGGAATGCTTCGGTAAGCGGCGAGCTTGGATAGGCTTTTACAATATTCTGCTCGGAGTAATCATTGTGACTGATGGACCCTATTACCGGTATACTGGTGATTATTTTTATGTCTTCCTTGTTGGAAACCCTGTTTGCTATTATTTTTCTGAGAAGAATAAGAACTGTAGGGAATGACAATCCTGCAAATATGGCCAGGAACAAAATTATTATCTTATTGGGTTTAGCTATGCCCATATACCTTGGAGGCTCTATTATTTTCGCATCAGGCAGCTTTGAAGCCTTTATTATTTGTGCCTGTATTCTTCGTTCAAGCAGGGAGGTATATATTGCATCGTTAAGATTAAACCTTCTCTCAATTCCCAGCAGTTCTCTCTGGGTTCCCGGTAATTCTGCAAATTCGCTGTTTAGTTCATTTATTTTTTCATTAAGGTTGCTGATTTCACGTCTGGCTGTATTGATGGTGAAGCTTAAATTATCTTCAATTGCATTTTTCAGCGTTTCAATACTGATGTCGATGGTTTGAAGCCGGGGACTTTTTACCTGGTCCTGGCTTATGATACGTTGTTTTTCGGAGTTTAAGGTGGTTAGCTCCTGTATGAGATTGTTAAGAAGAGGATCAGTAAGTCCGAGCGAAGAGGGGGCAAGGATCCGTGAAGAATCCTTGTATTGAATGAAATGATCATTTAACTGCTCAAGATGATTAAGCCTCCTCTGAGCTTCATCTCTTAGATTTCTGGATTCGTTCAACTGATTATGTATGTTTTCAGCCTTTTCATCTATGTTCATTATGCTGTGATTGCTTCTGATATTTTGTAATTGCTGCTCTGATACATTCAGATCGCCAGAAACATCAACCAGCTGTCTGTCAATATGCTCTATGGTTTTATTTGCCATAAGATTTGCCTCGTCAATATTGTTCTCTATATACTTGCTTGTCAGTACATTCAAAAAGTCAGTGCCGAGCCTGTGATTCTCTGTATTAAAAGTTATCTCTGCCATTGTTGATTCAATTCCCTGTGCACTGACAGACAATGAATTCTTAAAATAAGAGGCAAGATGATTCAAATGGTTAAACCTGAAAAAGAGATCTTTTCCAATAAAGTCTGCAGGGTTGAAATTGGAATTTAAAACAACGGTAAAGGAAGAATTTTCAGTCTCAATCGGACTGCCGAATTTATATGCCCCGTTCAAATTATAATTCGCCACAGAAGTAACAATCTGTTCCCGGCCGAAATCCATTAACGATATTTCCTCACCTGTGGCAGAAATCAAAAACCGTTCATCATCAATAATTTTCAGATGATAATCAAGATTAACCGGTTGAAGATGTCCTTCATTCGGTATTACAATGAAAGGCGAATCTTTATATATATTTTTACGGCTGAAAGTGAAGCGTTTGGGGATTCCTTCTTCCTGCATGAAATATGATATACGCAGATTCATTTCATTCACGACTTCCCTTACCAGGGGAAGGGACTGAATAAAGTATATCTCATTCTGGAAGGTTTTGTCCTGGATCATAAAATCAAATGCCTTTAAAATATCGTCTGAACCTCCTCCGTAGTTCTGGTTCTTATCAATTTTCAACAGAATGGATGATCCGACCCTGTATGTTCTGGCACTGAATTTTATATAAGCAAGAGCAATGCCTATTGCTATTACCAGGGATATTGCAATTAAATACCAGTATTTAAAAAGGTCTCTTTTTGCAGCTAATATATTGGAAGTAAATATGTCATTGGAATTTTTCATCTTCACAAGGTTAAAAAGATTCAAAAGGACTAATTTGTATTCAGAAATGTCATCAAGACAATTGCCGTTGAAATAACAGAAAGAAAAAGATTGTACGGCACCGTGCTCATACCCCATTTTTTTCTTTTAAGGGGCTCAACATAGATAATATCGTTTGATTTGATCAGATACCACTCCGACTCCAGGAGATCATCAGATAATAAATTTATATGCTTTTTTGTCTTTCTGGCACCCTCCTCTCTAATTATCAATACGTTGCGTCTATTTCCAAATTCTGTAATATCGTTTGCATATCCGATTGCCTGCATTATATTGATATTCTTGTAATTAAACATGTAGACTCCCGGACTGTTTACTTCTCCGAGAACAGTCACCTTTGTGTTAATAAACCTTATATATACTGATGGTATGAACAGATACTGTCCGAGGTTTACTTCAATGCTGTCAGATGCTTCTTCCAGTGTGAGATTTGATAATCTTATCTTCCCGATATAGGGCAGTTTTATTGTACCGTCATCACTTACAGTATAGCTTAAGAGTGAAGGATCATAAATACCCCCGGTTTGTGTTTGCGGGGTAAAACTGGTTTGTCCCTCATCTGCGCTGGTTATTCTAATGTACAGCTCATCCCCTGGCCTGATTATATTATCTATCTGCTGACCTGTGTAAATTATGTCAGAAGGATCCGAACCCCTTTCAGACTGAACATATGACAATCTTTTTACGGGGATGCAGGAAGAGTATAATGAAACAAACAGGGCGAAGATGATTGCTGCTTTTATTTTGGTCTTCATGAAAAAATATAGATTGTTATTATTTATTGGCTGATTAATATTAGTCAACAAATTGAAAATGCATATGTTCAAAAGCCGGCCTCTCAATTGTTATCTTCCGTTTGCCAGGAACATAGAGCTAATGGTTTTGAAAAACAGTTTTACATCCTGAGCCAGTGACCAGTTATCTATGTAATGAAGGTCCAGCTGCATCCATTTTTCAAATTTTACATCATTCCTGTTAGGAATTATCTGCCATGTACAGGTAATCCCCGGCTTAACTGACAATCTCCTTAGTTGCCAGCGCTTATATTCCCTTACTTCCGATTCAAGCGGCGGTCTGGGACCTATCAGTGACATTTCTCCCGCGATAACATTGAACAGCTGTGGAAACTCATCCAGGCCGGTTTTCCTCAGAAACTTACCGACCCGGGTTATTCTGGGGTCATTCTTCATTTTAAAGGTAGGCCCGTCCATTTCATTTTTTTCTTTTAATTTTTCCAGCAGCTCTTCTGCATTGGTTACCATTGTACGGAACTTATAAAGATTGAACTTTCTTCCGCGCAAACCTACCCTGGACTGTTTAAAAAACACAGGACCCTTTGATTCCAGTTTTATCAGCAATGCAATGAGCAGGAAAAGGGGCGACAGAAGTACTACGGCAGTTATGGAAAAATAAATGTCTGCGACTGATTTAATTATAATGGGCATATTATTGGAGGGAATATCAACCAGCGCCAGCTGTTTGTGGTTATTTACCGGGGTCATTTTGAGATAAACCGCATCAACAGGTGATGTACATGACTGAAGTCTGAAAATCACTCCCACTTCATCACATATTTCTACAATCCGGTTAATTTCTTCTTCATCAATTTCGCCTTTGCTGTATATAACCTCATCTATGATATCAGAATCAAGAAGTGTTTTTATATCCAGGCCATCGGGAATGATTTTAATATCCTTTTCGTATTTTTCTTTAATCTTCAGGGAATCTGTGATTATTGAACTGATTTTGAATCCCCACTCTTTTTCTGCGGTGAATTTTTTTATTATTCCAGCCGAACAACTGTCGGCAAAGATTATTACATGGCGTGTATTGTTGCCATTTGTCCGGTAGACATTAAACTTGCTGAAAGCAAGCATCCTTATGGCAAAAGTGAATATGATGCTGATCGGAACAAGAACAAAAACAAAGATTACAGGTATTGACTGAAAGTTTAAAACGAATTTCAGAATAACCAGAATGATCAGATTAATAAAATTTACCCTTATAAACTGAAATAGCAGCGTAAGGTGTCTTTGTGGCCTTGGTAGTTTTGCCATTGAGGTTACCCTGGAAAACACGAACCATGACAAAATTATCAGGATACTGAATAATGAAAATTCCTGAAGGTTGAATTTCCACGAATAGCTTAAATGACTTAAAAGATATCTGGTTAGGAAATATGATATTGGAATGGAGATCAGGACAGAGATTAATTCGATACCGTCCATGATTAATCTTAAATGCGACTGATTCGTTGCAGCGGCTCTGGAAACCCAGTTGTTCTTTATAAAAGATATCATTTCGGTTAAAATTTAAGATTAAATTAGACTGAATAAACCTGTGCGCATAACCGTAAAAAATTGTAATTGTTTGGTAAAATGCGGGTTATTTTACCAATGTTCTAAAAAGGCTGACTAATGAATGAAAATCTTTGATAAGATGATACGGTGATGTTACCGGGCAAATATAATGCGTGTTTTGTCCGAATATATACTTAACGGGGGAAAGTGATTATTAACTGATTATCATTATTTTCTCAGAAATTTTCACTCCTTTATTATTTTTTATCTGGAATATATACGCTCCTTTCGGAATATTATTTGCATTGAATTCAATAATCGAAGCTCCTTCCGGAACAGTATCGCTGAATATTAAGCTTCCTGAAATATTGTAAGCTTCTATAATCAGGAGTTCTGTGACGGGATTTTTAAATCTGATATACAGGTTTTCTGTCACCGGGTTCGGGTAAAAAATAATTTCTGAATCAATATCTGCAGTTGCCGTTTGATTTGTTGATGTCGGTATATCAAACTGTGCCGAAGACGCTGCCTGCAATATATGCCGTGTCATTTCATCCTGTATGAACATTACGATGGCAAGATTTTGTGTATCGATAATATTTTCAATGGTCCAGTTGAAATTGTATGTTTCCGTCTGATTTTGTTCCCAGACTGCATTTAGCCGGGTACCTCCGGCATCGGGCAGTAATTTTTTTACGACATTCCGGTAAACATGATTACCCTGAAGTCCGGCCTCCGAAGCAGTAATTTCAGTATCAATAACTGCCAGATGCAGAGTCATATCCGGAGAATCCAGGTCAACAAGAGATGTGACATCTGCCTGTATATTAAGCTCATCACCATTCATGGCAGGATCAATGGAGATAGTGAATAGCGGACTTATCAGGGATCTCAGGATAACGTCCCTGCTGGTTATTTCAGAAGCTGAATAGTCATAATTACCTGTGCCTTCCGAACCCCCGTCCATTACGGAATAAGGAGGAGAAGTAATCCCATAGTAAAAGGCCCGTGCTGCCGGATCAGCGACATTCATCTCGTTGATGGGATCACTTGAGGGGAATGAAGTATGGTAATTGATATGAATTATATCATAGGGGTTGTTAAGTGCAATGTTGTGTACTGTATTATTGGCTTCCAGACTTTTATTATCAGTTGCATTTGTGAAATGTTCCAGTAGAACCAGGCGTTCGCGTTCTTTGATACGAACATTGTCAAATGCCACTCCCCCTATACTCTTTCCGGAACCTTCCCTTCCAAAGGCAAGCCTGAGCCTTACATGCTCCTTGTTTATCAGATTGTCCAAAGCATGACGGGATTCCTGCCATCCATTTTCATCTGCTTCCGATGCTGTCCACCCTGTTCCTTGTCCCCCCGGCCTGCCGGTAATCTGTGATGAACTGTACCAGTTTATTCCCGATCCCGGCTCACCTATATTGTGCCAGCTCCTTGCATTATTATCAGAAAATTGCAAAACAGCTCCATCACTTTCAGTTTCGAATTCTTTCCATAAGTCAATTGCAATCATCGGTCGTTCGATATCGGTGAAGTCAAAACAAGGACCCGTTATCCATGACTGCTCTTCTGTATCGCTGTCTGTTACATCGGTATACCAGATATTCTGACCGGAAGAGGCCGAAGTAAATATTTCCCCGGAAGGAGGGCCGAATATCCAGCTATCGGGCATATCACCGGACGGTGTAGCACTTGTCCATTCTCCCCGGCCATTTTCAAAGTTCTCTGTATACCAGTTATCAGAAAGCCTGATAGTGGGTATAGTTGTCAGATCAAGGGTATTGCCCAGATCTGTTCCTTCACAGCCTATGGCATCTGTAAGGCTTACTACCCGGTAGTTTCCCCCGGTTTCTACAGTCAGTATATAAGGATTATCTGAAGTGGTAAATCTGATCTCATCATTACCATCTGTATAATTAACTGTCCACGGAGCTTTGCCTGTAAAGCTGAAGGTAATATCTGCCTCCGATCCCTGGCAAAACCCGGCGGGCCCACTGATGGATACCGTGGGTAAAGCGTTTATAACGGGCCCGTAGTAATCACTCCTTTCAGTGTCTCCCGGTGAAGCGCCTGTTGAGGCAACGGGGGTTACTTCGATCCGGATATATTTACCTTCATCCTCAGGAGCCGGAATATAACTGATCCCCTCAGAGATCTGCTCCGCATTGGATCCGTTATTGTCATCAGCCCTTAACCAGCGTATCTTTGTTCCATTTTCCATATCCTGCTCCTGATCAAAATACTCATATTGTGCAGTTAATTCCCTGCACACCTCAAGTATGCCGTTTATCACAACGTCCGATACCGACGGCGGTTCATTCACCACCCCGGTCCATGAACTTTTCACCGGCTCTCCCTCAGGATCTCCGGAAACGGCTACCGGGGTTACTTCAAATGATATGTATTTTCCTGCATCATCGAGAGTCAGGGTATAGGTCTTCTCCGTTTCCCCTTCGATAACTGCAGAATCGCTACCGGAAGCGTCTGTTGCCCTGTACCAGTTAAACAGTGAATTTCCTTCCGAATCATTTTCCAGGTCATCGTAGTCATAATCACCTTCAACTGTAATACCAATTCCGGGTTCGCCTGCTATTATTACATTTGATACAACGGGAGGCAGGTTATTAATCTCCGTTGCGGTGACCGGATTATTTTCCAGATCTTCTGTATTGTAGGCAGGATGAACGGGTATATTCCATCCGTCAGCAGCCCCCAGATTATATTCATCACCCTGGCTGGAAGAAAGACCTTCGATATCAAGCAAAAGATCAACCTGCTCTTTATCACCTTCTTTTACCGGAATAACAAACATTGTATCTGATGATACCTTTACATCGGGACTAAATGACAGGGTATGACTTTCATTTCCTTTCCCCGTAACGGTGAATTTTGTTGCATCGATATCCTTTTCTGTACCGGGTTTTGCTGCCAGCCCCGAAGCTGTAACCACAAGATTTCCGGATACCCTGTTATAGGTGGCTTCTACTATTGAAGGGGCTTGGTATAGTACAACAAAGACCGGGGATGCGGGATCTTCAAACGACATTCCGTTCCAGTTAGTTGCTGCAGCTATATTGTATGATTCCCCGTCCAGGGAGACTGACTCATCATTATCAAAGATCCAGTTCATAACAGCCCTCTCAAAACCCTTAACCATTATGTTTGCCTGGGTACCGGAGGATGGTATTGTATTGATTGATTTGTCTGTAAAGGTATAAGAATCGTCTCCCCTGGATACTGTAAGCCTGGTTACATCAATCTCTTCATCTGTTCTGAGATGGTTTCCAACAATTGATAAACTACCTGTTGATGCATTATAAACAACATTGGTTATAACCGGCGACATGGTAATGCTGGCTTCTGTGACTGGCGCACCGATAAGGGAAAGGCTGTAATTACCGGCATCGGCTCCTTTTGTTCCGGCACTTACAATGGTTACCTGTATATCTTCGCCGGCGGCGGCATCTGCAAATTGAATCACCACATCCGTCAATGTAACATCATCACCGTTTTCCAAACCTTCGGGTATTAAGTTATTTTCATCTGTTTCTGCATCGGTGGTTCCGTCAAAGAGCTTATCAAAAGCAGTGAAGGAACCGGTAATGGTAAGGTTTTTCTGTTCCACGGTCAGTGCTCCGTTAACATATGAGATGCTGTAGTTGTCAAGGCCTGGGCCTGTTGCTGCGCCGGGCACGATATTGTAGGGAGAGAGGCTGACGGTTGCCGCCTCTGCCGCCCCGTCGCTTGCCAGGGTAATGCCTGTTACCTGGTCATCATTAACCAGTCCCCCGACATAGAAATCAGCGGAAGGGGCAGAGATATCGAATTCAATAAGTTCTCCGTAGGTTTTGGTTTTATCTTCGGCTGTAATGGTAAGGTTTTTCTGTTCCACGGTCAGTGTAACCTCCGTTCTTGTTGCGCTTGCACAGCCGGTGACATTATTTACTGCTTCGGCCCAGGCTGTATAGGTCCCTGCATTTGTCCCGGCAGGCTGTGATGTTATGCTTCCTCCTGTTGAATTATCATACCATATTATATCGTGATCTTCAGCAACGGTAGCTGAAGCAGTATGTTCCTGCCCGTCATAGATAAAAGATTCATTTTCTGCAGTTGGCGGTTCGGGAAGAGAATATACCGTGATATAGTCAATTTTTGTTTCAGTCAGGGTATCATTAACAGTAAGGATTACTGTTTTGGAACCACCGGCAGTAAAAATTACCTCATGCGGTCCCACGCCTGATGCTGTTGCGGGATCGGCTCCTTCACCGAAATTCCATTCCCATGATGTTGCCCCCGATGATTGATCAGAAAATGTAACGGTCCCGCTGATACAGACTTCTGTTTTATCTGCCACAAAATCTGCTGTCTGTCCAAACCCGGCCGCAGATATTAATGTGAACAGAAGTGTTAGCAAACTCCGTGAATATATTTTTCCCTTGCGGGAAGAAGACAGATCGAAATGCAGATTATTGAAGTAAAAAAATATGTTTCTCATAATCATTAATATATATGGCTTTGTTTAACAACAAAATGCTTTCTTTAACAAGTATGAGGATCACAATTCTCCGTCACCTTTCGTTTTTATTAAAGTAATCATACTATTAGCTCCCACCTTGTTAGAACCGGTAATAATATAACCTCCATCATGAGACAGATCAACAGCTCCGCCACGCTGATGACCGCTACCCCCGAATGTCTTAAAGAAAAGCGGGTTACCCTGGCTATCAGTTTTCAATAAGAAAATCACATGATCAGCTTGTGACAACTCCTGTGTGCCGGTAATAATAAAGTTGCCTTCGGTTGTCCTTTTAATACATACGGCGTCGTGATTGACCTCATCGCCAAAGGACTTAGTCCATAAAGGCTTTGATATATCATCTTCGATACGAGATAAATAGATATTCCTGGTATTGGTTGAAGTGTTTGTTGTTGTACCCAGGACAACGTAACCTCCTTCAGGAACGGAAATTATTGATTTTCCAGAGTCATCTCCCATACTTCCGTAAGTGATGGGGAAGGTAAGCCTGCCATTCGTATTGGTTTTTGCTATAAAAATATTGGACATAGATTGACCGGGTTTAGAATAACTGTTTGTGTATCCGGTATATATATACCCGTCATCTGTTTCTGTAATATATGTGCCAACATCATCACCTGATCCTCCGTGTGTTCTGGACCAAATCATTTCTCCGTCAGGATCGGTTTTTACAATAAGAATATCGGTTGAACCCGATGCAATGTCTTCGGTATAACCTATTAAAATAAACCCGCCATCACTGGTCTCTGAAAGGTGATAACCAACATCGTTGGAGTATCCGCCATAGTTTTTTGTCCATAATGTGTCACCAGCGGAATCTGTTCTTATAAGATACATATTGCTAATGATCGCGCGGTCATGAGCTTCGGTTTCTGTACTTCCGATAATGGCAAATCCCCCGTCAGAGAGTACTTTTAAACTACTGGCATGGTCATTATATGCACCTCCGTAATTTTTTGGTGTACCAATTTCATTACCGTACTTATCTGTGAGAATAACTATAATATCACTATCTGAATTATTTACAGATGTATTACCAGCAATAACATAACCTCCGTCATCAAGGCTTTTGACATCACTGCCTTCGTTTTTATAATAATTTCCATAAAATTTAATGAATGAGTCAGCCTGTGCAGGGCTGAAAGTTTCCTCCCTGCATGAACTCACCAAAACAAGCATGAAGACCGCAAGGTATGAGAGATGTAAAACACTTTTATTTAAAAAACGGTGCATACAGAGTTCAGAGTTTTTTTGATTTATAGAATGAATATCTTAATCCCACTGAAAATGTTAAATAATCCACGATAAAATCACTATCGGCATGATAATAAGTGTATATTAATTCATCTTCCCACCTGTTATCGGGGATGACCAGATGGGTCAGTGAATAAAAATATCTTATATCAAAATACAAATGGCCACGTGGTATTTTATACTTTATACCACCGCCACCGACAGCAGAAAAAGAGTATTCCTTTCTCCTTTCACTTATGTTTATTCCATACGTTTCAAGGGGACTGTAATAGGCAGACCCGGTATTGATATATTCTCTTTCGTAATTGCTTTCAGCATGCATAATAATCCCGTATGAGCCTCCCAGCCTCAGGTATGGTTTCCATCTGCCTTTTCCAAGGTCAAGACTGAGAGATACCGGAAATTCAAATTTTTGATATGTCTCTTTTTTATATATCTGAGCAAAACCGTATTGCAGATTTGAATAAACAAAACTGTTGCGAATGAACAGCGATTCAATATTTAACTCCAGTGAATTGCCCAGGAAAAAATTCAGGCCGGCACCGATTTGAAAATCAATTGTTTCATATGAATAGGTTCCCTTTTCCCTGATTGAATTAAAAGGGCCGTATTGCTCAAGCATATGGGGAAGTGATAAATTACCTCCAATTAATACTCCTGCCGATAAATATGGTATGGTCCTGAACCTGGAGAAAAGTGAAGCAAATTCAGCAGGATCGGTAGATTTGATTTTATATTCCGGATTATCATCCAGAAAGTTCAGTATTGTTTTTTCTGCTTCCTCAATTTTGTTATCAAACAGGTAAGAGAGTATCATAAGTTTCTGAGCACGCATTTTATCTTCCCTGCTGAATCCGTTTTTTAAACAACCAGCCAGAATAACCGGAATTTCTTCAATAATACCCTGATCGAATAAATTTTCCGCTCTTTCAAGTGCTGCGGTGCATTCATTCTGTGCCTTCACCTGAACAGGAGGGTAAAGAAATATCAGAATTAATAACAGTAATTTAATTACTTCTTTTGTCAGACGCAGTATCATGGATGATCGATCTATAGTATTACTATAAGGGACAGGTTTCCATATACGGGATTTCTTCTCCTACATAAAGGTTCCATTCTTCCCTGGTAAGGTTCCTGGTGACTTCTGAACAGATAATAGCCGCCATATCACCAGTTTCCAGGTACCAGCTCATCAACCTGTTTTCCTGGCGGCTTCCGCTTACAAGTTTTTTACCTTCAGTGTCGAAGTCAACTGAAAGGACCCATGATCCGTGGTCACTGAGAATCAGGGGCTGTGAAGAAAGATCCTGTACATTCCACAGCCTGATGGTACCGTCAAAACTTGTAGATGCTATCTTACTGTTATCGGGACTGAATTTTATATTGACAATCCTGGCAGAATGACCATTGAGACTGGTAATCAGGTCTCCTGACACAACCTCCCATATTTGTAAAGTACCCCTGAGGCTGCCTGTAGCCAGTCTTGTTCCGTTATGATTAAACTGAACTGCATGTACATCATTTCCCTCTTCTTGATGGATAATCTGCTGTTCCCAATTGGTTTCACCGGTCCAAATAACAGCCTGCCCTCCTCTTGTTCCTGCGGCTATCTTATTTCCGTCCGGTGACACCGACAAAGAAAATATCTCATTATCTGCCGTCGCTACAATGTGATCGTTTCCGCTGGTTATATTGTATTTTATTATGTTGTTATCGGAGTCGGCGAATATAAGATGCTCGTTATCAGGATGGAAGTCCATCGCTATAAACCTGTTGCTGCCCCGGTTAACGGTAATTGGAAAGGGATTATTCCTTGTGGGATTGAATATCTTTATTCCAAGTCCGTTTGTTGCAACTGCCAGCCACTGGCCATTTGATGATATGGCCAGTGAATTATTGATGCCGTTAATATCAAATAAAGTTGCCGGGGTTTTAGTGTCATCATCTAAATCCCATTGTAAAACCTTCCCGTCAGAAGAGGCTGAATAGAATATGCTGCTGTTTGGCCTGAATACAACAGAATTAACCGATCCGGCATGCCCGCTGAACACATTGAAAGTATTACCGAATATTGCTTTAAGTGACGAGTGAAGTCCGGCATAAAGATCCGGATAATAGCCATTTTCATTATATTCCTTGCTGAAATTTTCTGCCTGAAGGGCCAGCAAAGCTTTCAGACTGGCATTATCTTCAAGCTCAAGGGAATTTGTTATCAGCGAATGCCCGGCTGTTCTTATCCGGTTCATGTATTCCTTTTCACGGGCAGTATCTTCGGAACTGTTATCATGAGGGTTGCCGGAAGTACCCCTTTCAGAAGACGGCACCTGACTGCCCGGACTGTTGGTTCTGCTGCTGATTTCTCCCGCAGATCTTTCACCGGAAGTCCTTTGCCCTGGGTTGGTGCTGTTAATGCCTTGATTATGAGAATTCTGCAAAATTTGTCTGTTATCCCTGTCTGCGGAAGTAGTTGTTAAATTGCCGGTTTCTCCTGTTAATGTTTCATTAATGGCTGTCTGTTCACGTGCAGGAGGTATGTCAGGGACTGCCGGAGCGGACTGCCTGGTAGCTGCAGTATAGAGATTTGAAGTATGTAAAACCATGCCAATTGAAACTATTGCAACAAAACCGAGAAATGTGGCAATTAGGCGTGCTTTTTTTAATGACCTGACTGGTTTTTTAAATTTCTCAGCTTCCTCTTTCTTAAATTCTTCCTCGCTCTTTCTCAGGTACGCCATGGTTCGTTCAAAAGCAGTATTATGCCATTTTGCCCAATCAAATGAAGGTTCATTTTCTTCGCGCCATTTCAGTGCCATTTCCAGATCAGGTTTTTTAAGCAGACCAGTTTTCCTGATCTGGTAAAGTCTTGATTTTTCTGCCAGACGGTTATAAATTGCTACCGAGGATGATTCTTCGGCAACCCAGGTATTAAGTCTTTTCCATAAGCGGATCAGACTTTCATGCGACAAGTCAATGATTGTGCCGGAGTTAAGTTCAATATCATGAAAAGGAGTAAGGAAGCATCTTCCGGGCTGCCTGAATCTTTCAATTACATCAATTGTATCTGCAACGCCGATACCGGCAATAGAGGCAATATCGGCAATACGCGCCGGATTTGCCATATCACGGTCGCCGGTGCCTTTTTGTGCAATGGTCTTAAAAATCTTTTCACAGGTTTTTTGTCCGTTTTCCGATAATTCCGCATAGATTTCATCAGCATGCATTGATAAGGCATTATCCATTTTTCCAACTTCTTCATATTCTTTTACCGACAGCGGTTTGTCATAATTTTCCTGTTTCATCCAGTATTCCCATGTCCTCATTAATATATACTGCAATGACGGCAGAGGATCTGACTGATCAAGGAGATCATTGAGAAGCTGCCTTTCGAACCCGGTGTCTGTTTTACCCCCGGCCAGGGCAGCCGGGCGGCGGATTACTTCAAGAATATCTTCCGTAGTCATAGGTGACAGAAAATGATTGCTTTGATTTATCAGTCCGGTCAATTCACGGAATTTATGACACTCCTGAATGTAATCTGAACGTACCGCGATCAGTACAAATACGGGCAGCTCTTCCTGTTTCTGCAATTCAATTACCAACTGTATGTAGCTTTCCCGTTCATCTTTTATGGTGCGGGGGTTAATGTTTCTTCTTTGCCTGAATAATTCTTCAAACTGATCTATTATGATTAAGGTATTTTTGTTAATGTTATTTTTTGCATCACGAAGGATCTCCTTTAGTTCGTGAGAACCGGTACGCAATAGAGCTGCAGTCTTCTCATACCGGTTATTATCCGTGTTTTCTGAATCATTCTGAATACCGGCATTTACCAGGTCTTTTGCCAGATTATTGATCGGTGTATTTCCCGGCCTGGAATTTATTATTTGCCAGGATGAAACTGAGGGATCATTGTTGAAGCCGGGCAGGCCGGGAACAACCCCGGCAGATAACAAGGATGACTTACCGGATCCTGAGGGCCCGATCAGTGCAAGGAACCTGTTGCTGAGAAGTTTTGCCGTTATCTCATTACTTTGCTTTTCTCTGCTGAAAAACAAATTACTTTCACCAGATTTAAACGAACGAAGTCCGGGATACGGGTTAAAAATTTTTTCTGCTGCGGACATAAATAAATATTGATTTTTGTCTGAATCTGTTCATTATCCTTTGCAAATAACAATACTTTGCACGGTTTTGTTCGTAATTAGTATCAGAAGGACCATTTTTGTTGATAAACAATGAATTATGATAAGCTGTTTTATTACATTTACAGATAAAATGACAGGGATAAGACCGGAAGTCACATGCCGTTTTTCGGTTCCTCACAGATTTTCAGGCTGAGGGTGAAAGAAAGGTTGTAAATCTTGTTTGCTTTTAAACTTTAACCCTTCTTTTGTGTTATATGACTTTGCTACTGTTTTCTAAAATAATTGATATTTAAATTTTATATTCCGAACATATGAAGACTAAAACTGCTTTAATATCAGGTATTACCGGCCAGGATGGTTCTTATCTGACAGAACTTCTTCTGGAAAAGGGCTATAACGTGCATGGCATAATACGACGGGCAAGCTCTTTTAATACTTTTCGCATTGATCATTTATATAATAACAGTGAATTGCTTGATAAGAGATTTTTTCTTCATCACGGCGACCTTACCGATTCCAGTAACCTGAACCGGCTGGTGGAGAAGATCCGTCCGGATGAAATATACAACCTTGGGGCGCAAAGCCATGTGCAGGTTTCTTTTGAGGTTCCGGAATATACGGCAGAGGTTGATGGTATCGGCACTTTAAGGTTTATTGATGCCATAAAGGAGACGGGTATTGACACCCGCTTTTACCAGGCTTCCACTTCGGAGTTGTACGGTATGGTGCAGGAGGTGCCGCAAACCGAAAAGACTCCTTTTTACCCGAGAAGCCCGTATGGTGCGGCAAAGCTTTATGCATACTGGATAGTGGTTAATTACCGTGAGGCATATAATCTCTTTGCCTGCAATGGTATATTGTTTAATCACGAGAGCGAGAGGCGCGGAAAAACATTTGTTACCCGTAAAATAAGTGTGGCAGTTTCAAACATTATGACCGGCCAGCTGGATAAGCTGTTGCTTGGAAATCTTGATGCTCAGAGAGACTGGGGCTATGCTCCCGAATATGTTGAAGGCATGTGGCGAATGCTGCAGGTTGACGAGCCTGAGGATTTTGTGCTGGCTACCAATGAAACCCATAAGATCCGTGAATTTGTTGAAGAAGCTTTCAGGGTGCTGGGGGAAGAGATAATATGGGAAGGTACGGGTGTTAATGAAAAAGGCATTCTGAAATCCTCCGGGAAGGAGGTTGTCGGTATCGATGAGCGGTATTTCAGGCCTGCGGAGGTTGATCTGTTGATCGGTGACTCCACCAAGGCCAAAGAGAAACTGGGCTGGGAACCCAAAACCACTTTTAAGGAGCTGGTAAGAATCATGGTGGAGGCTGATTACCAGAAAGCAAAAAAACGGGTTGACAGCCCCTGTTAACCAGGGTTTTTCCCAAACGCTGATTTATTTGCAATCATCACTCCTGAAACCGGATATTTTTAACTAATGTAAAGATTATTTCATGGAAAAGAAGAGCAGAATATATATTGCAGGTCACCGGGGAATGGTGGGATCGGCCATCCTTCGCAACCTTAAATCAAAGGGGTATGACAATTTTGTACTGCGCACGCATCAGGAGCTTGACCTTACGAGACAGGAAGATGCGGAGAATTTCTTTAAGAGTGAAAGACCGGAATATGTTTTTCTTGGGGCGGCAAAGGTGGGAGGCATAGTTTCAAACAATACATACAGGGCTGAATTTATTTATCAGAATCTTATGATACAGAACAATATTATTCACCCGGCATGGAAATACGGTGTGAAAAAATTATTGTTTCTCGGCAGCTCGTGCATCTACCCCAGGGAATCTCCCCAGCCGATGAAAGAGGAATACCTTCTTACCGGCCCCCTGGAACCTACCAATGAACCTTATGCCATAGCCAAAATTGCAGGCATAAAGATGTGTGAGAATTATTACAGGCAGTATGGCAGTGATTTTATCTCAATAATGCCCACAAACCTATACGGTCCGAATGACAATTATGACCTGGAAAAGTCGCATGTCCTTCCTGCTCTTATACGTAAGATGCACCTGGGTAAGTTGCTCCTGGAGAACGATATGGAAGCCATAAGGGCAGATCTGGCAGGTAATCCTGTTGAGGGCACTGACGGGAAAAGTGAGGAAAGAGAGATTCTTGATGTTTTGTCGAAATACGGGATATCCCGCCGCACTGGTCAGAAACCCGGGGAACGCGCTCAGGTGACTGTCAGGCTCTGGGGAACGGGCAATGTTTATCGTGAATTCCTGCATGTTGATGATATGGCTGATGCCTCCGTATTTATAATGGAAAAAGTTGATGCCGGGAAATTATACAATGACCTGTCGCAAACACATATAAACATTGGAACGGGAAAGGATATTACAATCCGTGAACTGGCCCTGATGGTGAAAGAGATTACCGGTTTTGGCGGTGAGTTGCAGTGGGACAGTTCAAAACCTGATGGTACTGCCAGGAAGCAGCTTGATGTTGGATTATTGAACAAGCTTGACTGGAAGTATGGTATTGACCTGCCTGACGGTATCAGATCCGTGTACAGCCGGTATGCCGGTCATTGATCCTGTTTTGTCTTTTTTTCAGGGATCACTCCACCAGCTCGTAACCGTCGGTTTTGCCTTTCTCCGTGGCCGGGACCCCCTCTTTTAACCATACGGGGGCAGGCTCTCCTTTAAGATAATGGTCAAAGAACTGGTACATCCGGACTGACAGGTCCATCATGTTGGGCCTCCTGGTGAGGTTGTGGGCTTCGTCGTTGTAGTTGAGCATCCACACCGGCTTGCCGAGGCGTCGCAGGGCCATGAAGAATTCAATGCCCTGATACCAGGGCACGGCTCCGTCGTCATCGTTGTGCATCATCAGAAGGGGGGTGTTGATCCGGTCGGCAAAAAAGAGGGGGGAGTTCTCCAGGTAACGGAGTGGCTTTTCCCAGATGGTACCGCCGATACGGCTCTGTGTCTCTTCATACTGGAAGATCCTGCTGACCCCTGACCCCCAGCGTATACCTCCGTAGGCGCTGAACATATTGGATACCGGGGCACCGGCCATGGCTGCCCTGAAAAGGTCGGTCCGCGTTATCAGCCAGGCGATCTGGTATCCGCCCCAGCTCTGCCCCTGCACTCCTGTTTTACCACGGTCGATGAAATCGTAACGCTCCAGCATGGCCTGTGTGCCGCTTACTACGGCATTGTAAGCACTTTGTCCGGGATAACCGATAATATAGGGTATGTCGGGTACGAACACCAGGTAGCCATTGCTGACACAATAGGACATATTGATGGTTGATCGGCTCGGAGCGGGTACGCTGTGCCTGTGGAGGTTGTCTGATGAACGTTCATAAAAATAAACTATCATGGGGTATTTTTTCCCGGGATCCATGTTCTCCGGCTTGTAGAGGATGCCCTGGAGGGAATCGTGGTTGAATGACACCCATTCAACCAGGCTGGCGGTGCCCCAGCGGTAGCGGCTCTGCTGCGGATTGGCATCGGAGATCCTGCGGGCATTGCTGAAGTTTTCGTCGCTGACCCAGAGATCAGGGAATTCGGAGAAGGTGCTTTTCTGCCAGATCAGCACACCGGCTTCTTTGGCCTTCCGGGGTGTATAAAACCGTACATCATCCATAATGATCTTTGCCGGGTCTGACGGACGGTGAACACGGACAGTATAAAAGCCGCTCTGCTTGTTCTTTTCATTAAAGGCCGACAGCATGATCTCTTCCCTTCTTCCTATCTCATCCCTGTCAGGGTCAAGGCTGACGTAACGGAACCGGAGATTGTTCGCCCTTCCGTAGCCGCTGGTGAGATTCACGGGATCTTCCTTCCCCTCGGGATCGACTTTCCATATGTCATAATGATCGTAAATAAGCACATAACGGTCACCTTCAATCCACCCGGCTGCACCATACTGCCTGGGGTCAGCCGGCTGGTCATGCAGCTCATTGTACATAGGATTCGGAATAGAGGCTGTGAGGTTGCGGCCGGTGCCTCCTTCGGCAGGCATGGCATACCAGTTGCTGTCGGACTGGCTGTAGTACAGCAGGTATCTGCCGCCGGGCGACAATCCTTCTGCCGACCACGATGAACCCGGTGACGAACCACGGTACTTTTCAAGCACCAGTCTCCGCTCTCCTGTCATTACATCAACCAGCCAGATGTCGCTGCAGGAACCTGACTCAAAAGAGCTCCGGATCTGATACGGCAGTGTTGATATACCAACTTCAATATTTCTGTCTCCTTCCCGGCTTGTTGTTACCTGCGGCATATCCGTACGGGCAAGCTGCACCATCTTCTTTTCCTCTGTATGGTAAACGGCAGTGTAGGTTCTTCTCAGTTCTCTCTGCCGCTGAGCAAGCTGCTGAGGCTGGATGAGAGGATCTTTGTAATGCCAGATGTCGACCCTGTGCTTTTCTTCGGCAAGCAGTGTATCGTCAGGCTCGCGCAGGGGTTTTTCTGCTGTTCCGAAATAGAGCCTGTTGCCATTTTCGGTAAAGCTTAACGATGTATGTTCGCTTACGCTCCATCCTTCCGGCATGCCTGCAGCTTCTGTGGTTACTGCAGGTGTTGCGGCTGCTGAACCATCCTGCCAGTGCCAAAGGTTATAAATTGACGGTTCTTTGTCGCCGGGGGTGCCGTTTGAGCTTTCGCCGGAATTATTGACAGGGAGGTCTGAAGGTTCGCTGCCCGGGTCATTGTCACCGGCCGGGTCATGGTCATCGCCTGACGTGAAAATAAAGGCTGCCCGGCGTCCTTCATCATCTGTCGTTATGGTTTTTGCCGTGCCCTGTGCCTCAAGGATCCTGGTGGCGGTCTGTGTGCCGGTGCGGAACACCCATACGGTGGTTTTCTCTTCTTCTGTTTTTGACAGTTCCTCTTCAGAGGGTCCTTCCTCACCGGTTTCTTCCCTGGTTTCTTCTGCATCGTCTTTTTCGCGGTCAGGGATTTCAGCCTTTTCATTCTGGATAAATGCCGCCAGGGCACCGTTTTTGGAGAGGCTGTACCCGGTCACATTGGGAAATTCATGCTTTTCTCCCGATAAGGGGTTAAAGATAACAAGGGTTGTCCCGTCGGAAGTGATCGTCAGGGTGTCACTGCCGTTATCTGTGCTGTCAGCTTCTTCTCTGCCGCCGGGAAGTTCTTTCTCATGGAGCCAGACCATCCAGCCGGACTCTTCTTCTGCCACTTTGAATGATTTTACCCTGTCTGTATGCGTCATGGCACTGCCGTCAAGCAGACGTATTACCAGGGTGTCCTTTGGCATTTCGTCATCTTTCTTTTTGTCAACTTTTGCCTGCCTGACAAGGCTTTCAGGAGGGGAGACAAGAAATGCCAGGTAACCGGAGCGGGGCGAAAAGACTGCCCGGCCGCCCCTGGCCACCGAATCGGCTTTGCCTGTATGCAGGTCTTTAAGTATCAGCATGCCGTCGCCTTTTTGCGGATTGACTTCATAGCTTACCCATCTGCCGTCAGGCGAGATCTGCTGGCCGGATATATTTTTCCAGCTGTCATAATCGTCATGGGTGAGGGGGATCTTTTCTGTCTGTGCCCCGGCCGGGTTAACAATGAAGAGCTGAAGGATCAAAAAAGCAGTCAGTGATCGTATCATAAGCAGGGTATAAGTGGTTTCGTTTTTTGTATCTTTCGGGGTGGAATATTCCCGGATATTTTAAGAAAGCAAGATAATAAAAATAATTTTTGTTGTACGGGTGCAGATCGATTATGTGGCGAGGGACTGATTGAACATTTTTATGTATCTTAGATGATCATATTGATTAACTAAAACCTTACTGCTATGAAATTGTTTTTAAGGATGTTTTTAATTGTTCTTTTTGTGCACCTGATTTCCTGTAACGGGCAGGAGAGTGAAGAGGTAACTGATACTCCGGTTTCAGGCATTGAAGATTTTGCCGGGCACTGGAGCTTCGATATTGACGGCGGATGGGTGGGATGGCTGGGTGTAACCCGCGAAGAGGGTTACCTGGACGCTGAACTGCTGTGGAAATGGGGCAGTGTAACTCCTGTAGCCCATGTTTTTCTTGCCGGAGATGGTGTGCTTTATGTAACCCGTACAAGTTCACTGCGCCGGGGTGAGCCTGCTGAAGGGGATTCCCCGCGCGTTCATACGGTGACTAACTGGATGGAGGCCGAAACCGATGGTGCAAATATCTCGGGATATTTTCTTGAGCCGGGGTCTGAGGGACTGGGTGTTGACTCGACATGGTTCGAGGGTGTTAAGCTGCCTGATGTGCCTGATGCCCCGGAGATGGCAGACCTGCAGTTTGGCGAACCGGTTGAACTGTTCAGCGGGACTGACCTGACGGGATGGGAACTCATAGATGAGAACCGGGTGAACGGGTGGAAGGCTGTGGACGGTGTGCTGATGAATGATGCCCGGCAGGTTCCCGGCGAACCGCGCATCAGCTACGGGAACCTTCGTACGGTGGAGGAGTTCGAGGATTTCAACCTTACCCTGGAAGTTAATGTACCGGAGGGCAGCAACTCGGGTGTCTACTTAAGGGGTATGTACGAGATACAGATTCTGGATTCCTATGGCAGGGAGCCCGACAGCCATAACATGGGTGCCCTGTACAGCCGCATCACCCCCGGTGTTGCCGCCGAGAGGCCGGCGGGGGTATGGCAGACAATGGATATCACACTGGCGGACAGGCATCTGACAGTGATACTGAACGGTGAGACAATAATTGATAACGAGCCGGTGTACGGCCCTACAGGCGGTGCCCTGCAGTCCGATGTATTCGCTCCCGGACCCATATTCCTGCAGGGCGATCACGGACCGGTATCTTACAGGAACATGGTGCTTACCCCGGTTATTAACTGATAAAAAATTTGGATAATATTATGCAAACCAACAGAAGAGATTTTATAAAGAGATCGGCTGCCCTGGGAATCGGTCTGGGTGCCTTTCCGGTGATCATGAAGGCTGGCGCTGTTTCGGCAGCGGACAAAGTGGTAGTAGGAGTGATTGGCCTGGCGGGAATGGGATGGAGCAACCTGCAGTCCATCTTGAAAGTGCCGGGTGTAGAGTGCGGGGCGCTTTGCGATGTCGATGCCAGCATCCTTAACGAGAGGGCGTCGGAAACGGAAAAGCTGACCGGCAAAAAGCCGGCCCTTTACGGTGACTTCAGGAAGATGCTGGAAAGGAAGGATATCGATGCGGTAATAATTGCCACCCCCGACCACTGGCACTGCCTGCAGATGGTTTATGCCTGCCAGGCGGGAAAGGATGTTTACTGCGAAAAGCCACTTGCCAACTCGATAGAGGAGACCAATGTCATGATAGGTGCAGCGAAACGGTATGATAAAGTGGTGCAGGTGGGACAGTGGCAGCGCAGCGACCCGCACTGGATGGATTCGGTGAAATACCTGCACGAGGGCCATATAGGCAGGATCAGGCTGGTGAAGGTGTGGTCTTACGTTGGGTGGAAAGGTGCTGTGCCGGTGGTGCCGGATGAGCCTGTACCCCCCGGGGTGGACTACGATATGTGGCTCGGACCTGCTCCCGAAAGGCCTTTTAACAGGAACAGGTTCCATCACAATTTCAGATGGTACTGGGATTATGCGGGGGGACTGATGACGGACTGGGGCGTGCACCTGCTGGATTACGGGCTTTTCGGGATGGACAGCTATGTGCCCGGTGCGGTAATGTCAACAGGCGGCAAGTACGCTTACCCCGATGATGACATGGAGACTCCCGATACACAGGTGGCAACTTATGATTTCGGCGATTTTGCTATCATATGGGATCATACGATCGGGATATACGGTGCCAACTACGGCCGCGGCCACGGGGTTGCCTTTATAGGAGATTACGGTACCCTGGTGGTGGACCGCCGGGGATGGGAGGTTATTCCTGAATCGACGGGTACCGGGGTGAAAGCAGGACTGGAACGGGTGCCTCTGCAGAAGAGTACGGGACGGGGACTGGATCTGCATATGGAAAACTTTATCCGTTGCATCAAAACCAGGGAAAAACCGGCCTGTGATATTGAAACCGGCGGTCATATAGCAAGGTTTGCCCACCTGGGGAATATCTCCCAGAGGCTGGGAAGAAAGCTTTACTGGGACGGTGATACCCAGAGCTTCGTAAATGACAGCGAAGCCAATGCCTTTGCAAAGGTGAAGTACCGTGCTCCCTGGAAGCTGCCGGAGGTATAGCAAAGAATGAGGATGCCCCTTTCCTTTGATCCGGGATAATTATTTTTATCTTTACTTTTTTAATAATATGCCGGATCTGTAATACAAATAGCTGCCATGATTAATTATGAGGGCCTGCTGGTAATCCTGGTTATTGTTTTTATCATTTTGTCGCTGTATCATGACTGGCTGGGGCCGGGCTTCACCTTTTCGGCCGGTATAGCCGTACTGGGAGTTTTCAGGGTGGTTACACCGGTGGAGATCCTGGCCGGTTTTGCCAACGAACAGATAGCGATTATAGTGATGCTGCTGCTTATTGGCGATATTATAAGAAAAAGCGGAATCCTTGACCAGCTTTTCTCACTGTGGTTTGAAAATGCAAATACTTACGGCAAATTTTCACGCCGTATGCTGTTTATGGTTTCAGGATTCTCAGCCTTTATGAATAATATTCCCATAGTGGCTATCATGATGCCCTATGTCCATTCATGGAGCACGAAAAACAACCTTTCTCCGTCAAAACTTCTTATTCCCCTTTCTTACGCTGCCATACTGGGTGGTTGTGCCACACTGATAGGCACTTCGACAAACCTTCTTGTGGCAGGTATGGTAACGGATCAGCAGATAATAGAGCTTGAGCCGCTGAACATTTTTGATTTCAGCCCTGTAGGAGTGACGATGATCATTGTGGGCGTGAGCTATATACTTCTTTTCAGCCACCGCCTTCTTCCCGACAAAAAGAGTGCGGCTGATGAGATGGCAATAAATGGAAGGGAGTATTTTACCGAGGTTAGGATACCCCCCGGTTCAAAGATGGCGGGACTGACACTGAAAGAAGCCGGGCTGTCTGACATGAAAGGGTTATACCTGATAGAAATTCTCAGGGGTTCTGAAATACTGAGTCCTGTTCCTCCCTATATCAGGTTGATGGAAGACGATGTGCTGATCTTTGCCGGTGACACTGCCGCCATAACCGGTATCATGGGTGGGAGTAACGGAATGCAGCTTTCCCAGGTGGGCATGTATGCCAGGAAGGAGCGGACAGAGATTGTGGAAGTGGTGATTCCTGCCAACTCCATGCTGGTATCCAAACCGGTAAATGAAGCAAACTTCAGGGGAAGGTTTGATGCAGCGGTAATAGCGGTTCACCGCAACGGGGAGAGGATAACGGGCAAGACAGGTGATGTAAAGCTGATGACCGGTGATGTGCTGCTGCTGATAACGGGTGATGATTTTATGAAAAGGGCTAATGATACCCAGGATATCTATATCATCAACCGCCTGAGAGAGATCAAGAAACAACCCCTGTACAAAAAACTGGTGCTTGCCGGCGGATTATTACTGGTGGTCATTGCTGCGGCACTGGGTGTGGTGAAGCTTTTTACGGGATTGCTGTCGCTGCTGCTGCTGATATATTTTTTAAGGCTCTCTTCACCCAAGGAGCTTACCAGTAGCATTGACTTCAGTCTGGTGCTGGTAATAGGCCTTTCGCTGGCCCTGGGAACCGCCATGAGCAAATCGGGTGTGGCGGGGGCATTTGCCGATGCTGCATTTAAATTTTCAAGCAACTATGGCATGGTGGGCGTTCTGGCCACCATTTTTCTGGTAACAAATGTTCTGGGAGCTTTTATTACCAATAAGGCTGCAGTGGCGATTATTTTTCCTGTAGCGCTGAGCATGGCGGCAGAGATGGGGTTTGATCCTAAACCGTTTATTTTGACCGTGGCTTTCGGGGGTGCAGCCAGCTTTATGACACCGTCGGGGTACCAGACCAACCTTATGATATATGGCCCGGGCGGTTATGCCTTCAGGGATTTTCTGCGTATCGGCGTCCCGCTTACCATTCTGTACATGATAGTGACCGTGGCGGGTTTGATATGGCAGTTTGACCTGAAGCTGATCTGATGAAAATATATGCAGGATGATAATTCGCTTTTGAGATGCAATGTGCCGGATGATTATCAAAGCACAGGGTAACGGTGGTGAAAAAAATTTTATGATGAGTGTAAAGTCAGGACATTTTATGGAAGGGCTGTTAAGCCTTGCCGCAAAGGCTGCCCTTAAAGCCGGAGGCGCTATTATGGAGGTGTACAGCCAGGACGATATGGGTGTCGAGAACAAGGCTGATAACTCGCCCGTCACCGTTGCCGACCTGAGGGCTGACGCTGTTATTGCCTCTGTGCTGGAGATCAGCGGACTGCCCCTGCTGAGCGAGGAGGGCCGTAATATCCCTTTCGGGGAAAGAAAGGCGTGGGACCGCTTCTGGCTGGTTGACCCTCTGGACGGCACTAAAGAGTTTATAAGCCGCAATGGCGAGTTTACCGTTAATATTGCTCTTGTAGAGGGGCAGACCCCGGTGGCCGGGGTGATATATGCCCCTGTAAGCGATGTGCTCTATGGGGGGATTGCAGGCAGGGGAGCATGGCGGCTGGATGCTGCTTCGGGAAATCCGGAAGATGCCGGTTTGGAAGCTGCAGGAGAAAGTGCTGAAAAGAAAAATGTTAACTGCGGTGACGGTGCTGCCGGGCATCATGATCCTGTTGGAGGACATGCCCGCGACGATGCTGAATTTCACGGTGCGGCGCTCCCGGAAGGTGCAGTTACTCTTCCCTGTATTGGCAAAAAAGGTTACGGGATAGTGGCCAGCCGCTCTTTCCTGGATGACCGGACAGGGGCTTTTGTCGACGGGTTTTGCAGGAAATTTGAAGGTGCCAGGATCGTTACCCGCGGCAGTTCGCTGAAGCTGTGCATGCTTGCCTCCGGTGAGGCAGATATATACCCGCGCTTCAGCAATATCTCTGAATGGGATACCGCAGCCGGGCATGCCATTGTGGTTGCCTCGGGCGGCTTTGTGGTGCAGGCGTTGCGGACTGACATGCCGCTTTTATACAACAAGCGGGACAGCCTGAACCCCTGGTTTATAGCCTGCCGCAGCAGGGAGCTGCTGGAGGCGGTAAGTGATATGATCCCGAAGGAGAGCGCCGCCGGTAGGTGAGTTTTGGCAGGTATGCACATTTATATCGATATAGGACACCCCGCTTATGCCCATGCGCTGAGGTTCTTCATTGAGGAGATGAAGGAGCGCGGCCATGAGGTGCTGGTGTCGGCGCGCGACAAAGAAATAACCCACTGCCTGCTCAGGGCATGGGGCATACCCTTTATTGACAGGGGCACGGGAAGCAGTGCTGCTTCATCTCTCTCCCTGGCAGAGAAGGTAAGGGACCTGCTCAGGGCGGTGGTGCGGCTTCTGCCGGTTGTAAGAAAGTTCAGGCCGGATGTGGTTATCAGCTACTCTTCCTATCATGCTGCCCTGACAGGGCGTCTGCTGGGTTGCCCGGTGCTGACTTTCGAGGATACTGAAAATGTCCCTCTCCTTCATATGGTTAACCGCATTTTATCTTCGCGCATGATAACCCCTGTATGCTTTGAAAAGGACTTCGGCAGCAAGCATATACGTTTTGACGGTTATAAGGAGCTGGCCAGTCTCCACCCTTCCCGGTTCAGGCCACTGCCCCTTCCCGGTACGGTGGAGAAACCATACGTCGTCCTTCGCTTTGTTTCATGGAGGGCCTGGCATGACAGGGGTCACCAGGGCATAACTGAAAAGATGAAGCATCTCATTGCCGAGCGTCTGTCGGATTTTGCCCGGGTGTATATCTCATCTGAAGATGGCCTTTCGCCCGGCTTGTCAAGGTACGGGCTTATGTGTGATTGTGAGACGGTACATTCGGTGCTGGCGGGGGCCAGGCTGTTTTTTGGTGAAAGCGCCTCAATGGCTGCTGAAGCGGCTGTACTGGGAACGCCGGCCATTTATATTGACAATGACGGCAGGGGATACACCAGGGACCTGGAGCGGGAGCATCATCTGATGTTCGGTTACGGTGAGGATGAGGATGATATTTACAGGGCACTGGAGAAAGCCACCGGGCTGCTTCAGAACCCTGACCTGGAGGAGGAATGGCAGCGCAGGCGCATTAATATGCTGAAGGGGAAGATAGATGTTACCTCCTGGATGGTGGAGACAGCAGAAAATTACAATGCTTCCGGCAGATAGCCGGTAAAGGGATAGTGGAACGGCAGGCAGGGTTATGAGGATGAAGCGTTTTTTTCGTTGCGTTTTACTATTTTTCTGACTCCCAGGTTTCGTTTGTACCATTCGGGGTCTTTGAGGCGGACTTTCACATAGAGCCTGTAGTTTCTGTCAAAGAGGCTGCGAAAGGGTATTGTCAGATAAAGTCTGAAGGCTCTGAGCAGGCTGAAGATAACTTTTCCCGTCGGCGGACTTTGCAGGGCAATCCTGTGCCGGAGAAGCAGGCAGCGCCCTTTTTGCCTGATCTCACCGGGCGGTTTTCCGGCTATGCCGAATGTGCTGTACAGAACCCTGAGATAGCCGGCTGCTTTTCCCCGGTAAGGGGAGAGGGAGGAGAAGATAGCGGCACTGTTTTCCCTGCGGGATAGAAGAAGAAGGTCGTAAAGTTCCCGCAATGAGGGGCGGGCGTGGTAGTGGCCCCAGTGCACCAGTTGGGAGTGAATGAAGTTCAGCCTGATCTTGTTGGCGTCTGACATCACCATGAAGCCGGGATTGTTCAGGGCGGGACGGATGCCTCTCATGGCCCTTTCATAGCTGAAATGAGCCTCGTACTGTATGTTGACGGGCATGCGGTGGATATCGACAAAGGCGGGCAGCCCCTCCCTGACCAGCTCGGGGAAATGTTTCATCGCCTTCCTGCGACCCGGGTCATATTGCTTCGCGCTGGTGAAGCCGTCGTCAATGAGCAGGCCGGCGGCCCGTTCCATATGATCAGGGTCTGCCAGAATATCTATGTCGAGCATCATGCGCTCGCCCGGCGACAAATAGAGTCCGTCCAGCATATTTCCCAGCCCTTTCATGAAGACAGGAGTGATATTGTGTGATTTCAGCAGTTCGTTGATTCGGGCCGTGTGCTCCAGGATGGTGCTGTTGCGTTCCAGGTTGAGCTCAAAAAGGTTTTTGAGGTGGGCGGTAAGCTCCGCCGGCAGATACTCCAGTAGCCTGTTATGCTGAAATCTGAGGTACACGGCCTGCAGCACGTAGTTGTTGCTGGCAATCAAGACAAACCTGTTCCAGTCCATTTCCCCCGAACGGATGGCGGCAAGGATCATCTCCCTGTCTCTTTGCGGGGTCATCCCGGTGGCTGACGGCTCCTTTTCCAGGGCCAGCACCCCTGCAATAAACTGATATATCTGTCTGTTGCTCATGGTTTACCGAATAGATTACCGATTGCCTTTACCGCTTTTTTGTTGTCGGAATATTCAAGTGCGTAGCAGTCCACTCCCACAAACCAGTCGATAAAGCTGCGGGCATGTCCCGGGTTTTGCGATACCCAGGCCTCCCGGTGAAAGGCCGCAAGGGCGCTCAGTGTGTCGAGCTTTTCCATCAAAAAGTTTACCTGCGGGTTGTGCCTGATGAAGACAATATTCTTTACCGGCCTGCCTTTGAAGGGTTCCCTTTCAGGGAATACGGGACGCAGGTAACGCACCTTCCTGTTTTTCATGCCCCCGTACCCGGCATCGGCATCCTGCCCGGGATTGTAAAAGGGTGCAATCACTTCAAAGGAGCCCTCCTTGACGGTAATGGCAGCGGGAAACGGGTATGCCTTCAGGGTGGCGGCTGCAACGGGCACGAAATCATCGGACATGAAGAACAGCTTTTTTTGGGCCGGGTTACCTTTTTCTGCCGGCGTGAAACCTGCTTTTGCAGGAAGCTGCAGCAACGCTGCCATGGTGCTTTTACCCGAGCCGCTTGCCGAGGAGAGCAGCACAGCCTCCCTGCCGTCGGTGACGGCCGAGGCATGGATGTACGACATCCACTCCTGCTCGGGGATGCCGTAAATGTGATTGCAGATCTCGGTGTATACCCTGTGCCTGAGAAATCCTGCATCTCCGAACCGGTAACGGCGGCCCGGTGGCGATACCGTTACCGTATAATCCGGTTTTTCTGCCCCGCTGCCTCCCTTTTCTTTATAAAGCTTTATCAGAAGTGCTTTGCCTCCGGTTTTACTGGTTTCAAGGTGGGCCAGGGGCCTGTGTATATAATACTCCGTCAGCGGGGAGCCGTAACTTATGGTGATATGTTTTTCATTGACAAGGTAATGGCGGGAAACGAACCTGCGGGAGCGTGAAGGGGAGGGCTCCGGCCTGGCGGTGTTTTCTGCCGGTGTGGCAGACACTTTGCCCTGCTGTCCTGACCCGTCTTCCGTGCCGGCAGGACCGCCGTTTGGCGGATTTGCGGAGTACTCTATGCCGGTTACAATTTCCCGGTAAAAACGGCGGGCTTCATCTTCAGGAAGTCCGTATCTTTCTGTCAGCTTTTCAGTTATATCAGATGCATCCTCTCCCTTTTCGTGCATCTCGTATATGAACCATGCAGGCTCCATGAACTCCACCCAGCGGTTGCTTTCGGGAAACCACACCACCCGGCTGCCGCCTATCTTCTTTACCACTCTCTGCCCTGCACCGCTTAGCGCCATAAATTGCTTTTACAGCAAAGATAGAAAAATATGCGGCCGGGTGTAATACCCGGAGGGAGTCAACAGATATTTTTATAATTATATCTGCATTTGTCTGTAACTTTAGGATTCAAAATTCGTAAATAAACCTGATTGCCACAGTTTGTCCTGGCAGATGATGAATATTATATTATATACGAACCGGCAGCATAGATGGCCAGACACAAGCACAAGCTGATTATATATCTTATCGATTTACTTATCCTGACAGGGTCATTTCTTCTGGTTGCCCTTTATAAGCCGGTAACGGCAAGATACCTTTCGGACGAGTACCTTTATGCCTTCGGGGGCCTCCTGGTGGTGTGGACGGTCTCTTCTTTCTATTTCAGAAAATACAGCTTCAAAAAGAAACACAGGATCGAGAGGCTGGTGAGGACCGTGATTGTTTCAAACATTGTCACGGTGGGTGTGATCCTTGTTGTTTTCACGCTGCTGTGGATCTCCGGATATTCGCGGCTGATGCTTTTCGGCACTGTCACCCTGGCCACGTTGTTTGAACTGATAGCCGGGAACCTGTACCATTCACTCATAACAACGAAAACCAACGGTCATGACCGTACCAATCCCCCCCCCAGGGGATGGGAAATTACCGAGGCCCGGAATGCACCGAATTTCAGCAAGTTCACCCTGAATGAGGATGCAGTGAAAAGTGCCGTTGAGGAGGAGTGCGGGCCGGGCATCCATTCGTTTATCTGCAGGTACCTCGATGATGAATGCAGGCAAACGCTGATTGTCTCAACAGGCTCACGCTTTAACATTGAAATGCAGCCTGACGGCATTTACCGTGCTGTGGTCAATATGAAGCGGGTGAACGATATAAGGCTTATCAACAAATTTTTTGAATCGGTTAACCGGAAGCTGCCCGAAGGGGGAACGCTCATAGGGTGCGCGGAGACCAAGGAGCAGAGGAAAAGGCGCATACTGGCAAAATATCCGCCACTGCTCAACAGGGTGTTCTACCTGCTGGACTATCTTTTAAAGAGGGTGTTTCCGAAATTTATCCTTACCCGTAAAATATATTATCTTCTTACCAGGGGTAATAACCGGGTACTGTCAAGGGCGGAGATTCTCGGCAGACTCTATTCGTGTGGCTTTGAGCTGGAGGGTGACGAGTTTGTAAACGGCCTGTATTGCTTCAGTGTGAAAAAAACAGGCGATCCGGTGTACGATTTTGACCCGACCTACGGCATTTTTATCAAGCTGCGCCGTGTGGGAAAAGGTGGTAAGATCATCAGGGTATATAAATTTCGCACTATGCACCCCTATGCCGAATACCTGCAAAACTACCTGTTTGAACAAAATAAACTGGATATGGGGGGTAAATACAAAAATGACTTCCGGGTATCAACCCTTGGCCGCATAATGCGTACATTGTGGATCGATGAGCTGCCCATGCTGTTTAACCTGCTCAAGGGTGAGGTCAAGCCGGTTGGTGTAAGGCCTCTCAGCATGCAGTATTATAATTTGTATGATCAGGAGCTGCAGGAGAGGAGGATCAGGTACAGGCCCGGACTGGTTCCGCCATTTTATGCCGACCTGCCCAAAACCCTCGGAGAGATCCAGGATTCGGAGCGCAGATACCTCGATGCCTACGATAAAAGACCCTTTCTGACCGATATAAGGTACTTCTTCAGGGCAACATGGAATATTATTTTTAAAAATGCCAGGAGCAGGTGAAGCTTGCTGCGAATAAATCAGGTTAATCAGGTTAATAACCAAAGAATTATATTTTGCATTTAATAGATATTTAGTACCTTGAACGCATGGAACCCCCCATGGTTTGTTCATTTTATTTTGTCTGACAAAGGCTGATGGGGGTTTCAACTGCAGGATTTTATCTATATTTACCACTTCAACACTGCACTGCCGGCTGTTGAATTTATATTATTGCCTGAATTAAACTGCAATTTTTTACAATGGAAATTCCCAACATGTTTTCACAGGAGGTGCTGATAGCCTTTTTACTGACACTGTTTGCGGGACTGTCGACGGGGATTGGCAGTGCCCTGGCGTTCTTTACAAGGACCACCAATACCCGCTTTCTTGCCGTTGCCCTTGGTTTTTCTGCCGGGGTGATGATCTACGTTTCGCTGGTTGAGATATTTTTTAAGGCCAAAGAGTCGCTCGTAACGGAGCTTGGCGTGGTTCAGGGAAACTGGATCACCCTGCTCTCCTTTTTCGGGGGTATAATTTTTATCGCCCTGATCGACCGGATGGTGCCAACATATGAAAACCCGCATGAGGTACGCCTGGTGGAGGAGGTGAGCGGGGAAGATGTTAAGAACGTCGATCCGATGGTTTTAAAGAAGGCTGAGCAGAGCAGGGAGAAGTACAGGAAGAAAACTCTTTTGCGTATGGGTGTCTTCTCGGCCATAGCAATTGGAATTCATAATTTTCCGGAGGGGCTGGCAACTTTTATTGCGGCCCTCACAGACCTTTCGATCGGTATTCCTATTGCCATAGCAATAGCCATTCATAACATTCCCGAGGGTATTGCCGTTTCGGTACCCATCTATTTTGCCACCGGCAGCCGCAGAAAGGCATTCATGTATTCCTTTTTGTCGGGCCTTGCAGAGCCGGTGGGGGCTCTCCTGGGTTGGCTGATTCTTATGCCCTACCTGACCGACACCCTCTTCGGGGTTATCTTTGCCGGGGTGGCGGGCATAATGGTATTTATCTCGCTCGATGAACTTTTACCTGCTGCCCGCGAATACGGCGAGCACCACCTTTCGGTTTACGGACTGATAGGGGGAATGGCGGTGATGGGGATATCCCTGGTACTGCTGATATAAACGGGGTGGCCGGGATGTTTCAGAAGGGCATGAACCCGATGATCTTGCGTACCTCCTTCACAGTTTTTGCGGCACTTTCGCGGGCCTTCTCTTCTCCCTGCTTTACAACTCTTCCAAGGTACCGGCTGTCGGCCGAAATATCTGCAATACGTTCTCTTATGGGGGAGATAAATGCTACCAGGTCTTCGGCGAGCTGCTTTTTCAGGTCGCCGTACCGGATACTGCAATCCTTGTACTGCTTCCTGAAGTGGCTGACAGCCGAAGGGTCGGAAACAAATTCCATGATGGTGAACAGGTTCCTGACGGGTTCGGGCATCTTCTGGTTGGGCTGCGAGGGACCGCTGTCGGTGACTGCCCTCATCACCTTTTTTCTGATGACACTGTCATCGTCAGAGAGGAAGATGCCGTTGCCTTCAGACTTGCCCATCTTTCCGCTGCCATCGAGTCCGGGAATCTTCACCAGCCTCTCCCCGAAATTGTAGGCCTCGGGCTCGGGGAAACAGTCCGTTCTGTACATGGTGTTGAAGCGGCGGGCAAATTTGCGGGTAATCTCGAGATGGGGTTCCTGGTCTTTGCCCACAGGTACACGGTGGGCCTTGTGAATGATAATATCTGCTGCCATAAGGACCGGATAGGTAAGGAGCCCGGCATTCACATTTTCGGGCTGGTTTCTGACCTTCTCCTTGAACGTGGTGGTGCGCTCCAGCTCACCCTTGTAGGCTATCATGTTGAGCAGCAGGTACAGCTCGGTCACCTCCGGAACGTCGCTCTGAAGGTAGATGGTGGCCACTTCCGGGTCGATGCCGCATGCCAGGTACTCGGCAAGTACCTGCCTCACATTGCCGTGCAGATTGGCGGGTGTGGGATGGGTGGTGAGGGAGTGATAGTCTGCGATAAAAAAATAACACCTGTTTTCGTGCTGCATTCGTGTGAAATTCCGCAATGCTCCGAAATAATTACCCAGGTGAAGGTTCCCGGTTGACCGTATCCCGCTTACAACAGTTTCCATTTTTGCTTTTTTGGTTTTTTCGCCCGGCTTATTGCGACGCCGGGAATGTCCGGGCAAAATTAATTAATTGTTCGTAAATAGTGACTATGGGTATTCCAATTTATCGGATTATCTTTGCAGGCAGAACTGTTTCGGGATTACGACGGGCTTGAGAACGCTCTCTTTTTCTATTTCCGGAAGTGATACTTATAATCGAAAAAATATACGGCAATGGAATCACAAAGGCAAAGCAAAGTGTCCAGGCTGGTGCAAAAAGAGCTGGCGGGGATTTTTCAGAAACAGGGGAACAATCTTTTTGGCGGGGGAATGATATCGGTTACCGTGGTGAGGGTGACTCCCGATCTTGGCCTTGCGAAGGTTTGGCTGAGCCTGTTTCCGCCCGAAAGGCGGCAGGAGTTGTTTGAATCGGTAAATATGCAGAACAAAACCATCAGGCATGAGCTGGGCAGAAGGGTGAAAAAACAGCTGAGACTGGTGCCGGAGCTGCAGTTTTTTATTGACGACAGCATTGACTACGCACAGCATATTGATAAACTGCTCAATTCATGATTCTCACCCCATGCATTGCGATATTTTGATAAACATTGTGTCCTGCCGTTGTGACGGTATAAAATGTAAAATCCCGGTATGGACTATGATCCGATAAAAAAAGATGCCGGCAGGTTCTTTAACTGCTGCAGGGCTTCCCGTATATTATTTTTCAGGTTGCTGAATCTTTTGCTGCTCCGGTCCTGGCATGTGAGAAGGGAGATACGGGGATGGGCAAAAACGGCGCCTCCCGGCGCCGCAGTGCTGGATGCCGGCTCGGGGTTCGGCCAGTATGTATGGTTTGTGTCAAAACTGAAGGGAAAATACCGGGTTAAGGGGGTCGATGTGAAACAGGAGGAGACGGATCTCTGTAACAGGTTCCCGGGCGGCAGGCACGCAGGTGGCAGGGTGAGATTTGAAAAAGCAGACCTGAACAGCTTCAGTGAACCCCAAACGTACGATCTGATACTCTGTGTTGACGTACTGGAACATATAACCGATGACGTGAAAGTGATGAAAAACCTGTACGGCTCACTGAAAGGAGGCGGGATGCTGCTGATCTCCACACCTTCAGACAGGGGCGGTTCGGATGTGCATGATGAGGGCGGTAACTCCTTTATAGGGGAGCATGTAAGAGACGGTTACGGATGGGGCGAAATAACAGAAAAACTTTCACTGGCGGGGTTTGACAAAACGGAGGTGCGCTACTCGTACGGGAGATGGGGACAGATGTCGTGGAAGATCTCAATGAAATATCCGGTAAAAATGGTCAGTGCAGGAAGGATATTTTTTCTTGTCCTTCCGCTCTACTATCTGGTTACTTTCCCTGTTGCCCTGTTGCTGAATTTTTTCGATCTTTACGGCCGGCACTCCACCGGGACGGGATTGATAGTGAAGGCATACAAATTGTCTGACAAATGACCGGATGTTGCCATAACAGCCGTTAGAACACCCGGGGATGAGGGCCGGAAAAAATGGGGTACCGGGAAGGGGTAAGCAGTGAGGAATGCCTGAATATATATTTTTCGTTAATTAAAATTTTACCGTTTTTGAATCTGCCACTTTTTATAGCACGTCGTTACCTTCTGGCGAAAAAATCGCAGAATGTGATAAATATTATCTCCGCCATATCGGTGGTGGGGGTTGCTACGGGCACCATGGCGCTTATTGTCATCCTGTCGGTATTCAACGGCTTTGACAGTCTCATCAAATCACTTTTCGGTGTCTTTGACTCGCAGATGCAAATAAGTCTGGTGGAAGGTAAAACATTTACCGTTGATGATGATGAGCGTTTTGATAAGGTAAAAAACCATCCCGCCGTGCTCCATTTTACCGGGGTTCTCGAGGAAAATGCCCTTCTGATGTATGGCGAAAGACAGCATATCGTTACGCTCAAGGGGGTGGAGGAGAATTTTGTGGAGTACAGCCAGCTGGAGAGAATGATGCTGGATGGGAACCTGTTGCTGAGTGACGATAAGGGTAATGATTATGCGGTCATAGGGCGGGGGGTTGCCAATGTGCTGGCTGTGGGCCTCAATTTTATCACTCCCCTGGAGATATACATACCAAGACGTACAGCCAGTATTACACTGGACCCGCGACAGGCTTTCAACAGGAGGCTTATCTTTCCTTCGGGCGTGTTTTCCGTAGAGCAGGAATACGATATGAATTATGTGCTGGTGCCGATCCATTTTGCCCGGGAGATACTGGAGTATGAGAACGCGGTTACCTCAGTCGATCTGGAGCTGAGGGATAATTTCGGCGAGAGTATGGTACAGGATGAGCTACAGGAAATACTGGGTGACGGGTTCAGGGTGCTGAACCGCTACCAGCAGCATGAATGGCTGTACAAGGTGATGCAAACGGAGAAATGGGCCATATTTCTCATTCTGGCATTTATACTTATGGTGGCATCTTTTAATATCATCGGCTCGCTTACCATGCTGATAATTGAAAAGAAAAAGGATATGGCAGTGCTGAAAAGCATGGGTGCCAGTGAAAGGCTGATAAGGCGGATCTTTCTTTTCGAGGGCTGGATGATATCTGCTGTAGGGGCTTTCGCCGGATTGCTGCTCGGATTGCTGATATGTGTTGTGCAGATGAAGTTCGGGGTGGTAAAGCTGCATGGCAGCGGCAGCTTTATAATCGATGCTTATCCCGTTGAAATTCAGTTTCCCGATTTTATATATGTTTTCCTTACCGTTTTGCTGATCGGTTTTTTTGCCGCACTGATACCCGTTCGTTATATTTCCAAACGCTTATTGTCTGTGCCTGAACAACTTTAATATATTTTTCCAAAAATATTCCTCCACTTTGCCTTCTGTTAATTAATTTGATTAACTTTATTAAAGGTTTGATCAAACGTGATTTTTTGTTGATTAAAATTTACGGGATGTAACCTTAATCCGGATAATCCGTAGAAGCAGTTAATTATCAGCCCTGTATTGGTTTTAATATTTTATATTTTTTTGGAAATAATTTATAATGAGGCATATATACTTACTGTTTGTTTTTCTGATTCTTTTTTCCGGTTTTCACGGTCTTATCCTTGCCCAGGATTTTCAGATTGTTTCCATCAGTTCCGAGCCCACTTCCTGCTTTGACAACAGCGAAGGAACCATTACAATAGTCGTCTCGGGAGGGGCACCCAATTACAGGTATGCATGGTTCAATACATCTACATTTATATCGGGAAATGCAGAATCTGCCGATACGGAACACACCTTTACCGGCCTGTCGCGAGGGAATTACGTGGTGTATGCAAATTATGAGGGTTCGGGGGAGGATCCGCTGCAGGATGTTATTACCGTATCCAGTCCCCCGCTTCTTTATGCCGGCATCACCCCCGATCCTGCCGAAACATGCGGGTCTGCCGGTCTCACCTTAAATGGCAACCCCTCAGGGGGCACGGGGACTTATGTTCATGAGTGGACGGGCGGCGGCGCCGCTTATCTCTCTTCTGCAGACGTTCATGATCCTTTTTTCGACTCAGGTTCATCCGGCACAGGGACTTTTTCACTTACCTACACGGTGACCGATGACAACGGATGTGAGGCTGATGATGATATTGACGTAGTGGTTTATCCTGCTTTATCTGCCAGTGCCTCTGTTACTGCCCATGTGCTTTGTTACGGGGATAATAGCGGAGAGATAACGGTTTCTTTACCTTCGGGGGGCACCGGGAATTACGAATACAGCCTTGACGGCTCATCGTGGCAGTCCCTCCCCCTCTTTGACGGTCTGGCTGCGGGATTCTACGATGTATTTATGAGAGACGCTGCGGTCAGTATATGTGAAGTCCAGATCGCGGCAGCCCTTGAAATAACCCAGCCGGCCAGTGCCGTTAGCGGAAGCATTACCTCGCAGACCGATGTTTCCTGCTTTGGCGGCAGCGACGGGTCTGTGACAGTGGAGGGCAGCGGCGGCACGCCCGGTTACCAGTACAGTTTTGATGGGGGTGCGTTCGGCGGATCGGGCACTTTCTCTTCACTCGGGGCAGACGACTACACGGTTACCGTTCGTGATGCCAATGGCTGCACGGTTGATGTGCCTGTTACGATAACGGAGCCTGCCAGTGCCGTTAGCGGAAGCATTACCTCGCAGACCGATGTTTCCTGCTTTGGCGGCAGCGACGGGTCGGTGACAGTGGAGGGCAGCGGCGGCACGCCCGGTTACCAGTACAGTCTTGATGGCGGTGCCTTCGGCGGATCGGGCACTTTCTCTTCACTCGGGGCAGACGGCTACACGGTTACCGTTCGCGATGCCAATGGCTGCACGGTTGATGTGCCTGTTACAATAACGGAGCCTGCCAGTGCCGTTAGCGGAAGCATTGCGTCGCAGACCGATGTTTCCTGCTTTGGCGGCAGCGACGGGTCGGTGACAGTGGAGGGCAGCGGCGGCACGCCCGGTTACCAGTACAGTCTTGATGGGGGTGCGTTCGGCGGATCGGGCACTTTCTCTTCACTCGGGGCAGACGGCTACACGGTTACCGTTCGCGATGCCAATGGCTGCACGGTTGATGTGCCTGTTACAATAACGGAGCCTGCCA
>JAWODJ010000076.1:0-64734 GCA_046483315.1 Bacteroidales bacterium | reverse complement strand
CCTGTTCTGCTGGATATTACCAAAGATGCCCAGTTTGGTTCACTGCAATATTTATACAGGAGCATGACCTCAATAAGAAGTTACACTCCTTATCCGGACATAGATCCGGGACAGATTGAAGAAGCAGGCAGGCTTATCAACCTTGCTAATAAACCACTTGCCCTGATAGGCCAGGGTGTTATAATTGCAGGTGCTGAAAAGGAACTGGCAGACTTTCTTGAGAAGACAGGCATACCTGCTGCGCAGACTCTTCTTGGATCATCGGCTTTGCCTTCAGATCATAAATTGAATGTGGGCAGACTGGGGATGCATGGTAATTACGGGCCGAATATAAAAACCAATGAATCTGATCTTGTCATTGCCATAGGAATGCGGTTTGACGACAGGGTGACTGCCGATACTACCCGTTATGCGACGAAAGCAAGGGTTATCCATATGGAAATTGACCCTGCCGAGATCAATAAGATCATCCATGCCGATGTGCCTGTGCTTGGTAACGTGAAAGAGAGTCTTCCAATGCTTACCGAAAAGGTAAGTAATAATGACCACAGCGAATGGCTCGAGGAGTTCAGGGCCTGCGACAGGATAGAATATGACCGCCTGGCCGAAAGAGAGCTGTTTCCTGAAAAATCACAGCTTACAGTTGCAGAAGTTGTAAGAAGGGTGTCAACGGCATTTGATGATGATGCAATAATGGTTACCGACGTTGGACAGCACCAGATGACAGCCTGGAGATATTTTAAATACAAACAGTCCAGGTCGGTTGTAACCAGCGGGGGCCTGGGTACTATGGGATTCGGGCTCCCGGCTGCCATAGGTGCAAAACTGGGCAGACCGGACCGTCCGGTATGCCTTTTCGTCGGAGATGGCGGATTTCAGATGACAATTCAGGAATTGGGTACCATATTCCAGTCCTCCGTGCCCGTTAAAATTGTTTTGTTGAATAATAATTTCCTGGGAATGGTCAGACAATGGCAGGAACTTTTTTTTGATTTCAGATATGCTTCAACAGAACTTGTCAATCCGGATTTTCAGACCATAGCCAAAGGGTACCATTTACCTTCACTTATGATAAGTGAGCGCAAAGACCTGGATGATGCTGTTGAAAAAATGGTAAAGGCTGACGGACCATTCCTGCTGGAGGTGGTTGTGGAGAAGGAAGGGAATGTCTTTCCCATGGTGCCGGCCGGTGCATCAATCGCAGATATCAGGCTGGAATAGATGAAATGCCTGCACTCACCGCCAACCCGATTAAAATGAATTATAACTATTAATTGATAATAAAATGCAACAGGAATTCACCCTCACAATATATTCCGAGAACCGGATAGGTATACTCAACCAGATAACCACGGTTTTTACCAGAAGGCATATAAATATTGAAAGCCTTTCAACTTCTGAGTCCGCCATTGAAGGGATCCATAAATTTACAATAGTTGTAATGGCTACAAAGGATGAGGTTGACCTCCTGGCCAGGCAGCTGGAAAAGTGTATTGATGTATTAAAAGCATACGCCTTTTCACAGGATGAAATAATATACCAGGAAATAGCACTGTATAAAGTTCCCACTTCAACTCTGTTTGAGGGTAATGAGATCGAAAAGCTTGTCCGTCATTACGGGGCAAGAATAATGGAGATGACAGCTGAATATACGGTTATTGAAAAAACCGGGCACAAGAAAGAGACACAGGAGCTTTTTGACAAGCTGGATCCCTATGGTGTAACACAGTTTACAAGGTCCGGAAGGATAGCAATAAACAAGCTTAAAAAAGAACCTCTCAACAGTTATCTCAGGAAACTTGAGAAAAATGGCAACAGTCCTGACAATTATAAAAAAATCAATAATTAATCATTCAATATCAAATTATCATGGCAAAAATTAATTTCGGCGGTGTCACAGAGAATGTAGTAACAAGAGAGGAATTTCCTCTTTCTAAAGCTCTTGAAGTACTCAAGAGCGAAACAATTGCTGTTATCGGATATGGCGTACAGGGTCCCGGACAGGCGCTTAACCTGAAAGACAACGGTTTTAATGTAATAGTCGGCCAGAGGAAGGAATCCAAAACCTGGGACAAAGCGTTATCCGACGGCTGGGAACCCGGTAAAGATCTGTTTGAGATCGAAGATGCTCTGCAGAAGGGTACTGTTATTCAGTACCTTCTTTCTGATGCCGGACAGATTGCACTGTGGCCCCTGGTTGAGAAGCACCTGAGTGCAGGCAAGGTGCTTTATTTCTCTCATGGTTTCGGTATAACCTTTAAGGATCAGACAGGCATTGTGCCTCCTCCTGGTGTTGATGTTGTGCTGGTAGCACCCAAGGGATCAGGAACCAGTCTGCGTCGTATGTTTCTGGAGGGAAGGGGTCTGAACAGCAGCTATGCCATTTTCCGCGATGCTACAGGCAAAGCCTGGGAAAGGGTTGTGGCTCTTGGCATAGGTGTCGGAAGCGGATACCTTTTTGAAACAACATTCAGGAAAGAAGTTTACAGCGACCTTACCGGTGAAAGAGGTACCCTGATGGGAGCTATTCAGGGACTTTTTGCTGCACAGTACCAGGTATTGAGGGAAAACGGGCACTCTCCTTCAGAAGCCTTTAATGAAACAGTCGAGGAACTGACGCAGAGCCTTATGCCTCTGGTAGCTGAGAACGGGATGGACTGGATGTATGCCAATTGTTCAACTACTGCACAAAGGGGTGCGCTGGACTGGTGGAAGAGATTCAGGGATACCAATCTTCCGGTTTTCAGGGAGCTTTATTCGGAGGTTGCAAAGGGCAACGAATCACAGAAGGCCATTGATGCCAACTCCATGGCTGATTACAGGGTGAGGCTCGAAAAGGAGCTCAGGGAACTGCGTGAGTCGGAAATGTGGCAGGCAGGGTCGGAGGTGAGAAAGCTGCGACCGGAAAATATGTAGTGAAGCCGGATGAAATAAATAAATAACATATAAGAGAAAACTATTAAAATTAAATGATATGACCAATAAGATCGAGATTTTTGATACCACCCTTAGGGACGGTGAACAGGTTCCCGGCTGTCAGCTCAACACAATTGAAAAGATTGAGATTGCCCGCCAGCTTGAAAAACTGGGTGTGGATATTATCGAAGCAGGCTTTCCCGTTTCCAGTCCCGGCGATTTCAATTCAGTGGTCGAAATATCAAAAACCGTGCATACACCGGTAATATGTGCTTTGACCAGGGCAGTAAACAAGGATATAGAGATAGCTGCAGATTCACTTAAGTTTGCCAAAAGAAAAAGAATTCATACAGGCATCGGTACCTCTGAATACCACATTAAATACAAGCTTAAATCCAGCCCTGAAGATATTCTCAAACGCGCAGTTGAAGCGGTCAGGTTTGCAGGAAAATTTGTTGATGATATCGAATTTTATGCCGAAGATTCCGGAAGAACCGATAATGAATATCTTGCAAGGGTAATTGAAGCAGTCATAAAGGCAGGGGCAAAAGTTGTGAATATTCCCGACACTACCGGATATTGCCTGCCATATGAATATGGTGAGAAAATAGCCTTCCTGGTCAATAATGTACCCAATATAGATAAGGCAATTATTTCCACACACTGTCATAACGACCTGGGCATGGCCACTGCAAATACTCTTTCAGGTGTTCTTAACGGTGCACGTCAGGTAGAGGTAACGGTTAACGGCATTGGTGAACGTGCCGGCAATACTTCTCTTGAGGAGGTGGTAATGGCCATAAAGAGCCATCATGCACTTGACTATGAGACAGGTATAGATACGCGGCAGATCATGGGATCCAGTAAGCTGGTTTCTACGCTTATGCGTATGCCGGTTCAGCCTAATAAGGCTATAGTAGGCCGGAATGCATTTTCACATTCTTCTGGCATTCACCAGGATGGTGTGCTGAAGCACAGGCAGAATTATGAGATAATCGATCCTGCAGAAGTGGGAGTAAGGGAGTCTGCCATAGTTCTTACCGCACGTAGTGGAAGAGCTGCCCTTAAGCATCGTCTTCAGATACTTGGTTATGAATTTGAATCAAATGAGCTTGATGAAGTTTACCAGCGTTACCTTGAACTTGCTGACAGGAAAAAAGATATCAGTGATGAGGATCTGGAAATTCTTGCCGGCCGGGAAAAACAAAAAGGCAGACGACCGATTGAACTTGTCTCTTTGCAGGTTATGTGCGGAAAGTCAACCATTCCAACTGCAACGGTACAGGTTAGTTTCAAGGGTGATATCTTTACGGAGACTGCCTCCGGAAACGGACCCATTGATGCATCATTTTCTGCTGTAAAGAACCTGGTGAAAAGAAGGGTGAGGCTTGAGGAGTTTCTTATCCAGGCAATTACCAGGGGCAGTGATGACCTCGGGAAGGTGCATGTTCAGATTGAACACAAAGGCGATAACTATTATGGTTTTTCTGCGCATACTGACATTGTAACAGCTTCTGTGGAAGCTTTTCTTGATGCACTGGGTAAAATTGCATAGTTAAAATTTTTCCGGATTTAAATAAATTATTTCAAATTGAACAATAAGACCATTTTTGACAAGATATGGGACCGGCATGTGGTGCAGACCGTGACTGACGGTCCCGATGTACTTTATATTGACCGGCACTTTATTCATGAGGTTACCAGTCCGCAGGCTTTTAGTGGACTGAAACAGAGGGGTGCCGCTGTTTTCCGTCCTGCAAAAACCATTGCTACGGCCGATCATAATGTGCCGACAGTAGATCAGCATCTTACTATTCATGAAGAGCTCAGCAGGGTGCAGGTGGAGAAGCTGAAAGAAAATTGCAGTGATAACAATATCATCCTTTACGGTCTTAATCATCCATATAACGGGATAGTCCATGTTATCGGTCCTGAATTAGGCATTACACTTCCGGGTATGACCATTGTGTGCGGGGACAGTCATACTTCGACCCATGGGGCTTTTGGCAGTATAGCCTTTGGCATAGGCACCAGTGAAGTAGAAATGGTGCTTGCCAGTCAGTGTCTGATGCAGGTCAAACCTGGAAAGATGCTTATAAACATTGATGGTAACCTGCAAAAAGGTGTCACTTCCAAGGATATCATTCTTTACATAATATCACAGATATCGACAGGCGGGGCAACGGGTTATTTTGTTGAGTACGCGGGTTCGGCTATAAGAGGTCTTTCAATGGAGGCCAGGATGACAATATGCAATATGAGTATAGAGATGGGAGCCAGGGGAGGACTGATAGCGCCCGACGAAGTGACTTTCGAATATATCAGGGGAAGGAAATTTGCGCCAAACAAGGACCGGTGGAATAAGATGCTTGAGTTCTGGAAAACCCTTAGGTCCGATCCCGATGCTGAGTATGACAGAGAACTCTCTTTCAGGGCAGAGGATATTGAACCGATGATAACATATGGTACAAATCCCGGTATGGGAATCCCCGTAAGCGGAAAGATTCCCCTTGCCGGAGAAATTGAAAAAGCTGCCCGTGCATCTTTTCTGAAATCTCTTGATTATATGGGGTATTCTCCCGGGGAAGCTATGGAAGGGAAGAATGTGGACTATGTTTTTGTTGGTAGCTGTACTAACGGTCGCATAGAGGATCTGCGCAGTTTTACCTCATTTGTAAAAGGAAAAAGAAAAGCCGGTAATGTAATAGTATGGATCGTGCCGGGCAGCAGACAGGTAGAGAAACAGGCTGAGCAGGAGGGAATAAGGCAGGTCCTTGAGGATGCAGGTTTTGAAATGCGTCAGCCCGGATGCTCGGCATGCCTTGCAATGAATGAAGACAAGATCCCTGAAGGGAAATATGCCGTTTCCACTTCAAACAGGAATTTTGAAGGGAGACAGGGCCCCGGAGCCCGTACAATGCTTGCCAGTCCCCTTACCGCAGCTGCGGCTGCACTGACAGGCAAAGTAACTGACCCGCGACATTTTTTATAACAAATTAACAAGCTGATATTTATGTCAATTGAAAAATTTTCAACTCTCGTTTCAACTTGTGTGCCGCTTCCGACAGAGAATGTGGATACCGATCAGATAATTCCTGCACGGTTTCTGAAAGCTACCTCCCGTGAGGGTTTTGGTGAAAATCTTTTCAGGGATTGGAGGTATGATAAGTCAGGTAAACCAAAGAAAGATTTTGTTTTGAACAATAACAGGTATTCGGGACAGATACTGTTAACCGGGAAAAACTTCGGCTCAGGAAGCAGCAGGGAACACGCTGCCTGGGCTATCAAGGATTACGGCTTCAGGGTTGTTGTTTCCAGTTTTTTTGCCGATATCTTCAAAAGCAATTCACTTAATAACGGATTACTCACTGTGCAGGTACAGGATGAGTTTCTTGCAGGCCTGTTTGATATAGTTGAATCTGATCCGTCAGTACGTATCAGGGTAGATCTGCTGCAGCAAACTATTTCCGTATTGCCGCACGGACCCGCTGAAGTGTTTGATATCAGTCCGTATAAAAAGAATTGTCTTTTGAACGGGTATGATGACATAGATTATCTTCTCAGTATTAAAGATAAAATAGATAAATGGGAAAAAAGTAAAATATTATGAGTAAAGTTGAAGTAATGGACACCACTCTCAGAGATGGTGAACAGACAACAGGTGTATCATTTAATGATGCAGAGAAGCTTGCGGTAGCACAGATGTTACTGGATGAAATTAAGGTTGACCGTATTGAAATTGCTTCAGCAAGGGTTTCAGAGGGTGAGTTCCGCTCCGTCAGGAGAATAACCAAATGGGCTGCCGGCAGGGATTACCTTGAGAGGGTAGAGATACTCGGTTTTGTTGATGGTACCATGTCGCTGGACTGGGTTGTTGAGGCAGGCGGAAAGGTTGTTAACCTGTTAACCAAAGGATCTTTGAGACATGTGGAGGGGCAGTTGGGGAAAACACCCGATGAGCATCTTTCAGATATCGACCAGGTCATTAAAGAGGCCGGAAAACGCGGGATAAGTATTAATATTTACCTGGAGGACTGGTCCAACGGGATGATCCATTCTCCGGAGTATGTTTACCGGATGATCGATCATCTCAGTAAAACAAACGTAAAAAGAATTATGCTTCCTGACACTCTCGGGATATTGAATCCTGAACAGACTTATGAGTTCTGTCATTCTGTTGCTGTTCGCTATCCCCTGGTACATTTTGATTTCCATGCTCATAATGATTATGATCTGGCTGCCGCCAATGTATTTTCAGCAATCAGGGCAGGCATGAAAGGGGTGCATACAACCGTTAACGGACTTGGTGAAAGGGCAGGTAATGTCCCTCTTGCCAGTGTTATGGGATTGCTTAATGACCATCTGAGGGTGGAAAACAGGCTTGTTGAATCAAAACTTTCCAGGCTGTCACGGATGGTTGAGCTGTTCAGCGGACTGAGGATACCTGCAAACAAGCCTCTGACCGGCGAATACGTTTTTACTCAGTGTTGCGGTGTGCATGCAGACGGTGACAACAAGGGAGATCTGTACTTCAATGATCTGCTGCCCGAACGGTTCGGAAGGATGAGGCGCTATGCGCTGGGAAAGACATCAGGGAAAGCAAGTATAAAAAAGAACCTGGAAGAGCTGGGTATAACCTTGTCGAAAGAGGATGTTGATAAGGTCACTCAAAGGGTAATCGAACTGGGAGATAAAAAAGAGACGGTAACAACTGAAGACCTGCCATATATTATATCCGATGTACTTAAAAACAGATCTCACGAACAGAATATTTGGCTTATTAATTACCATCTTTCTGTTGCAAGGGGTTTGAAACCTGTGGCTTCACTCAGTGTTTGCGTTGACGGAGAAGTTCATTCGGAGACTTCGGTGGGGGACGGACAGTATGATGCCTTTATGAAGGCCATGTGGAAAATATATGAGAGACTTGACAGACCCCGGCCGGTTCTTACCGATTACCTGGTCACCATACCTCCGGGTGGCAAAACAGATGCACTGGTGGAGACTACTATTTCATGGATATATGAGGACATGGAGTACAAGACAAGGGGCCTTGATGCCGATCAGACAGAAGCTGCAATAAAGGCCACAATGAAAATGCTTAATATAATTGCAAACAGGGAGCTTAAAACCAGGTCTGATATTGAAACAAACATAGCTTACAAACAAACTGAAAATATCTGAGAGGTCAGTGAATATTAACCTTATTAACATTTCTTATTGATGGATTTAAAAATTGCTTTGCTTGCCGGCGACGGTATTGGCCCCGAAATCACAGATCAGGCAGTAAAAGTGGTGAACTCTGTATGCAGAAAAATGGGACATGATGTAAAGTATACCAGGGCTCCTGTTGGTGCAGCTGCCATTGATCTTACCGGCGAGCCCTACCCTGAAGCAACCCACAGTGTATGTATGGAGTCTGATGCCGTGCTGTTTGGTGCCATCGGCGATCCTCGTTTTGACAATGATCCCAAAGCCAGGGTCAGACCGGAAAAGGGATTGCTGGAGATGAGAAAGAAACTGGGATTGTATGCCAATATCCGGCCTGTGATGACTTTCCCTTCACTCCTGCATAAATCCCCGTTACGGAAAGAACTTGTTGAAGGAGTAGATTTTGTCGTCATACGTGAGCTTACCGGAGGGATATATTTCGGCCGGCCACAGGGCCGTTCTGAGGACGGGACCACTGCTTATGATACATGTGTTTATCACAGGTTTGAAATAGAACGGATTTGTCGCCTGGCTGCTGATTTTGCTCTGAAGCGACGAAAAAAACTTACCGTGGTGGACAAAGCCAATGTACTTGCAACATCGAGGTTGTGGAGGGAAACAATGCAGGAGCTAGCACCCGGTTATCCTGAACTGGAGGTTGAATATTTGTTTGTCGATAATGCCGCAATGCAGATAATCCAGTGGCCAAAACGTTTCGATGTAATGGTTACCGGGAATATGTTCGGAGATATCCTTACTGATGAAGCAAGTGTCATTACAGGCTCGTTAGGTATGCTGCCATCTGCTTCAATCGGGGAACACACTTCTGTATTCGAGCCAATTCATGGTTCTTATCCCCAGGGCGCCGGTAAGAATATTGCAAATCCGCTGGCAACAGTTTTATCTGCAGCCATGATGTTTGAGTATGCCTTTGACCTCACTGAAGAAGCAGAGATGATAAGGGGAGCCGTTGATGCTTCAATGGAAGCCGGTGCTGTAACTGAAGATATTGATCAGTTAAAGGCATCAGGAACTTCGGAGGTGGGGGACTGGCTTGCGGAATGGATAGACAGAAGCGATATGAAAGGACCCGGTTACAAATAATATAAATAATGAAGAAGGTATTAAAGTTTGGAGGGAGCTCCCTCAGCGAGCCAGGGGCACTATCAACACTGCTGGAGGTTATTTCTTCCAATATCGGGCAGAAGAATGAGGTGATAATAGTATGTTCTGCTCTTGAGGGTGTCACCAACCTTATTGGTGACCTTGTGGAACAGTCTATCGATGGTAAAGATATAGCAGAGGGGATAAGTGACCTGGAAGAGCGTCACTACAGGATTGTAAGGTCTCACCTGGAAGTTCACCGCCACAACCAGGTACTTCTGGGACTTAAGCTTTATTTCAACCAGGTGGAGGAGATGCTTTCCGGCATTATGGCACTTGGTGAAGTCTCCCCGCGTACCATTGACCGTGCATTATCCTATGGCGAGCTTTGCTCTGCCTTTTTATTCACTTCCCTTGTAGAACAGTATTGCGGGAGGTCGGTTTTTGCCGATACCCGCCAGCTGATAAAGACAGACAGTCATTTCGGGCAGGCAAATATCAACGAAGAGTTCAGCAATTCTCTTATTACAAGGTTTATAAAAGAAAACAGCGGATCTATACCGGTATTTACCGGTTTTATATCTTCCAATGAGGCTGGTATTACCACCACACTCGGACGTGGCGGATCCGATTATACTGCTGCAATTGTGGCTTCTGCTGTCGATGCTGATGAAATCCAGATATGGACCAAAGTGGATGGAATTATGACTGCCGATCCCGGGATGGTGGATAAAGCATTTTCCATTCCCCGTCTTTCATACAGTGAAGCAGTGGAATTAAGCTATTTTGGTGCAAAAGTGATACATCCTCCAACCATGTTTCCCGCAAGGTCAAAGGATATTCCCATAATCATCAAAAACAGTTTTAACCCCTCTTTTGAAGGGACCCTGATATCAGGAAACTCAACCGACGGTGGTTCCCTTATAAAGGGTATTTCATGTATAACTGAAATTTGTCTCATTACCCTGCAGGGTGGTGCCATGGTTGGTGAAAAAGGTTTTAGCGGACGTTTGTTCAGCAGGCTGGCCGGAGAGGGTTTAAATGTTTTTCTTATCACGCAGGCCAGCTCACAGCACAGCATAAGCCTTGCCATCAGTCCGCGCGACATCTCAGCCGCCCGCAAGGTTATAACCCGGGAGTTTGAACAGGATATGGAAACAGGCAGGCTGGACCAACCATCCTATGATGATACATTGAGTATTATTGCTGTGGTTGGTGAAAATATGAGGCATAAAAGGGGGTTGTCGGGAAAAGTATTCAGTTCACTTGGAAGGAGCGGCGTAAATGTCATTGCCATTGCCCAGGGGTCTTCGGAGCTCAACATATCTGTTGTGATAGACAGGAAAGACCTGGCAAAAGCTATGAATTCAGTTCATGATGCCATGTTCCTTTCGCCGGTAAAAACCCTGAATGTCTTTTTCTGCGGCGTTGGCAATATAGGGGGTACCCTGCTGCGTCAGATTGATGATCACCTTGATTATCTTGAGGAGAAGAGACATATTAAGATAAGTCTGACAGGCATCTGCAACAGCAAATCTTATTTCTTTAACACTGACGGAATCAGTCCCCGCCTCTGGAAGCAGGAAATGGATGAGAAAAGACAGGCCGGCAGTGTCAATGATTTTATTGAGAAGGCATTCACTCTTAATCTTCCCAATTCCGTTTTTGTTGATAATACAGGCAGCAGGGAGGTTCCTGATTTATATTCACGACTTTTTGAAAAAAGTTTTTCGGTCGTTACCTGCAATAAGATCGGTAATACCGGAAAGTTCAGCTCCTACATTATAAATAAAAATATATCCGGAAAATTCGGGGTGGATTATTTGTATGAGACTACCGTAGGTGCCGGACTTCCAATAATAAAAACATTACAGGATCTGTTAATCAGCGGTGATGAAATAATTAAGGTGGAAGCAATTCTTTCAGGCACTATCTCTTTTGTATTCAATGAATATAAGGGAGACCGCACCTTCGCCGGGGTTGTCAGAATGGCACAGGAGAGGGGATTTACAGAGCCCGACCCGAGGGATGATCTGAGCGGACTTGATTTTGCCAGGAAGATGCTTATTCTGGCCAGGGAAACCGGCATGGAGACTGAATTTGAAGATATTGAGCTTCAGCCCTTATTGCCTGATAACTGTCTTAATGCCGGTTCCGTAGATGATTTTTACAGGGAGCTGGAAGTTTCTGAGAATTATTTCAGGTCACTTAAGGATAAAGCTGCAGCAGAAAATAAGGTAATGCATTATATTGGTATCCTGCATGAGGGAAAAGTGAGGACTGAACTGAAGATGCTTGATTCAAGGCATCCTTTTTATAATCTTACGGGGAGCGACAATATCATATCTTTTACAACCAACCGTTACCTGGATAACCCAATGGTAATAAAGGGTCCCGGTGCCGGGGCAGAGGTCACTGCCGCCGGGGTGCTTGCCGACCTTGTGCGTGTAGGGGCAGATTGATTTTTAAGATATATTCCGTTTATGATCATTCACGGGTGATTAAAAATATCATCATGGATGACCCGTTTAAATATTAAATTATTATGCAATCGGTAAGAGTTTTTGCTCCCGCTTCAGTTGCCAATGTTAGTTGCGGTTTCGATATTCTCGGCTTTGCAGTCCATCAGCCCGGTGATGAGGTTACCATAACCAAAAATAACAGCGGCAGGGTTACACTTGATCAAATCGAGGGTGATGGCGGCAGACTTCCGCGTGAACCTGAAAAAAATACTGTCAGCGCAGTGGTGATTGATTATCTCAGGCATATTGGGATAAACCAGGGTCTGGGAATAAAACTTTGCAAAAAAATGCCTTTCGGAAGCGGACTGGGCTCCAGTTCGGCCAGCGCTGTCGGGGGACTGGTGGGTGTGAATGAGTTGATGGGAAGTCCGCTTAGCAGGATGCAATTGCTGCCCTTTGCCATGGAAGGAGAGCGTCTGGCCTGCGGAAATGCTCATGCCGATAATGTGGCGCCGGCTCTCCTTGGAGGTATTGTGCTTATCAGATCGTATGATCCTCTTGATGTGATAGCTCTTCCCGTGCCACGGGGATTATGCTGCGCACTGGTATATCCTCACGTTGAGATACCCACAATGGCAGCCAGACAAATTATAAGGACCAGCGTGCCGGTGACGGCTGCCGTTAAGCAGTGGGGGAATGTAGCTGGTCTGGTGGCGGGTTTGTACCGTGGTGACCACGGTCTGATTGGCCGGAGTATGGAAGATGTTATTGTTGAGCCTGTCCGGAAAATGCTTATACCCCATTTTGATGAGATGCGGGAAATTGCACTTGCAAATAGAGCACTTGGTTTTGGCATTTCGGGGTCGGGACCTACTGTTTTTGCACTTTGCAGTGATACGGGAATAGCTGCTAAGGTGTCAGCGGCTTTGGAATCTTTACTCCATAAATATGATCTTGGTTCAACCTGTTATGTTTCGGGAATAAATATGGAGGGAGCAATTGTACTCAAAGAATAATGCTAAGTGTCTTTAAATCAACACTTATGAAAAATATGTGATATTCAAATAAATTCTTCTTTGTATAATGTTATATTACAGCACCGGCGGAAAATCAACTCCTGTTTCACTGAAGGAGGCTGTTTTGCGGGGACTGGCTCCGGATGGCGGATTATATATGCCATGCAGCATTCCCGGGATGGCTCCTGCATATTTTAAATCGATAAAAAAGCTTTCGCTGAAAGAGATCGCCTTTGATGTTGCTTCCCTGTTTCTTAAAGAAGATGTTCCGTCAAAAACCCTGTCAGGTATCGTTAATGAGTCTCTCGATTTTCCTGTTCCCGTAAGTCTTGTTGAAAACAACCTCTACAGCCTTGAACTGTTTCATGGCCCCACTATGGCTTTTAAAGATGTGGGAGCCAGGTTTATGTCAAGGCTGATGGCTTATTTATACCGTAATGAAAATAAGGCTCTCAATGTAATTGTCGCCACTTCGGGAGATACTGGCTCAGCAGTGGCAGCAGGTTTTTTCGGTGTTCAGGGTATAAATGTCATTGTTCTTTTCCCTAAGGGAAGGGTGAGTCCGTTACAGCAAAAACAGATTACCACATGGGGTGGTAATATCCATGCCCTGGAAGTTGATGGTAACTTTGATGACTGTCAGAATCTGGCACGACAAATGCTGGGAAACAGGAAGCTGAATTCGGAATTATCGCTCACTTCTGCCAACAGTATCAATATTGCAAGACTGATACCCCAGAGCTTCTATTATTTTTATGCCTTTGCCAGGATTGCTGAAACAGGCAATCCCCTTGTTTTCAGTGTGCCGAGCGGGAATTTCGGGAACCTGACCGGGGGACTGATAGCAAGGGCAGCGGGTTTGCCGGCCGGTATGTTTATAGCTTCCACCAATATTAATGATGTTTTCCCGCTATTTCTTAAAACGGGAAAATATAAACCTTCTGCTTCAAAGCAGACTATCAGCAGCGCCATGGATGTTGGCGACCCCAGTAATTTTGACCGTATAAAAAGCTTAATGGGTGACAGCATAGTCAGTTTCCGCGAAAGCATGGTCTCTTATTCTTTCAGTGATCAGGAGACTGCGCGGGCTATCAGCGATGTTTACAAAGCTTCCGGTTATCTTATGGATCCTCATGGTGCAGTTGCTTTTCTCGGATTAAAAAAATATTTCTCAGAAGAAAAAGGGGAAATAACCGGTGTTTTCCTGGAAACGGCACATCCTGCAAAATTCCCCGAAACAATGAAAACAATCCTCGGAGGCTACGATTATGTCCCTCCGCAGCTGCAAATGGTATTGAACAAAAAGGAGAAGTTTATTTCCGTCACAAATGATCCGGCCGAGGCAGAATCATACATCAGAAGGATCAACAGTTAGGTTTTATATTAAATTGACCGGTTATTGAAGCTTCTTCCGGTCTGAGATGCCGTAAAGTTTAAAGATTTATTAATAGTGAAGTATAAAAAAAATTGTATTTTGGGTGCATAAAAAAAATATCATGATAATGTCTGTGTGCTCATACCCTTTTAAACCAGCCCTTAAAAAACATACTTCAGTTAATAATTTTAGAAATGCTTTTTATAAAGGTATTTTCAGGCTGACAATCGTTTCATTCATTCTTTTTTTTGCTTCAGGCGCAGAATCTTTTTCCCAGGTTCGCCGTTTCACCCTTCTCAATACCACAGATGAACATTCCACACTTTTGCCCCTGCCGGTTACAGATTATCATCCCCATGAACCAAACACTGCCATGGGGGGATACCCGCGCCTGGCCACCCTGGTCAGGGAAGTCAGGGAGTCAAATGAGGATAATGAACCGGTATTGCTGCTTTCAACAGGTGATATACTGGGAGGGACACCTTTTGCCTGGCTTACCCTGGAAGGTTATTCGGCTGAGATTGAAATAATGAAGCAGATAGGATACAATGCCATGACTATCGGCAATCATGAGTTTGATTACGGTCCGGATGTTCTTGCCGATTATTTTCTGAGGGCCGGTTACCCTGAATATAATGAGCATCTTACACTGATAGCCTCCAATCTCATTATTCCTGAAGGTCACAGGCTTCTTGAAGCAGGGATACAGGAGAACCGCCTTTTTGAGCTGTCGAACGGATTAACTGTTGGTGTTTTCGGCCTGCTGGGAAAAGAGGCATACAGCGTGGCCAGCTACGCTGAGCCTGCAGAGGTGTCTGATCAGCATCAGGCTGCTGCAAGACAGGTAAGCTTATTAAGGAATGCCGGGGCCGATGTAGTGGTGGCCCTGACCCATTCAGGGATAGGGGAGGACAGAGACCTTGCTGCCGACGTTGATGGAATAGATGTTATTCTTGGCGGGCATGACCACTATAAGACTTCCCGGCCTGAAGTAATTAATAATACGATCATTCTTCACACGGGTTACTACCTGGCAAATCTCGGCAGACTTGATTTGGAATGGGATCCCGTTTCCGGGGAATTATCCGTCATTAATGAAATGAAAAATGCACCCTACCTGTTACCTCTTGATGACAGTGTTCCTGAAGACACGGTTATACTGGCAGCTATTAACGGGTATGTTGAAAAGCTTAATAGATTTGTTTCCGATCATACCGGAGGCATGTTTGATGATGTTGAGGATGCCGTTATGTATTCTGATTTTGAAATGATAAGTCCCGGCCCCTTTGTCGAAACTACCGTCGGAAATTTCGTTACCGATGCCATGAGGCTCATGACTTCAGATATAACAGGAGAAAGAGTTGATTTATCAATCCAGGGGAACGGGATAATCAGGGCTGATATAGTTCCGGGCAGTATGGAATGGTCGGAAGGTAAAGTATCTTTTTTTGACCTTGTAACAGTGTCGGGACTTGGTTCAGGGCCGGACAGCAAAGCGGGTTATCCGCTGGTATCCTTTTATCTTACGGGAGATGAGATATACAATGTTCTGGAGATAACATCGCTGCTTTCACAGTTGATGGGAGATATGTATTTTCTGCAGGTTTCAGGATTGCGGTATACTTATGACCCCGGCAGGGCAATGTGGATGAAGATACCTTTTCTTGAACTTCCTGTCCCGGCATACAGGTCGGTACTGAGCGCTGAGATGTATGCCGGAGAAGGCATACAGGATGATGATAATTATGTTGATATTGACACTGACAGGCTTTACCATGTTGTTACCGATCATTACCTTACCTCATTTCTTCCCATGGTCGGGGATATACTGCCCCGGTTAAAGCTTGTTCTCAAGGATAAGGAGGGTAATCCCGTTCACCTTGATCAGACAATAATTACCCGTAATGGCAGGGAGTTTAAAGTATGGGAGGCTTTAGCACAATATGCAGTATCTTTTGAAGAGCATTCGGGGGGACTGCCGGAAGTGCCCTCCTGTTACAAAAATACTGGTGGAAGGATAGTTTCAGAAGAGGGAGTTCCCCTGAAAGTATGGTCATATATCATACTGGTGGCAATTCTGGTATCTCTTATACTCCTGGTAAGAGTGGCTGTAAAAAGAATCCGTCGCCGGAGAAAAATAAGGAAGTCCTGATGCCGGCAATCTATTCGTTTTCAATCCAGATATTTTCATCAGGCATCCAGGTTTGTGATACTGCCTGTGAAAGATTGCCCTCTCCGTCATAAAAGTATAGAGTCCTGTAGTGATTTTTCCATTGCCTGGTTCCCGCTTTCCAGTTCTGTTCAAGATATTCTGTGTTATTACCGTGGTTATCATATCTGTAAACATTGCGCCAGCTGTTCTGCCATAACTCCTGTTCGGGCATCCAAAACTGGCGGTAATATTCTTTCAGGAAACCGTTTCCGTCATAAACTGAAATATAGCGCTGGTGGTTAACCCACTCGTTCAGTTCAAAATCCATATACTGTTCGGTTTTTTCAACAGGGTCGCCGGCTTCATTGTATTTGAATATCCAGCGAATGTCATCAGTCCATTGATTGTCATCTTTTATAAACTGAAAAACATATTCGCGGATATTTCCTGACTGGTCAAAATCAAACAATACCCTTTTGTTTCCGTTATCTTCCTGTTGTGAAAAACTATGGGAAGGTGAAAAAAAAAATAAAGCTATGATGATTAAAAAAAGAATCTTTCTCATTTATCCTGCAACTGGTCGAGTAGAGGGATTGTTTTATCCCTTATATCACTGATTATGGTCCGGTAGTGTTTTTTTACAAGTTCCGGGTTATCTTTCCCGTCGGGGTTATTAACACGGGCCAGGTAATCGTTTCTGTGCTGGACTACCTCTTCTATGATATTGTTTATCTTTTCCTCCGGAGTGTCGGGGTGAAAGTGTTGATATATAAGACATTCTGATATCAGCTCAAAGGTGATGCAATGAATGTTTTTTTTTAGTTCCCTGCGACTTGCCATAATTAGTGGTTTTTGATAAGCAAAAGTAGGAAAATTATTCTTCATTTAATATCTTGTTGCAGTATTATCAAATGGCAATATGACGGACCGGGAAGCTCGTTTTACAGCGGTTGTTCTGGCAGGAGGCAAAAACAGCCGCTTCGGCGGCAGGGACAAGGCGTTTGTTTCTGTTGAAGGAGTGCTTATGATCAAGCACGTTTTAGATAACCTGAAAAAAATATTCAGGAACATCCTTATCATCACAAACACACCTGAAAAATACACGGGCTTCACAGATCCGGCTTTTGCTTCCGACATAATTCAGGATGCCGGTCCGCTTGGAGGCATCCATTCGGCAATGAAAAACTCAGGGACTCCTTATATATTTGTGGTTTCCTGCGATATGCCCTATCTGGATACGGGAATAATAAAAGATCAGCTGAATTTTTTCCGGCTGCTGAATAATCCGGATATTATGATTCCACGGATAAATTCCGGTATTGAACCACTGCACGGAATTTACCGGACAGATCTGGCCGGTGAACTGGATAGATTCCTTTCGGTAACGGACAACTATTCTATCCGGGCTTTTCTCGATGAACACGAAGTGGCATATTTTGATCCTGGTGACTCTCCCCGGGTAAGAAAAGCGTTCAGCAATATCAACAGACCGGATGATATACCCGCCTGATTACAGTATCTTTATAAAACAGGCAACCGGAAAGATTAAATATACCCGGCAATAATGGAATTTTCCCCTGAGGTTTTGTAATATTGCATAAATAAAAAAACAGATAAAATGTTGGATATTATATTAAAACACAGGAGTATACGCAAGTATAAAAACAAAGATATTGACCATGAAACCATGGAGGCAATATTAACTGCGGGAACAAGGGCTTCAACCACCGGCAATATGCAGGTTTACAGCATGATTGTGACAAGGGATGAAAGCATACGGAAAAAGCTGTGGGAATGTCATTTCAAACAGGATATGGTAATGCAGTCACCTGTTCATATCACATTCTGTGCAGATTTCAACCGGTTTAACAAATGGTGCAGGCAGCGAAGGGCGGAACCGGGATATGACAACTACCTTTCATTCTTTACCGCTGCAATTGATGCACTCCTGGTATCACAGAACGTATGCCTGGCTGCCGAGGAGAAGGGACTGGGAATCTGTTACCTGGGAACGGCAACCTATAATTCAAGAAAAATTATTGATATCCTGCGGCTTCCTGAAGGTGTTGTGCCCGTGGCGGCAATTGTTTTGGGATATCCGGATGAGGAACCCGGACTGACGGACAGGCTGCCGCTGGAAGGAGTGGTTCATTATGAGAAATACAAAGATTATTCAGTGAATGATATTGACAGGATCTATGCTGATAAGGAGGCTCTTGACCAGACCCGCGAATTGCTGGAGATAAATCAGAAGGAGACTCTTGCTCAGATCTTTACCGACAACCGTTATAAAAAGACTGATAATCTCCATTTTTCCCGGGAGTTTCTTGATGTTATCAGGGAGCAGGGTTTTATGAACAATGATTGATTCATTGACGTGAAGTATTATTTCCTCGGCAGTTTAACGGCCCGGTTTATTTGTTGATTATAACCTGCCGGTTTTGCCGGTCTGCTGGTTAAAAACCGTAAACAGTAAAACCTCCGTCAACGCTGATAGTCTGTCCTGTTATGTAGGAGGCTGCCGGCATGCACAGAAAGGCTGTTGCTGCTGCCACATCCTTCGGCTGACCAATCTTTTTAAGGGGCGTACGTGAAATAACCTCATTCCTGTAAGCTTCTTCCCTGAGTACGGCATCAGAAAGTGGCGTGCTTATATACCAGGGGGCAACTGCATTTACCCGGATACCTTCAGCTGCCCATTCTGCCGAAAGATATTTTGTCATATGGATCAGAGCCGATTTGCTCATTCCGTATATCACCCCGGTCCGCACACTGGTTTGCCCCGCCACTGAGCTAATATTCACAATGTTTCCCTGTTCGGATTTCCGGAGCATAACATAGAACAGCCGGCATAATTCAAGTGCAGGGCGAAGGTTGGTATTCATGATCCTGTCATATTCCTCTTCGGAATATTCAATGGTTGGTTTTCTTATGTTCATACCTGCATTGTTCACCAGGATATCAAGCCTGCCCCATTTTTTCTGAACAGCAGAGAACAATTTTTCCCTGTCCCCCCTGATGCTTATATCGCATGTCATTCCTGACACATTTTCATGCGGGCCTGATTTATTAATTATACGGCCAATATCATCCGTATTCCTGGCTACAATGAACAATTCAGCCCCGAGAGAGGCAAATTCCTCCACTACTGCCCGGCCAATCCCTTTGGTACCTCCTGTAACCAGTGCTTTTTTTCCTTTCAGATCCCAGCGGTTATGCATTTTAATAAATATTTATTTTGATTTCAGTCCGATATGTTTATTTATTCAGCAGGTTTTTAACCGTACCTATTTCTACGTACGAGGCTCCCGTACTCTGACCGAAGTTCCCTGCAATTACTACAATAAGGTTGGTATCATTGACTATATCTTCTCTTAGCAGTGAGGTTACTGCCTTTGTCACAAATTCGTCGGTGGTATCGCTTCTTTCCATGTATTGCGCAACTGCCCCATAGGAAAGTGCAAGTTCACGAACTACCCTGCGGTCATAACATTTTGCCCAAATCATTTTTTGTCCGCGATATGCAGCGAGACTTCGGATAGTCCGGCCTGACATTGAATCGGCAAGGATGGCTTTGGCGGACAGGTTCACTGCTGCCCTAACGGCTGACTTGATAAGGAAGGCCGATATTTCATTGTTTATGATAACTACAGGTATATCATTAATGGGTTCCTTTGTTTTTTCCACCTCCCTTGCCACTGAAGCCATCGTTTTTAGCGATTCAAGAGGGTAGGCTCCGTAAGCTGTTTCGCCGCTGAGCATTATGGCATCGGTCTGGCTGTAGATTGCATTTGCAATGTCACTGACTTCAGCCCGGGTAGGACGGGGATTGTTTATCATGCTGTGGAGCATCTGAGTGGCAATAATCACCGGTTTTCTCCTTTCAATGCATTTGTTTATAAGCATTTTCTGGATACCGGGTATCCTTGCATATGGTATTTCAATTGCAAGGTCTCCGCGCGCCACCATAACCCCGTAAGCATGATCAAGGATTTCATCTATATTGTCGACACCGGACTGGCTTTCAATTTTTGCAATTATTTTTACCTTGCTGTTATTTTTATCCAGTATATTCTGTATTTCGATAATATCTTCCTTGTTGCGAACAAAGGAATGTGCTATAAAATCTATGTCTTCATCCACTGCGAACTGTATATATCTCCTGTCTTTTTCTGTAAGAGGGGGTAGTTTGATATCAATACCCGGAATATTTACGCTTTTCCTTCCAAGAATAATTCCCTGGTTGCCTGCTTCACAGACCAGAAATTCCTTTTCCCTGGACTTAACCAGTAATTCCACGTATCCGTCATCTATCAGAAGCCGGCAGCCCGGAGGTATGTCATCAGCTATCCCTTCATATGAAAGACATATAACATTGTCATAAGATATTACACCAGGGGCGCCTTTTACATATACCCTGTCACCGGTCCTGACCTTCAGACCTTTCTCAGAGGGGTTTGTCCTTATTTCAGGACCCTTTGTATCTATCATTATTGCTATACTGTCTGATACCTGCCTGATATTATTGACAACTCTCAGGGTGTCTTCAATGGTCTGATGCGCAGTATTCAGCCTTACTACATTCATTCCTGATTCAAAAAGGTCTGTCAGGAAGGGGATGTCACAGTTCCGGTCAGAAATGGTAGCTACTATCTTGGTTTTCTTTGTTATCATTGCCTATGATTTGAAGGGAAAAAAGAGAACAGCTCAAAGTTACAATAATAGAATTTACACACGTAAAAAATGATATTATATTTACAAAAGTAATATTATCGCTAAACAGGCCTGTGATGGAATGGCATGCTGCTATCGGTGAATTCAAAACTTACCTGAAACTTGAAAAATCCCTGTCTGATAATTCAGTAGATGCCTATATCCGGGACCTTTCCAAACTAATGCATTTCTCCTCAGTTTACAGTTCCCCGTTTGATCCTGACAAAACCAGCCTTACTCATTTACATGCGTTCATTGAATGGCTGGATGGTTTTTATCTTAACAGCCGTACACAGGCCAGGATAATTTCAGGTATCAGGGCCTTTTTCAGGTTCATGATCCTGAATGATGTGATAGATAACGATCCCTCTGCTTTACTGGAATTACCTAAAACCGGAAGAAAGCTTCCGGCAGTCCTCTCGGTTGCAGAGATTGATTCAATACTCGCAGTCATAGATCTCAGCAATGACCTTGGCCGCAGGAATAAAGCGATGATAGAGACTCTTTATAGCGCGGGACTGAGGGTGTCAGAACTTGTCAATCTTTGTATAAGTGATATTTTTCACGGTGAAGGTTTTCTGAAGATTACAGGGAAAGGCGACAAGCAGAGGCTTGTGCCTGTTGGAAGCCGTGCACTTAAGGAGATAGATCTGTATATGCCTGACCGTAAAAAAATGAATGCAGTTAAAGGGCATGAAGATATTTTGTTCCTGAACCGCCGGGGATACCGGCTGAGTCGTGTAATGGTCTTTACAATAATACGCCAGCTGGCAGGTAAAGCATCAATAAAAAAGACAATTAGTCCCCATACCTTCAGGCATTCTTTTGCAACCCATCTTATAGAAGGAGGCGCCGACCTCAGGGCTGTTCAGGAAATGCTGGGTCATGAATCCATTATTACAACAGAGATATATACTCATCTTGACCGGGAATATCTTCGCGATGCAATTATCAGGTTTCACCCCAGATCCTGATCTTTTTTAAGAGGGAATCAAAAATTTGTTTAAGATTATTGCGGGTCTCTTCGTCAAAGTCATTTATGGTTAGTGTGCCCGACGAAACTGCCTGTGCAAAGCTGGCCGAAATAAGCGGACGTGAAATATCATTGTTTTTTATATAGTCGGAGTTATTTCCTGATATTCCTATTCGCTTTTTAATAACATATTTTTTAAAATCGAGTGTTGAGAGAAGATCTTCAGCTCCGGGAATGTTGTCGGCGTATTGCAGCCTTGATTCCGAGTTGTTCCTGGTAAAATCTTTCAGTTGTGTCTGTAGCTCATCAACTATATTCCTGTTGTTTTCATTATCAAATAAAAGAACAGTGAAATCAAATCCCCAACCGATAAGCAGATTAACCAGGGTTGTAACTCCTGCCGGACCATTGGCGGGTAAAAAACTCAGATTGCTGGGATTCTTTACCAGTTTTGACATGGCCGACAGAAAATAAAAGGTGCTGATATCCTCAACTATGACATTCTTGCTTTCGTTTAGTAACTCCTTCCTTGAAAGGCCGGTACCCATTAATGAACATACCGGGGACAAAGTGTCGGATGTAGCAGAATGAAGATGCGAGGCATCAAAAATGATAGTTTCACTCTGTTCATGGTTTTCATGAGCCCTTTGAACTGCCAGAAGCCTGTACAATTTACTGGTGTCGATCAGGTGAGGAGAGTGGGTGGTGTATATAATCTGGATTTTGCCTTTGATGTCTTCAAATACCTTGAGCACATCTTCCTGGGCTCGTGCGTGGAGGCTGAGCCCCGGCTCATCTATTAATAAAACCCTTCTGCTGTTCTGGTTTTCCCTGGCGAAAGCTTTGAGCTCCAGATAAAATGACAAAAACCATCGGACACCCCTGCTTCTTTGCTTTGGGTAAAGCCTTTCATGCTGATCTTTTATCCAGAATTCAAGGTATGGTTTTCCTTTCTTTTCAGGATGTGAAATATCATAATGTTCAAGGTCAAAGTGTATTCTTATTTTATTGGTTTTACCCAGATTCTGTTGCCAGTATTCCTGGAAATCGACTGTTACCTCATTGTTCAGGTTTTCGATTTTTTGTTTTAGTATCCTGTTATTTGTCTGCTTGAAAAATTCCGGATCAAGGCCTGCAATAATAAGAAAATTCCTGACTGCCTTATACCCTTCAACACGGTTGTTGTCTTTAAAAATATCGTCCAGATCGATCCTGTTTGGTAAAAGACTGCTGAAATCCTCAAAAAATTCATAAGGTGGAATATACTTAAAAAAGAACTCCCCGGCCTCCTCCCGGCTGAACAGTAAACTCTGTTTTTCATATTCATCTTTTGCTTCCAGTTCAGCATCAGGCAGCTGTTTGTTATCCAAAAGCTTATTAAGCACTCTTAATTTCAGACCGGCACTCTCTTTCAGGCGCTCCGTTTCCCTGCTTATACGGATATATTGTTCTTTGGCTTTAAACAATTCGGCTTCTCCGGCTTTCCTTTCTTTAATGCCTTTTAACAGAGGCATATTTTCTTCAACACTCTTCAGGTATTTATGGGCATTTTCCAGTTCGTCTACTGCTCTTTCCAGGTTTTCAGAAATTTGGATGGTATTTTCTGCGTATTCCTTCAGAAAATCCCTGTCAGCAAGTACCAGCTTTATTTCATACAGATTGTCTTTTTCTGCCTTTATTTTTTCAGATAAGGAAGTTAATTGTTTAGCTGCATTTTCTGAATTGCGTTTCAGAACCTCTTTTCTGGCTTGATCCGACACGCGCCTGAGCTGTTTTTTTAATGCCGTGATGTTACTGTTTATATTATCAATCTCTTTATTTAAAGAGAGAATGTTCTCTTCAAGTCTTTTTATCTCATTCTGATCATTGTGGTATGCCTTAATCAGGTTTTTTGCCTCTTTAAGGGTTGAATGAATTAATCCGGATTCTTTTTCTTCAATCCTGTCAAAGATTTTTTCCACATCATGTCCTGACAGAAAAATACAGCTGGAAAGATCGGGGTACCATTTTCTTGTTAACACAATCTTATTGCTGCTTTTTATTGCTTCCGACACTCCTGAAGGTATACGTGCGTCATCATTAAAATCAAGCGGCTGATCTTCTTCTGTAATATATGAACATGACACTTCAGGCATGGTCATATCGCTTCGAAGTACATCTTCGGAAACAATTCCTGTATAAAAATTATAAAGTGCTTCCAGCACAGAGGTTTTCCCCGATTCATTCTGGCCGATAAGTGCAGTGATATTGTCGGATGACAGTGTGTTCCATCCTGAATTGACAATACTTCTGAAATTTCTTATTTTAAATTCTGAAAGACGCATTTTATCAATTTATCAGCTAATTATAAAACCTAAAACAAGAATATCGTCTATCTGCTCGTTATTGCCCATCCAGTTCACAATGGTGTCATAAAGAACAGAATGCTGGTCACTCATATTTTTACGGTGAATGTCGAGAAGGAGTTGTTTAAAGGGTCTGTATTTGAATTTTTTTCCTTTCGGACCGCCGAACTGATCGGGATAACCATCAGAAAACATGTATATACGGTCATTCTTCCTGATTTTGACAGAGTTATTTGAAAAAGTTTCCTCATCCACAGCATTTATTCCAACCGGCATTTTGTCCGCCTTAATTTCATGCAGTTTGTTATTTCTTATAATGTAAAGGGGATTGTTGGCCCCGGAATACTGCAGGCTTGATTTATCATGATCTATAATACACATTGAAAGATCCATCCCGTCTTTTGATTCGTTGAAATTGCCTGTCTGGTGCAGCGCCTCCATTACTTTTTCTCTCAGCCTGTTAAGTATTCTGTTGGCCATGTGGGAACAATCTGTTCTGACAACGTCATTAAGGAACGATATACCCAGTATGCTCATAAGGGCACCAGGCACACCGTGACCTGTACAATCGGCTGCTACAATGTAGGTTTGCCTGTTTTTTAGAGCCGCCCAGAAAAAATCTCCGCTTACAACGTCTTTTGGCATAAAAAGGGTAAAATAATCGCCAAGCAGTTTTTTCATGGTTTTATGCGATGGAAGCAGTGCCTGCTGAATTAGTTTTGCATAATTCAAACTGTCAATAATTTCTCTGTTATGTACTCTTTCCCGTTCAACCATTATGTTTAAAGCCTTATTATTTAAACTTGCCGCAGGTCAAACACCCGTGATAACGATCATGTCCGGACAGGGCAGAAGCTTACATAAGCAATTCGCGTGGAAATGTACAAAATAAAACAAAATATTAAAAACAGTACATCAAAAGGTCCATTAATTTGCCGTCTGCGCTATCTTCACACTTATTTTTTAAATTACAGGAAATGACAAAATGGCGGTAAATATCACAAAAATAGTTTTGGTAAATAATTTGATATTGAGAAAATAAACTTTATATAAAAATGTACATGAAATTTTTTTCATCCAAATTATACACAGACGGATGAAAAAAATTTTATGGTAAAGCGAAGCGGTTCCGACTGTAAGTCAAAATTTTGTAACTTTTTCAAAACAAAATTTTGGCTTTTTACAGGAGAAATGGTTGTTTATTAATTTGTTCAATATACTTAAAAAACAGGATATAATGGCTCCAATCTGGATAATATTTATAGGTTTTATGCTTCTCAGCTGGCTGGTAGGCAATCAGCTGAAATCAAGGTTCAGGAAATATTCGAAAATTCCTGTCAATTATGGTGTTTCGGGAAAGGAGGTTGCGGAAAAGATGCTTCATGACAACGGAATCACTGATGTAAAGGTTGTTTCGGTTCCCGGTGAACTGACTGATCATTATCATCCCGGGCACAAAACAGTCAATCTGAGCCGTGAGGTATATTCGGGTAACAGTGTTGCTGCAGCGGCGGTTGCTGCACATGAATGCGGACATGCGGTTCAGCATGCAAGAGCATATGCATTCCTGCAGATGAGATCGGCCCTGGTTCCTGTTGTAAGTATTGCCTCAAAATATGTGCAGTGGGTACTTTTGGCCGGCATTATACTTGTGGAATCATTTCCGGGGATACTGCTCACCGGTATTGTACTGTTCGCAATGACAACCCTCTTTAGCTTTATAACCCTGCCTGTTGAGATAGATGCAAGCAAACGGGCACTTGCGTGGCTCACCCATTCCAATATAACCAGCAGGTCCACGCATCCGCATGCACAGGATGCTCTTAAATGGGCCGCATATACATACGTTGTTGCTGCATTGTCTTCCCTGGCTGCATTGCTTTATTATATCTGGATATTCATGGCAAGGCGTGATTAATTTACACCTTTTTGAAAATACGTTAAGCCCTGAATTACAATTTAATCTTCAGTTTTCCGGAGATTACTGAAATTTTTTAAAAAAAAATCAGGGATTTCTGTAACATTTGAAGGTTAAAAGAGTCTTATATACAGATGTTCATTTTCGTACATGCATGAATCACAAGCGTACACTGAAATAAGACGATATTGTATTCAATTGTCAGTTATACAACGATATAACAGTTTTGGCATGAATCCTGTGTAAATGATTGAAGATATTTAAACTAAATTCAGCAGCCATGAAGATAGATTTGAAACCCAATGAAGTAGTTATAAAAGCCGGGAACTCTGACAGGCTCGATAACGGGTCAAAGATTGACGGTAAGTTCATCGTTACAAATCAGAGGGTATATTTCAAGTGTCAGAACGGGCATGCCGGAAAGTATGACCTTGAGATAACTCCTGCAGAAATCAGGGAGGTACATTTTTTCAATACCGGTTTTCTGGCACCCAATGGTCTTAATCTTATTCTAAAGGGCGGAGATGAGTTGAAATTCAGGGTTAAACAGAGAAATTCCTTCGGAGAGCTTATCAACAGCATGTATTGATCAATCCCTGCATATAACCGGTAAAATCTGCCGGCCCTGTTATTAAAGTGGTTTATAAATGGTACCCTTTCCGCAAGGCATTTGCGGGAAGGGTTTTTTAGTAGAAAGCATGCCGCAGGCAGCATAAATATCTTCTCCCCGTGACTGCCGGATAGTTGTAAGAATTCCCTTTTTGTTGAGCGCTTCCATGAATTGCTGCATGGTTATTTTGTCCGAACTCTCCAGTGGCACTCCGGGGACAGGGTGGAAACGTATTAGATTGACCCTGCAGCGCAATCCGTTCAATAATTTTGATAGTTCTCTTACATGTAACGGAGTGTCATTCATGCCTTTAAACATTATGTATTCAAAGGAAATTTTTCTTTGCCTGCCTGTATCGACATACTTAATTTGTTCAATTATTGAAGTAAGGGGATAGACCTTCTGGACCGGCATCAGATGCCTTCGTTCGTGCTCAAAAGGTGAATGCAGGCTTATTGCCAGATGACAGTTACTTTTATTCAGGAATTCCCGCATTGCAGGAATGATACCTATGGTAGATACGGTAATGCGACGGTGGCTCATCCTGAATCCATAATCTGCCGTCAGTATCTCCAGGCTTTTCATTACCTCTTCAGGGTTATCAAAAGGTTCACCCATTCCCATATATACCAGGTTCGTGACCTGGCTTTGCTCGGGTAACGACCTTAACTGATTGATAATCTCACCGGCTGTCAGATTGCCCTGAAACCCCTGTTTCCCGGTCATACAAAATATACATGCCATTTTGCATCCCACCTGGGTGGAAAGACAGAGGGTCTTTCTTTTACTCTCCGGGATATATGCAGCCTCAATAAATTTTTTCTGAAGGGTGGGGAAGAGGTACTTTTTGGTTCCGTCTGACGATTCCATCACCTTGCTGAACCCGGTTATCCCCACATTATACTTTTCATTGAGCAGTTCCCTTGCATCTTTTGACAGGTTTGTCATTTCATCAACAGAAGATGCTTTTTTTTTATACAACCAGCCGGCGATCTGATCTGCTGAATAGGAGGGAAGACCTAGATTTCCGGTTACTGCCTTCAGCTCATCAAGGGTTTTACCAAAAAGGGGTTCTTTAGTCATCAGTGGTTTTTTCGGGTTCTTTTACTATTTTGCAAAGATAATAAGTTTGACTGACAGAAATCCTGGTATGACGAAAATCGGGAATTTGTAACTGTACCGGTAACCGCTTCGCTTTAACTTATGTTAGCCGTATGGTTTATATTAGCCGTATGGTGAAAATTATTTATCATTTGGTTATTGAATCATGGTACGGTAATTTTGAGTTTAGTTTCCGCGGGTCCTCATGATTAATTATTATCGTTTTTGCCTGATGCAGACTGATAAGGCTCTACGATGATTTTTAAAGTCTTGTTAATGTGTATTTTAAGATAAATAACTGAATTATGCAAAATCTTGATTACGGAGTTATTGGAAATTGTATGAGCGCGGCACTGGTGTCAAAAAACGGATGGATTGACTGGTGCTGCCTTCCTGAATTTAATTCTTCCTCGGTTTTTGCCAGGATTCTCGATACGGATATCGGAGGCACTTTTGGTTTTGAATGTGATCCTGGCTACAGTGTTGAACAAAAATATATTCCGTCCACCAATATCCTGGTAACCAGGTTTGAGAAAGATGATGACCGGTTCGAAGTGATTGACTTTATGCCAAGGTATCATTTTGAAAGGGGAGGTTATTATGCGCCTCCGGATATAATCAGGTATCTTGTACATATTTCAGGTAAACCCTGTTTTACAGTGGTTTATGATCCAAAGCTTAATTATGCAACCGGCGAGACCAAAACTTTTGTAAGCAGTGATTATATAAAGAGTTACAGCACCGAAGGGAAATATGAGTCGGTATATCTATATACAGATATGGACAAGAAGGCTGTTGCTGAGAAAAAGAAGATAACACTTACCAAAAATGGATTTTTTCTTTTATCCTACAACCAGAAGATTCGCCGGCAGGACGTTGACCGGATATATTTGAAATATGAAAGGACGAAGGTTTACTGGCTCAACTGGTCTGAGTATACCATTCACCTTAATATGTTTGATGATGAAATCATACGGAGTGCACTTGTACTGAAGCTTCTTACTTTTCAGAAGACCGGTGCGGTGCTGGCCGCCATTACCACTTCAATTCCTGAAGCCATTGGTGAGATAAGAAACTGGGATTACCGGTTCTGCTGGATCAGGGATGCGGCAATGACCATAAGGATATTTAACCGTATTGCCCATACCAAAGAAGCGTTGGGGTTTTTACGATTTATTATTGGTGTTACACCAGCAAAGGATGAGCGTATACAGATAATGTACGGCATCAGGGGTGAAAAAGAGCTGACAGAACATATACTTGATCACCTGGCAGGATATGAGCAATCTGTCCCCGTCAGGATTGGCAATGCAGCATATAAGCAGAAGCAGCATGATATTTATGGTGTGCTTATGGATGTTATTTATCAGGATATGAAGCATTACCATGTATCGACTGAAAATGCCGAGGAACTGTGGACCATTGTACGAAGCATTGTAAAATCTGTTGAAGCAAACTGGCATAAGCCGGATAAGGGGATATGGGAGATTCGCTCAGATGGCAGACATTTCACCTTTTCCAAATTGCTGTGCTGGGTAGCGGTTGACCGTGCTGTGAAAATTGCTGCCATACTCCGCATGGATCAGTATGTAAGACAATGGACCGGACTGAGAATTAAAATCAGTGAAGATATTCACAAAAAGGCATGGAATAAAAAGTTTAACGCTTTTACACAATTTTATGGCAGCGATGATATGGATGCCGCAAACCTTTTGATGGAATCATACGGTTTTCTTGAGCCTTCCGATCCGCGATACACAGGCACTGTTGAGGCCACCCGTCGGGAGTTGATGAATGACGGCCTGATGTACAGGTATAAGAACCACGATGACTTCGGTCTTCCATCCTCTTCATTTACAATATGTAATTTCTGGCTAGTCACCAGCCTTTGCCGTATCGGAAGAAAAGAGGAAGCAATGGAACTGTTCAGGCGGCTTTTATCTTACGGTAACCATTTAGGTTTGTTCAGTGAAGATATAGCATTTGGAACACACAGGCTTCTGGGTAATTTTCCCCAGGCATATTCACATCTTGCACTTATTGAATCGGCCCTTGCCCTGGCAAAAGGGACCACCGGCGAAACCAAGGTTGTAAAGAGTTTACAGAAAGATTAGACGGTAAGGAAATATTTAAATTCGTCGATTTTCCATGTCATACAGTGTGTGAATTTTTTCAGGCGTCTGTGTTAAGTTTCACACAGAAAAAATTTAATGTATATTTACAACGGAAATATCTTTTTTATGCGTTTTCCGGTAAATACTGCTTCGCTTCCAAAACTTCTTTATCTGAACATAAAGAAGAGAGACACCTGTCCCTTCTTTTAAAGTAAAAGTCTTTCAATTTCCTGGCAAATAATATTTGCGGTAAACAGCACTATTATTACTAATTATTTTAAATTCAAATATCTTTATGGATCTTCCATTTGCAGAATCGTATAAAATAAAGATGGTTGAGACCATCAAAAAATCTTCTCCCGAAGAGAGGGATAAGTGGATAAGAAATGCCAGGTACAATGTCTTTAATCTTACCAGTGAGCAGGTTTATATTGATCTTCTGACCGATTCGGGAACTGGGGCAATGAGCGATCGCCAGTGGTCCGCCATGATGCTTGGTGATGAGAGCTATGCCGGGGCATCCAGTTATCATAATCTCAGGGAAGCGGTTAAGGAGATAACAGGATTCCCATATTTTCTGCCTGCTCACCAGGGCCGGGCTGCAGAGAATGTCCTGTTTTCTGCAATGGTAAAAGAAGGAGATGTTGTGCCCGGGAATTCTCATTTTGATACTACCAAGGGACATATCGAATTCAGGAAGGCTGTAGCTGTCGATTGTACCGTTGACGCTGCTTTTGATACCGGACTGGAGTATCCGTTCAAGGGAAATATTGATCTTCTTAAGCTGGAAGAAGTATTAAAAGCCTACCCGGCAGAAAGGATACCCTTTGTCATTGTAACGGTTACCTGCAATACCAGCGGGGGGCAGCCTGTTTCAATGGAAAACCTTGTAGCCGTCAGGGAGATGGCAAACCGGTACGGCATTCCTGTTGTATATGATGCCGCCAGGTTTGCTGAAAACGCATACTTTATCAAGAAAAGGGAAAAACTGTATAAGAATAAAAGTATCAGGGAAATTGCACGAGAGATGTTCTCATATGCCGATGCGATGACCATGAGTTGCAAGAAGGACGGAATTGTCAATATGGGCGGTTTTACAGGTATCAGAGATGAAGAGCTTTTTAAAAAGGCATCTGTATTTAATATCATGTTCGAGGGTTATATCACATATGGAGGTATGTCGGGAAGGGATATGAACGCCCTGGCGCAGGGTTTGACCGAGGGTACTGAATTTGATTATTTGCAGACACGGATAAACCAGGTTGAATACCTCGGAAAAAAACTTAAGGAACACAATATTCCCCTGCAGAACCCCATAGGCGGCCATGCAGTTTTTGTCGATGCAAAGAAATTTCTCCCTAACCTGCCAAAAGAGGAGTTTATAGGGCAGACACTGGTGGTGGAGCTTTACAGGGAAGCAGGAGTAAGGGCTTCTGAGATAGGCACCCTTATGGCAGACCGTGACCCGGTGACAAGGGAGAACAGGTATCCCGGACTGGAATTTTTGCGCCTTGCGGTGCCAAGGCGCGTTTATACAAACAATCATATGGATGTTGTTGCAACGGCATTGAAAAATATTTACGACAGAAGGGATGATATAACAAGGGGATACAAAATTGTAAGTGAAGCCCCTATAATGAGGCATTTTACTGTTGAACTTGATAAGGCATAAAAACGGGCAGTCAGGTTCAGGTTTATTTACATGTGAACATGGAATATGCCCTAAACCAGTCCGTTCAGGGAATTAAGCATTTTCAAGTGAGACGGGGAAAAGTTTGCCAGACTGTCGAGACAAAGATCTGCTATACTGAATTTAGGATTGGTAAGGTTGGACTTTTCAGGTATAACCACAGCGGTCATTTTTGCAGCTTTTGCAGCCAGCAGTCCGGCGAGAGAATCCTCAACAGCCAGGCAGTGAGGAGGATCAATACCCATCTTTTTTGCAGTGGTAATATAGACTGCAGGATGAGGCTTGCCGTATTCCTCATGTGCGGCACTGTATATAACGCTGAACTCATCCTCCAGCTTCAGTTTTCGCAAAATCCTGCCGATCACATATGGAGAGGATGATGAAGCAAGAGCCTTTGGGATACCCTCGTTATTAAAAAAATCAATCATCTTATGTACACCCGGGGAGGGAAATCCTTTCTCGTCAATAATGTTGCATACTGTCTCTTCAATTAGCCTGCCTAATTCTTTCCGTGATATATTTTCCCATGGCTGGTAACGGTACCAGTGAGCCACAGTCTCGTCGGTTCGCAGGCCTGTAGTTTGCGAACAAAGCTCTTCATTAAGGGTTATCCCCACCTTTTTAAATATCTTAATTTCAGCTTCACGCCAGAAAGGTTCCGAATCAATCAGCACCCCGTCCATATCGAAAATAACAGCTTTTATCATTTTTATTCAGTTTCGTCGCAAAGATACTTTTTTCTGTCTGATTTCATATTTCCCCCTGTCACCGCAACTGCTGTCTTCCGTTACTCCTCGCCAGCGGGTGTTTTTTATTTCCGGCCTGCTTTATCATTTACAGTTATTAACTGAGCAAAGTTCTTTTACCTCTGCCAGCAGTTTTTCTCTTTTTGCCGGTGTGATCTCCAGCTTGCTGACCACACTGTGGTCATGGTGTATCTGCCGGCATAACACGATGCCATCGTCAAGCAGTATCTTTTTCTGCTGTTTGTTAATAGTTGTAAGGGTGGTAACGGGAAAGAAACTCTCTTTCTCTATCATGTCGCGCAGACTGTGTTCGGCCGGATAATTCCAGCTTACAAGGTGGAGGCCGGCACATTTACCGTAATCTGTGGCATCGGTGGTAAAACCTGTATTGGTTACTATCCAGCCCAGAAACTCCGGTTTGTCTGAGCCTTGCAGGGAATTTCTTTTGTTTATAATATCATTGACCCGTGAATGTATATACAGAGGCACCCTGACACTGGCATTTTTCCCCTGGCTGTTGTAAAACTTGCATTCGACGAATATTTCTTTGCCGTTACCTTTTGCCACTACATCGACTTCGTGTTTAACACATTGTCCCTGAACAATTTCGCTAACCCTGATATCATAACCGTAATGTTTGATAAGCTGGCCGACAAAATGCTCAAAAGGGTAGCCTGTGGGTCCGAGCTCCATAATGGCTTTCTTGAGTCTGTAGCGGGCCGCCGTTCCTCTTTTATATTTTTTAAGAAGCCGGAAAGCCTGCCGGTATATTTTTTTTGTGCTGACGCCCTCATACAGCCAGTTGTAAATCTCATCGGTAATCTTAATTATTGCCTCTTTTTCTGCTCCTGCGCGTCTAAGCGAATTTTCAAGTTTTTCAGCAGAGAAAGGTTCTTTCTCTCCTGATGCTTTTGTGATAAGGGTTTTACCGGTCATTTACAGATTAATTGATGTTAAATGGTCTGATAAAGATAATGCCTTGATGTCAATTACTAAATAGCGGGGGATCATTTTTTTTTATATGTTTACATTTATGGACGGACTAATTATTTACAAGGCTTCGGCCGGCTCGGGAAAAACCTACAAGCTGACGGAGGAGTATCTCGGACTGGTTTTTGGGGGAGTGCCCTTTCACAGGATACTGGCGGTTACTTTTACCAACAAGGCCACAGCGGAAATGAAGGAGAGAATTACAGGCGTCCTTAACACTCTGGCATCCGGAGGCATATCACCGTATCTTCCTTACCTTTTGAAATATACAGGCGGAGATGAGGTGTTACTCAGACTTAAAGCCGGGGAGATCCTTAACGATATCCTGCATAATTACTCAAGATTCTCGGTTGGTACAATAGATAGTTTTTTCCAGCGGATAATACGCGGATTTGCAAGGGAAACAGGGTTAGAGTCTGGTTTTGAGCTTGAGCTTGACAATATGAGGATACTCAATAAAGTGACAGATCTGCTTATTGCTGAAACTGAAGTTAACGATGATCTGCAGAGATGGCTCGGCAGGTTTGCCGAAAGCCGCATAAAGGAAGGGTTGTCCTGGAATTTCAGGAAGGATATCGGAAAACTTGGCCGGCAGGTTTTCAATGAAACGTTTACGCAGTGCAGGCACGAAATGAATGAAAAGCTTTCTGACAGGTCATTCATGAATGATTACCTGTCGGCTCTCTATTTTGTTAAAAGGCGTTTTGAAGAAAGAATGGGTCAGAAGGGAGCTGAAGCTTTGGCCTTTATTGAAGAAAGAGGATTATCAGTATCTGATTTTTCATACAAATCGGGTGGTGTTGCAGGCTATTTTGAAAAGATAACAGTAAAGAAGGATTATGAACCCAAACTGCGTGTTACCGAAGCATTGGGAGATACGGAGAAATGGTATTCAAAGTCCTCATTAAAGAAAGAGGAGATAGCCGGTGCGGTGGAGAACGGACTGGCACGTATACTGGACGAAGCACTGGAGATTTATTCAACGGACTATCCTTCATATGTTTCGGCTGACCTGGTTCTTTCGAATTTTTATACCCTTGGCATTCTGAATGATATAATAAAGAAGATCAGGGAATATACAGAAGCGAACAATCTTTTTATGCTGTCAGATGTGGCGTCGCTGCTTTCCATGATTATTGAAGGGAATGACGCTCCCTTTGTCTATGAAAAAACAGGCTATTTCTACAGGCACTTCATGATCGATGAGTTCCAGGATACTTCAAGGGTGCAGTGGCAGAATTTTGCGCCCCTTATAACCGACAGCCTGGCCGAAGACAACAGGAATATCCTGGTGGGTGATGTAAAGCAGTCCATCTACCGCTGGAGAAACGGTGACTGGCGGATACTGGCAGGGGAGATCGAAAGGGATATGGGGCATTATTCTCCTCACGTTAAGAAGCTGGAAATCAACTGGCGAAGCAGAAGAACGATTGTCGAATTCAATAATTTTATGTTTCGTCATGCTCCTCTTGTAATGCAGGAACAATTCAGGAACGAATATCATTCCTCAAACCTGCCTGAAGATCTTATGAGCCGCCTGCGGGAGCAGATAGGTATAGCTTACGGTGAGCATTCCCAGAAATTACCTGACGGATCCGGGCACAAAGGAGGGTATGTCTCAGTAAGCTTTATAAAAAATGAGGGGTCATGGCGGGAGGAGGCAATAAAAAGACTGCCAGGACTGCTGGGTGACATAAGATCAAGGGGCTACCGGCTGAGCGATATTGCTATCCTGGTAAGAAATAATGGTGACGGAAGGGATGTGGCGAAAGCCCTGATGGACTTGCAGGCAGGCCGGGAGGATACTGAAATGTTACGGCTTGATTTTATTTCCGAAGAATTTCTTTTACTCCAGGAATCTGTTTCGGTACAATTGCTGCTGGCACTGTTGAAATTTATTTCCGGTGATCAGGGTATGATGAACAAAGCTGTTATCATTAATGAATATTGCCGTTACCTGGGTCATTCTGAGACTGTCAATGCAAATGGTCATGATCTTTTCGGCAATCTGTCCGGTGATGACGGAAAAAGCTGGGAGAAAATGCTGCCTGACAGATTTATTGAATCGATGACTTATCTTGATCAGTTATCACTGTATGAAATGGTTGAAGAGTTGATTGCATTGTTTGGCCTGGATGACAGGGTAAGTGAGACTCCTTACCTTATGGCTTTACAGGATGCGGTGCTTGAATATTCCCGGAAAGAGGGAGGAGGACCCGGACAATTTATTGACTGGTGGGAGGAGAATAGCGGAAAACTGTCAGTAAGCAGCAGCGAAAGGCAGGATGCCATGCGCATTATGACCATTCATAAAGCAAAGGGGCTTCAGTTTAAGGTGGTGGTGATCCCTTTCGGGGAATGGAAAACAGATCATGATCCGGTTCATGACAATTATTTGTGGTGCAGACCCCAACAGGATCCTTTCGCCAGAATAGAGCTTGTTCCTGTCCGGTACAAATCGGCCATGGCAAAAAGTATTTTTGCTTATGATTATTTCAATGAAAAGATGCAGGTATTCGTTGATAACCTTAATTTGTTGTATGTAGCTTCAACCCGATCTGAGGAAGAGCTCCATCTTTTTACCCCCCTGCCTTCTGAAAAGCAGGTAGAGAAGGGTGATGTGAAATCCATTTCGGGTCTTTTATACAGAATCCTCGGGACCTTTTCATCAGATCCGGCCGGAGAGGGGAATCCAACTGAAGGAACATGGGATGAAGAGTCGAAGGTTTTCACTGCCGGAAGTCCCTGTTCATATGCTGCTTCAGAAACAGCCATAACCAAAGATGTTTTTTATGCCGGTCGATACAGGGTTAACAATTTCAGGGAAAAACTTCGGTTAAGGCTATACGGTAATCTGATTTTTGATGAAGGAGAAAAGATAGGCAGCCGTATTGACCACGGGAAGATTATGCATGAGATATTTGAAAATATTATTACAGCAGATGATGTTGAAAGGGCTGTAAAACAAAAATGTTATGAAGGAAGGATAAATATCCGCGACATAGAAGAAATTGTACCGGAAATAAATGCAGCAATAGGAAAAGATGAAGTTGCTCACTGGTTTGACGGTAGCCGGCAGGTGATAAACGAGACCGGCATACTGCTTGAAAACGGCAGGATAAGAAGGCCCGACAGGGTGATGATAAAAGAGGGCGAGGTTATTGTGGTGGACTATAAATTCGGAGAGGGTGTAAAGTCATATTACAGGACCCAGGTAAGACAGTATATGAAAGAGCTGCAAAAAATGGGGTATTCCGGTATCGTAGGTTATGTCTGGTATTACCACCCGGGCAAACTTGATGAAGTGAGACTTAATGACTGAAAAAAGAATATATCAGTGGGGTACATCAAGACGTTTTAATTCGCTGTCAGACTATTTCAAAAGGGAATTTGGCGGCAGGGTGCAGAAAGTGTCGGTCAATGCCGGTTTTACCTGCCCCAACCGCGATGGCACAAAAGGAACAGGGGGTTGCATCTACTGCGACAGCATGGCATTCAGTCCCTCCTACTGCACTCCTCAAAAGCCTGTGAAAATGCAGATAGAGCAGGGTATCGAATTTCATAGAAAAAGGTACCGGCGTGCAGATAAGTTCCTGGCCTATTTTCAGTCGTTTACAAATACATATGCAGACAGGGAAAGGCTGGAAGGATTGTATAACGAGGCCTTGTCTGTTTCCGGAATAAAAGGGCTTGTCATAGGCACCCGCCCTGATTGTGTCGATAATTCTGTTCTTAGTCTGTTAGGCGATTTTGCAAAACGCTGTTACGTGGTTGTTGAGTATGGTATTGAATCTTGCTGTGACCGGACATTGAAGGAAATTAACAGGGGGCATGATTTTGAAACTTCTGCTGATGCCATAAAAAGAACTGCCGGAATGGGTATACGTACAGGAGGGCATATCATTTTCGGACTGCCCGGGGAGAGTCGTGATTATATGCTTTCACAGGCATCAGTATTGTCGTCGTTACCTCTCGACAATCTGAAATTCCACCAGCTGCAGATAATTAAAAATACTATAATGGCAGAGCAGTATAAAAAGGAACCGGGAAGGTTCAGTTTTTTCTCAGTTGAAGAATACCTTGATTTTCTGGTCGAATTTGTTGAGTATCTCAATCCCCGCATAGTTATTGAGCGCTTTGCGGGTGAAGTTCCTCCCGGGTTCCTTGAAAGAGGGAAGAGATGGGGCTTCAGGAGCGAACAGGTGTTATCGATGTTTGAGGAAAAGCTTGACGAAAGAGACTCCTGGCAGGGCAAATATTATAAGCCTGAAGTGTGAGATCATTGCCCTCATATAAAAAAAGTTGTAATTGAAACAGTTTGCAGAAATGCTTTTCTTTGACAGTTAATATCCGGACAATGGGCTTTACTGGTATCAACTTAAATTAGATTGCAGGGATGGATGCTTTCTTACGCAATACAGCTTCTTATATTTATCAGAAATACGGCAGTTCTTTTTCTGATTGTGCAATGGTATTTCCCAACCGTCGTGCAGGGATGTTTTTTACCAGGTACCTTTCTCAAATGATTGACAAACCCTTATGGCTGCCGCCTGTTCTGAATATTTCCGATATCATGCAGCAACTCAGTCCGCTGCAACCGGCCGACCCGGTTACACTTAATTTTAAGCTTTACAGGGTTTTTCAGTCCGTTACCAGAAGTAATGAAACCTTCGATCAGTTTTATAACTGGGGAGAGATATTGTTATCTGATTTTGATGAGATTGATAAATACATGGTTAATGCCGGTGCCCTGTTCAGAAATGTCAGAGGCCTGAAAAATGCCGGTGCACAGTTTGATTTTCTTACTGACGGCCAGATCGGGGCAATTAAAAGTTTCTGGAGCACTTTCCATCCGAAGAGTGAATCACCTCAGCAAAAGGAGTTTTTACGTATATGGGAGGCGCTTGAGCCGGTATATAAAAAGTATAAAGAGATGCTGCAGGATGAACAGATTGCATATGAAGGGATGATTTTCAGGGATGTTGCAGATAAGGTCAAAGGAGGAACATCTGTTGATTTACCTTATAACAGGATATTTGTCGCAGGATTCAATGCACTCAGTGAATGTGAAAAGATATTGTTTGACCGGCTTAAAAAGGAAGGGAGGGTGGAATTTTTCTGGGATTATGATGAATACTACACATCACTTCCCGGCCATCAGGCGGGTTTCTTCATGCGTGATAACCTGAAACGTTATCCTCATACGGGCTTTGAACAGGACAACAGGTGCATTGAAAAAAACAAACCGGTGATAGAGATTGTCGGTGTGCCTTCAAACAACGGTCAGGCCAAACTTCTTTCACGGCTTAAATCTGCTTTTGTTGCCGATGATCCTTCAAAAACGGCAGTTATACTCCCTGACGAGGGTCTGCTGCTTCCTGTATTGTCATCCCTGCCCGATGAGGCTTGCGAAATAAATGTCACCATGGGATATCCGCTCAAAGATACGCCATGGTACGGTCTTGTAATGCAGCTAATAGCCCTTCAGAAGAATGCACGCACGGAAGAGGGGGAAATGGTAATGTTTCATCACAGGGATGTACTGGCGTTGCTGCGGCATCCCGGCTTCAAAGATCAGAATGAGGTGGTTTCAGAACGCCTTACCCGGAAGATAGCTGAGGAAAATCTTATTTACCTGAGAGATAAGGAACTGCATTACTCCGGGATTTCAAGGCTGGTATTCAGGAAGGTTGACAGAGGAATTGCCTTGCCGGGATATTTGACAGAGGTAATGTCATATCTTGCTGCCATTAAGCATGCCGTGGCAGAAAGCGGATCACCTGCTAAAGATACAGGTGAAGTGACCCGCAATGAGACCGGCAGCGTTAATAATTACAACAGGCTGAAAACAGTTGACCACACTGAAGGTGATAATACCCGGGAGGATGACAGTGTTTCAGGTTTTCCCGAAAAGGAGTTTATATACAGGATCAGCACAGGGATAGGGAGGCTCAGGGATATTCTTGAGGATTCAGGAGTGGAGCCTGGATTTGATACGATGGTGAAACTATTGAAAAGGGTTTTGCACGGTATTCGGGTGCCTTTTTACGGTGAACCTCTTGGTGGAGTCCAGGTTATGGGAGTTCTGGAAACGAGGGCACTGGATTTTGAGAATGTTATCTGGCTTTCGGTAAATGAGGGTGTGTTCCCGGCAAGGCAGAATGACAGGTCTTTTGTCCCTTATAATCTCAGGAAGGGTTACGGATTGCCGGGAACAGATCAGCAGGATGCTGTTTATGCATACTATTTTTACAGGATGTTGCAGAGGGCCGGTAAAACAACGCTTGTCTGGAATACACGTAGTGAAGGCCTTTTTACGGGTGAAATGAGCAGGTTTATCTATCAACTCAAATTTGACCGGAGATTCAGGATCAAAGAAAGAAGTTTTTCGGGAGAGCTCCTTCCTGCGGCGGAGAGACCTGTTATCATTGAGAAAACTCCTGGTGTTATGAGGATGATGAACAGGTTTGAAGGAAACGGACCCGGTTCGCGGTATCTTTCACCCGGTGCTGTAAACAGTTATCTTGACTGTTCTCTGAGGTTTTATTTTCGTTATGTTGCACGTATTCCTGAACCGGCTAAGACTTCAGGAGAAATTGACATGGCAGAATTCGGCAGCCTGATGCATAAATCGGCTCAGTTGATATACCTGCCATTTAACGGAAAGGAGATTAATGCCGGGGATATCGATTTTATGCTTGCAGACAATGAGAACCTTGAAAAATGTGTTACACGTGCTTTTAATGAATTAATTGCAGGTACAGGAAACCGGTCCGCGTCCGGTCTGAGCGGCATGAACAGAATAGTTTCAGGCGTACTGATAACTTATATAAAAGAGATGTTATCGATGGACAGGCAGCTGACTCCTTTCAGGATCGAAGGACTTGAAAAGGAGTACAGAGCCCGAATATCAGCCGGAGATGACAAGAGGCCGTTGTCTCTTAACCTGGGTGGTATCATAGACAGGGTAGATGAGATGGATGGCACTGTCAGGGTGGTGGACTATAAAACCGGAGGTGATGAGTCTTATTTCAGTAATGTCGGATCTCTTTTCGGGAGAGAAGACCCTAAAAGGAACAAAGCTGTTTTTCAGATTTTTCTTTATGCCTGGCTGTACATCCGGAATCATGGAAGGGACAAACCTGTAAAACCTTTGCTGTACCAGGTAAAGAAGTTTTTCAGCGGAGAAACCCTTTCTGTTTATCAAAAGTCCGGAAGGCCGGATAAAAAACCGGTGGATGATTTTACTCAATATCTTGAAGAGTTTGAAGATCATCTTAAGTCTCTGCTATCAGAAATGTTCAGCGCTGATCAGCCCTTTAGTCCGGCAGCGGACAGGGAAATATGCAGATATTGTATATATAATAAATTGTGCCACAGGGGATGATTGGAAAGGTAGTTATCCTGTGCAGGATAAAACTTTAAAAATAATGGTTGTATGATTAACGATAAACTTATAAATCCGCGAAGTATTGTTATCGTGGGAGGCTCGAATGATGTCCGCAAGCCGGGTGGAAAGGTGCTGAAAAATATTATTGACAATGACTACCGTGGCAATATTTATGTGGCTAATCCCAAAGAAGATGAGGTTCAGGGTGTTAAAAGTTACAGGGATATTGCCGGATTACCCGATACCGATATGGCAATCCTGGCTGTTGCCGCCCGGCACTGTCCACCTGTTGTGGAGTGCCTTGCAAAGGAAAAAAACACGAAAGCTTTTATAGTGCTTTCAGCAGGCTTTTCAGAAGAGAGTGAAGAGGGAGCCCGCCTGGAAAGGAAGATTGTTGATACTGTAAATTCCGCCGGAGCCTGCCTGATAGGACCAAATTGCATCGGTATGATGAACAACAGCCATGCAAGTGTTTTTACCACGCCTGTTCCAAAACTTCATCCGAAAGGGGTTGATTTTATTTCAGGATCAGGTGCTGTGGCCGTATATACCATGGAGGCGGGGTATGGTGTCGGACTGACTTTTTCTTCAGTATGGTCAGTGGGAAACAGTTCCCAGCTTGGAGTGGAAGATGTGTTAAAGTATCTTGATGAGACTTTTGATCCGAAAACCAGCTCAAAGGTCAAGCTGCTGTATATGGAGAGTGTGAAAAAGCCTGATTTACTGTTCAGGCATGCTTCTTCGCTTATAAAAAAGGGCTGCAGGATAGCAGCTGTTAAGTCCGGCTCTTCGGAAGCCGGAAGCCGTGCCGCCACCTCCCATACCGGGGCACTTGCCGGATCGGACAGGGCCGTGGATGCTCTTTTCAGGAAGGCCGGCATAGTGAGGTGTTACAGCCGGCAGGAGCTTGTAAATGTGGCCGGGGTATACATGCACAAAAAGCCCAAAGGCAAAAGGTTTGCCATTATTACGCATGCCGGGGGATCGGCAGTGATGCTGACCGATACGCTGTCAGAAGGCGGACTTGAAGTGCCCCCTGTGGAAAGTGAACAAAGCAGCGAATTGCTTGCAAAGCTTTATCCCGGATCTTCAGTTGCCAATCCCATAGATTTCCTGGCAACAGGTAGTGCAGAACAGCTTGGTCATATAATCGATTATTGCGAGAAGAGATTCGACAATATAGATGCAATTGTTGTTATTTTCGGGAGCCCCGGCCTGGTTCCCGTATATGATGTTTACGAAGTCTTGCATGAAAAGATGCAGAGTTGTAAAAAACCCGTTTACCCCGTATTGCCCTCTGTCGTGAATGCTGCTGATGAAATCAGTTCTTTTATTTCCAAAGGACGTTTTTGTTTTCGTGATGAAGTTGTTTTGGGACGTGCACTGGTGCAGGCAAACAATACTCCTGCCCCGGCATCGGAAACCGTAGCACTTCCTGCAATAGATCATGACAAAATAAGACAGACAGTTGATGCTTCCGGTATCGGATATCTTGAACCTGCAGCAATTCATGAACTGCTTGATGCAGCCGGCATACCAAGGGCTGCTGAAGCTGTAATTACCAGTAGTGACGATGCCGTTGAAAAAGCCCGCCTTTTCGGATACCCTGTGGTATTGAAGGTTGTAGGTCCGCTGCATAAGACCGATGTAGGTGGTGTGGTGCTGAATGTGGCGGGAGAAAATCAATTAAGAACCGAGTTTGACCGCCTGATGAAGATATCAGGCACTACTGCAGTGATGATCCAGCCAATGCTCTCGGGAACAGAGCTTTTTGCAGGTGTCATAATTGAGCAACCCTTCGGGCACCTTGTTCTTGGGGGACTGGGCGGTATTTTTGTCGAAGTGCTCAGGGATGTTAACGAGGGAATTGCACCCCTTGATAAGGAAGAAGCCCTGACAATGATAAATGGATTGAAGGGAAGGAGAATACTGGAAGGCACAAGGGGGAACAAGGGGGTAAATACCGAAATGTTTGCCGATATCCTGGTACGGTTATCGGCACTGGTCTGCTCCGCACCGGAAATTGCCGAGATGGATCTTAATCCGTTGCTGGGGACTAAAAATCAGGTAATTGCTGTTGATGCAAGAATAAGGATCGAAAAAACAGGGGACTAATTTTCTTTTTCTCCCGGCTGGTTACAAAAGAAAATTCTTGCCTCATCGAATACATTTACAACAGGTGCATATAATATTGCAGGGGCTTCGATGGGATGGTCCCTGGTGGTCACGTAAACTTTTCCGCTAAGCAATACAGCCATTTTATCCTGCAAATTAATACTTTCATTATCACCAAGGAATGCAATGTCGCCGGTGGCAATCCATTTTTTCAGTTTATGGCGTTTCCATTTGCTGTAAGGTTCCATTATTCCCAGGTAGTTTTCAACAAACCTGGTGCTTGCGATTTTCCATAAACGTTTCTCGAAATCAGGAGACTCTTTCATAAGGCTGACCATATATTTGGCCGGCAGTTTAAGGGCTGTTACAGGCTGTTCGGCTGTAACAGTAGCCGTCCTTGGTAATCCCATGAGGTTTGCCATTTCACCTATCACATTGCCGGGTCCGAGTATATCAATAACCGAATTTCCGGATTCAATTATAACATTACCCCTGAGTATGATAAACAGACCTTCACCAGGACGATTCTCCTTGAAAATCCGTTCTCCTACAGAGTATATCCTGGTTGTGAATGAATCAACCACTTTTTTGAATACCCTGGGCTCAAGTCCCCTAAGCCATTCAGCTTCATTAAGCATTTTCATTGCCTCCGGTTGCTTATATTGGGGAGGTGAGTCAATGAGTGATTTCATGCGGCCTTCGATATCGGAAAGCATTTTCCCGGCTTCGTCAGGTTCAATTCGTCCGCTTTTTAACAGGCGTTTTACAGTATTGCGCTGGTGATTAAGGGTCGATCTTATGGCCTGACGGGTTTCAATCGCATTATAAATTTCAGGGAATGCTTCTTTGAGGTTTCTCAGGAAAGTAAGGCCCTGAATACGGTTTTCGTTTATTTCATCTTCAATGACAGCCAGGTTCCGGGCTTCCGGACTGTCATCGCCACTTTCAGAACTGACTGTAATCAAAAGGCTTGCTACAAGTTTTTCAACCTCTTCCTGTGCAGCGACAAATCCCCTGGCTGAATCATAGCTTACCGCCAGTTTTTCAAAGAAAAACCGCTCAGCTATCCGTCCGATAACCGGGATGGACTGGATCCTGTTCATGTATTTGGGAGTTTTCCAGAATTGCTCAAGATCTATTCTTTGAGAAAGGGGAATGTTGCCTTCCGCATCTAGCAGGACATCAATGTCGTCAGAAAGTCTCTGCACGGCTGAGGGCCCGAGAAGGCCTTCACTGAATTGTCTCCAGTAACTGGCCTTTTCCTTCTGAAGTATCCGTTTACGGGTTTCCGATATTGTATCAAGGTTCATATTATTGTTTTCATCTTCATCTTCATGATCATCAGGTTTTTCAGGCAGGTATTCTTTTACGGCATTCCAGTTGGCACCGCTCATAAACCTGTCATCCTTGAGCTTTTCAATTGCGTTCTCAGTGCTTTTGTGAATATATCTGCGGGCATTTTCTATCATAGCCAGTTTGGCAGAACCTACCTTTGTAAGCCCCAGGTATTCAACAAGAGTTTTAATGGTTGTTGCATTAATCAAAGAGTAAAGAATGACTATTCCGGCAGTGAGTGACAATAGTTCATTCCGTATTTCGGGAATAATACTCGTTTCCGATGCTACAATAAGCGCAAGAGCCAGTCCGATAGCTCCCCTTAGTCCGCCCCACCATACTATGGTGGCATCCCTGGCCGAAAGTCCGTAACCGATTTTTTTCATCAGCGGATAGAAACCCCCTATAACCAGTCCCCGAATAACTATTGTACTGATATACACTATTGCCAGAATTACAAAATCCATCGGACCAAAGACAATTTTCTCGGCAATAACAACTCCTACAATAATAAATATCAGGGTATTTGCGATAAAGGCCGCAAGTTCCCAGAATTCATGGAGAAAGTGACCGACTTCCGGACTGATACGGGTGCGTCCTGCACCTGCCATTATTATCCCGAAAGATACCACTGCAAGGATTCCCGAAACATGGAAAAAGTGCTCGGCTACAAAAAAGGAGAGGTATGCTGCGCCTATGATCACCGTAATTTCGAACAGGGCATCATTAAATACCTTTCTGACCCAGTTTACAATTATTATTCCGATCAGCACCCCGATTAATGTACCACCCAGTGCCACCCTTACAAATTCGAGCAATACCGGCGTGTCACTACCCGCGCCGGTAATGGAGAGCAGAAAGACCATAAAGATTACAATGGCAGTACCATCATTGAGAAGTGATTCGCTTTCAATAAGAGTTCCAAGCTTTTTGCTGGCCCCAAGCTCTTTAAGTATGGAAACCACTGCCACAGGGTCTGTTGCACTTACAATAACCCCGAACATAAGGGCAACCGGCCATGTCCATTGTGCAAGTCCCAGTCCCATCGCTTTAATACCCATTAATGTTGCACCCGTCAGAACAAGCGCAATTATGATTCCCGGTATGGCAAGTAATGCACCATTTCCAACGGATTTTTTAAAAGTATGGATATCGAGGGCAAAGGCAGCTTCAAAAAGCAGGGCAGGGAGAAAAACATAAAGGATTATATGCGGGTCTATATTACCGGCCCAGTTCACAGATTCTCCAAGAAAGGCCAGGTTCACTTTCAGGCTTCCGACACCTACCAGTCCGAAAAACCCAAGCCTGCTGGCCACACCCAGAAGCAAACCTATCACAAAAAGGGTGATAGTGAAGGGAAGCGGGCTTTTTTTAAGAAAATGTCTTGTTGCCGTTCCAATGAAGAGAGCCAGTATAATGAAAAAAAGCGGGCTCATGTCGCCCTCATGATGATCATCTTCTATTACAGTTTCTTCCTGCGCGTGATTTATATCATTATTGTCTTCTGATTCTTTTGATGGGGTGTATTCAGTAGCTTCGGCTGTTACAAAATACAGGGTTCCGGGAATTCCTGCAGATATTTCTGACGGTCTTGCTAACAAAAGGAGGGGCAATAACAGGATTCCTGCAATAATTCTGAAGCTTTTGTTCATAGCAGAAGAGTATTAGCTGGTCAATATTTTAGGCAATTAATGGATTATTAGGCAAATTCTGAAATCTGACAGCTATTAACATGAGTAAACCCAAACCGGTCAATAAAAGTACAAAAAAGTATTGATTCTCAAAATCAACAGGAAAATTATTGTAAAAGTTCATAATAAATATACCTGATAAATGAAAAATGCGGGAGTTAATCCCGCATCTTATGCTGCCTTATACTGTAACCAGCCTGGTGAAACGGCTGCAATCCCTGTGTTTCCTATGTAGCGGACAGTCTTATGAAAAAAAATATGAGATTGTTAGTACCATCACAGTCCGGAAAACAACTCCAGGTATTTATCCTGCAATTCATTGTCATCCAAATTGTAATAGCCATAAAGAAGATTGTCTTTCCAGACAATACCAACCTCACCGTTCCAGCGGTCATTGATCCGGTGAATACCATCGGTAAGTTCTTCCGGATCCTGCTGGCTGAATTCATAATAATCGGCCAGAATCTTTTTGCTTTCATCCCTGTTATCTTTTTTTATAACAAAAAGATTGAACTGTTTTCCGTCAATATCATATGTGGTAACAAAGGCTTCTGAAAGGAAAGGGTGTCCAAGAAAATTTGTATTGATGTATTGCTCCGAATATTCAACTTTTCCTTTTTCAGGCAACATATTGACTATTGGGGGGAATTGAGGGTCAGGGTCAAGGATGCCGGAAACATGTTTTGCCATTTCTTCCATTGCCCGTGCAGTTTTGTCGGATCTGTCGTGACTTCTTATTTTCACGTAGCAATCGGCAACAAAAAAATGAAGCACTCCAGGGGCGGTATACCCCTGCACTCCCACATCAATAAGTTCCGGTTGCCCGGGACGTTCCTGGGAGTAAACACCAAATGCATTTACGGGACTTCCCTGCCTGTAAATTTCCATGACAATGTAAACACTGTTGTCATCACTACAGGTATATTCTCCCCAGTACAGCTCCTGAAAATCATAAGCCATAAACACATCTGCCGCCCCGTTGATTATATCCCACAATGTTTCAGGGGTATAAACATCAATCTCCTCAGGTTTTTCCCATCCGTCAATGTCTGTGAAAAACTTATAATGACCGGCGACAACATGGTTACCATATCCTGTAATCATGTACATAATGATTGCAAGGATTGGGATAACCGTTTCTCTGGATAATTTTTCAGTGATAGATGCCATAACCTTTGAATTTAGCATAAAACAATGTACTGGTTTATTTTATACCCTGCACAAAACCATCTGTTGCCTAAGTAAGAAAATCAGAAGGTATATGCCTTACCCTGTCAATTTTTCTGATCTTTTCAGCGACATTGAAACCCTGCACACATTTTACCTGGCATGAAGTGCAGTTTGTACATGCATCCTCCCTGAGGTTAAGCGAATCCATTGTTTCGCGTGCAAGTGACAGGTCTTTGTATCCGTAGGCATACATAAAAGAACGCATAATGTCGGGCACGGGCATTTTCTGCGGACACTGATCAATGCATTCCTCACAACCGAAACAATACATACCTCCTTCTGCCTGATCCAGTCTTAGATCCTCAATTTCAGATGAAGAAAGGCTTATATCACGGTTTACCTCAAAGTTGTCTTCCAGCTCTTGAAAAGCAGTAACACCCGGAATGGAAGTGTGGATATTTTTATTCTGGAGTACATACTTCAGTGCAGCCTTTGTGTTGATGGGATCCTGCCTCTCCTGGTCCCAGTAAGCCCCGGCCATTGTTTTCATGGCAATGACTCCCAGACCGGCTTCAGCAGCTTCATCTATGGCTTGTTTGATGTCATTATAAGTATCCATTCGGAAATTTATAGCCGGACATACAACGTCATACTCTTTGCTTTCAGTGGCAGCTCTTATAACCTCAGCTTCGTTGGAGTGAGTCGTAACACCAATAAATCTGGTTTTTCCTTGTTCACGAATTTTGGTTAGTGCAGCAAGGTGATTCTCATTCAGGGTTCCTTCCCTTGATGACTGAGCATGAAGATAGAGAATATCCACATATTCCAACTGCAATCTTTCCAGGCTGACTTCAAACTGCCTCATGAATTCGTCAACTGACAGTTGTTCTCCACGGGGATTAATTTTTGTAGCAATGTAAAAGGAATCTCTCGGCCTGTCTTTAAGCAGCTCACCAAGCATCTCCTCATTCCTTCCGTTCTGGTAACCATGCGCGGTGTCAAGGAAGGTCATGCCTCCGTCAAGGGCCATTGTGACAATCCTGGGATTATCAACACGCATAACACCCAGGTTTACCACCGGAACCCTCATTCCGGTTCTTCCCAGGGTACGGTATATTATTCCGTCCTTTACAGTGGAAAGGTTATTCAGGGAGGAGGCATTTACTGCACTGGTTCCGGCAATGAATCCTCCTGCTGCACCGGCTGCCGACAACTTTAAAAACTTTCTGCGGTCAAGTGATTTTTGCATAGGTATCTGTTTAGATTTATGTTTATTAATATAGATGGATAAAACTATATTTTTGACTTAAAAATATTTACGCAAGTTAAAAACGGAAAAATAGTAAATATTATGATAAATCTTCGTTTTAGTGATTCAATATGTATTTGGATTAATTTCAGATAGGATGTTATTTGGTGCTATACTATATATGACTAAAATCATATATGTTAAGCAACAGTATATACAATCTAACTTAATTAAACAGTATATATTTGTTTGTGCTGGGTAAACAGGAAACACCTGAATTTACTGTCCGGGATCTATGTCCCGTTAATTGAGGAAATCTTCTAAATACCGGCTGAATATGAAAAATACACCAATAAACAGTGATAAGGTAACTGCCAGAATCAGGGATAGTAATATTTCATCTCCCGGAAAGGCAAATATAAGGGATATTGTGCGCCTGGTAAATCAAATTGAGGAAGCAACCGGGGAAAAATTTATCAGGATGGAGATGGGAGTTCCCGGACTCAGTCCGCACAAGGTTGGTATCGATGCTGAGATTGAAGCACTCAAAAGGGGAGTGGCTTCCGATTATCCTATGATAGAAGGTGTTGCCGAACTGAAACAGGAAGCCTCCAGGTTTATCAGTATGTTTATGAACATTGATATTAAGCCGGAATGTTGTATCCCCACTGTCGGATCTTTGCAGGCCAGTATGGCTGCTTTTATGACAGTGGGAAGGGCTGTCAGCAAAAAAGATACCGTACTTCTTCTTGATCCCGGATTTCCTGTTCATAAGCAACAGCTCAGGGTTCTAGGCCTTAATTATGATTGTTTTGATGTTTACAGGTACCGTGGGGATAAACTTCGGGATAAGCTTGAGCACCATCTTTCCGGAGGAAATATTTGTTGCATTCTTTATTCTAATCCTAATAATCCATCCTGGATTTGTTTTTCAGAGAAGGAACTTCAGATAATTAGTGAACTGGCAGATAAATATGATGTTATTATACTGGAAGATCTTGCCTATTTTGGCATGGATTTCAGAAAGGATCTTTCCGTCCCGGGTCAGCCACCATACCAGGTGACAGTTGCAAATTATACTTCAAATTATATTCTGCTGATCTCCAGTTCAAAGGTTTTCAGTTATGCAGGGCAGAGAACAGGCATTCTTTCTGTTTCCGATGAGTTGTTCAACAGGCGCTACCCTGACCTGAAGCGTTTTTATTCATCCGACAGACTTGGTTATGCCATTGTGTACGGATCTCTTTATTCTTTGTCCGCCGGCACCAATCATTCTTCCCAGTATGGACTTGCTGCAATGCTGAAGGCTGCAAGTGACGGTAAGTACAAGTTTGTGGAACATGTCAGGGAATACGGTATGAGGGCAGGTATAATGAAAAAGATGTTTCTGGAAAACGGATTCAGGATAGTTTATGATATGGATGAAGATCTTCCTGTGGGAGATGGTTTCTATTTTACCATAGCGTACCCGGGATTTACAGGTGGTGAATTGCTTGAAAGGCTTCTATATTACGGGATTAGTGCAATATCGCTTGAGATTACCGGAAGTATGCAAAAAGATGGATTAAGGGCATGCGTGTCTCAAATCAGCCGTAATCAGTTTACTGTTCTTGAGAAACGTCTTAAATGTTTCCATAGGGATCATCCTGTAAACTGATAATAACAACCGGGTTATAAATTGTATTTTGCAGCTGACAATAATCATTATTGTACTTCTCCGGAAATGCTTATTTTTGAATATTATTCAGCTCCATAAGATTGAAGAAACAATAATTGTCAAATATGGCTAAAGTAAAAGGATCCATAGTTGTAGACGAAGAAAAATGCAAGGGTTGTGAGATATGTGTTGTTGCCTGTCCCACAAATGTTATCAGTCTGGCAAGGGAAGTGAACGGTAAGGGTTATCATTTTGCCTATATGGAGAATCCGGATGCCTGCACTGGCTGTGCAAACTGCGCAATAGTCTGCCCTGACGGCGTTATTACAGTCTACAGGAAAAAAACCAGTACCTGAATTTAATATATTAGTTTGTAATGAAGGAATTAAAACTGATGAAAGGAAATGAGGCCATTGCTGAAGCCGCTATACGTGCCGGTGCTGATGCATACTTCGGATATCCTATCACACCGCAGTCGGAGGTGCTGGAATATCTTATGGCCGAGAAACCTCACGAACGTACCGGCATGGTTGTTTTACAGGCAGAAAGTGAAGTAGCAGCCATCAATATGGTATATGGAGGTGCCGCCTGCGGGCGTAAGGTTCTTACATCCTCATCAAGTCCGGGAATAAGTCTCAAGCAGGAAGGATTATCATATATTGCAGGAGCTGAATTACCATGTCTGGTTGTTAATGTGGTAAGGGGCGGACCGGGTCTGGGTACCATTCAGCCTGCACAGTCCGATTACTTCCAGGCTGTTAAGGGAGGCGGACATGGTGATTATCACCTGATAGTCCTTGCCCCTCAGTCAGTTCAGGAAATGGCTGATTTTGTCGGACTGGGCTTTGAGCTTGCATTTAAATACAGGAATCCCGCGATGATCCTCACCGATGGCGCTATTGGCCAGATGATGGAAAAAGTGTGGCTGCAGGAACAGCAACCCAGGATGACAGAGTTTCCTGACTGGGCCACAACAGGTAAAACACCCGGCAGGGAGAGAAATATTATTACATCGCTGGATCTTGATTCCAGCCAGCAGGAGAAGTTTAACAGGAAGCTGCAGGAAAAATACAGAAAAATGGAAGAGGAGGATGTGAGGTTTGAGATGACAGATTGTGAAGATGCCGAATATCTCCTGGTTGCATACGGCACCAGTGCCAGGATTTGTCAGAAGTCCGTTCAACTGGCAAGGGATAAGGGAATAAAGGCAGGATTGCTCAGGCCAATAACTCTTTTCCCATTTCCCAAAAAGCCTGTTAAAGAACTTGCAGAGAAAGTAAAGGGAATACTGACTGTTGAAATGAGTGCCGGACAGATGGTGGAAGATGTGATGCTGGCAGTCAGTGGAAGGGTAGAGGTGAAACATTACGGCCGGATGGGAGGCATTATACCTGCACCGGATGAGATAGCCGAAGCTTTGGAGAATAAATTTTAGGAGGGAAAAATCATGGCTGAAGATATTGTAAAAAAAGAAAACCTGGTCTATAAAAAATCAACTGTCCTTACCGACAATATTATGCACTATTGCCCGGGATGCGGACATGGCACTGCCCACAGGCTGATTGCCGAGGTCATTGAAGAAATGGACATACAGGCTGAAACCATCGGTATCACACCGGTCGGATGCTCGGTACTGATGTACAATTATCTTGATATAGATATGCAGGAGGCTGCTCATGGCCGTGCACCGGCACTTGCCACTGCAGTTAAAAGGCTGATGCCCGAAAAGTATGTTTTTACTTACCAGGGAGATGGAGATCTGGCTGCAATAGGAACGGCGGAGACCATACATGCCAGCAACAGGGGTGAGAATATTGCCATATTCTTTATCAATAACGGTATATACGGTATGACCGGTGGTCAGATGGCTCCTACTACCCTGGCTGATATGAAGTCATCCACTTCTCCGTACGGCAGGGATATTAAAATGATGGGTAATCCTTTAAAAATTACCGAGCTGGTTGCCCGGTTGCCGGGAACTTACTTTGTTACCAGGCAGGCTGTGCATACACCGTCTAATGTCAGGAAAGCGAAAAAAGCCATCAGGCAGGCTTTTGAAAATCAGAAACTGAAACAGGGTCTTTCACTTGTTGAAATCGTTTCCAATTGTAATTCAGGATGGAAGATGTCTCCGGTACAGGCTAATAAATGGATGGTTGACAATATGTTCCCTTTTTATCCGCTGGGGGATATCAAGCAGGAAGGAAAATTGATCAATACAGAATAAAAACAGATAATATGACTGAAGAGATCATAATAGCAGGCTTTGGAGGGCAGGGAGTGCTTTCAATGGGTAAAATACTTGCCTATTCAGGAATAATGCAGGACCAGGAAGTTAGCTGGATGCCATCCTACGGCCCGGAGATGAGGGGCGGAACAGCCAATGTGACTGTGATCCTGAGCGACGAACGTATCAGTTCACCCATAATTAATAGATTTGATACTGCCATAATTCTCAACCAGCAGTCCATGGACAAGTTTGAGCAATCGGTAAAACCGGGAGGCATATTAATTTATGACGGTAACGGGATTTCCCGGCATCCTGAACGGCAAGATATTAGCATATACCGGGTAGATGCTGCCGGGGAAGCTGCAAAAATGGAATCCACCAAAATATTCAATATGATAGTTCTCGGAGGATTTTTGAAGATCAAACCCATTGTTCAGCTTGAAAATGTGATCAAAGGACTCACAGAATCCCTGCCCGAAAGGCACCATGCACTCATTCCCTTAAACGAAAAAGCAATAAAGAGGGGAATGGAGATTATAAAGAGTGTGCATGAGGCTTAGATTATTCGGTTTTCAGGGAATAAAACCCGTTCTTCTGTATGTAGGAATAAGTTACCGTGGGTAAAAACGCACTCATGTCTTTACCTTTCCTGATGGATTCCCTTATAAATGTTGAAGATAATTCAATTACAGGCGCATCTGTAAGCCTGGCATTACTGAACTGATACAGACCGGAATTGTCAGTATTTAATCTGGGATAAATCAGGAATTTCTGATCTCTGAGAAGTTTCTTTCCGTCTTTCCACTTGCCTATATTTTTTATATTATCGGTGCCGATTATTAAATGAAAATCCCTTCCGTAGTATTTTTCTTTGAGGTTCTCCATGGTATTAATGGTATAAGAAGGCAGGGGCATATTGAATTCAATATCAGATGTCCTGAATGCGGGATAACCTTCTACAGCAAGTCTTGTCATTTCCAGTCTTGCAGCAGGGCTCACAAGCTGTTGCGGACTTTTAAACGGGTTTTGCGGACTTACAATGAACCATATCTCATCCATGAGCTCAAATTCTTTCATGTAGCCGGCAATTGCAATATGGCCTATATGAATAGGATTGAATGATCCGAAAAGCAAACCTGTTTTGATCATTGGTATTAAATGGTTTTAGTATTATTACCTGCCATGAGAAATTCCTTCACTGTATCACGCACCTCCTGCTTTGCTTTGTTCAGGTCGTCATTTACTATTATCCTGTCAAATTCTGAGACATATTCCATTTCTGCCCCGGCTTTTGCTATCCTGTTTTTCATTTCCTTGTCACTTTCCGTTGAGCGCTTTAACAGTCTTTTCTGAAGCTCTTCAACGGAAGGAGGCATAACAAAAATGGCAAGGGCCATATTACCGTACTGTTTTTTTATATTCAACCCGCCAATAACATCAACATCAAAAACAACGCTTTTCCCTCCTGAAAGAATCCTTTCTATTTCACTTTTCAGTGTTCCGTAAAAATGATCTTTGTAGACCTCTTCCCATTCAACAAATTCATCGTTTCTGATTTTGTTTTTAAATTCTTCGGCTGAGATAAAATAATAATCTTTTCCTTCCTTTTCATGAGGTCGTTTTTCCCTGCTGCAGGCGGATACTGAAAAAACCAGATCAGGATTTGTATCCAGCAGGTGTTTTACAAGTGTTGTTTTACCGGCACCGGAGGGGGCGGAAATGATTATCAGTTTACCATGCATTACAAAATATTTAATGATTGTTCCCTGATCTTCTCAAGCTCATCCTTCATTTGAACCACCAGTTTCTGAATATTGAAGTCATTGGCCTTTGATCCTATTGTGTTTATTTCTCTTCCTATCTCCTGGGTAATGAACCCGATTTTCTTACCGGCGGGTATCTCATCCCCCAGCGTTTCCCTGAAGTAGTCTATATGATTTTTCAGTCTGACTTTTTCTTCCGTTATATCAAGTTTTTCAAGGTAATATATAATTTCCTGTTCAAACCGGTTCCTGTCAATGCTATTGTTGCTGAAAAATTCACTTAGATTATACTGCAGCCTTGAGCGGACTGTTTCAATTCTTTCGCCTTCAAACTGCTCTATTGATTTAAGGTTGGTTTCGATCGTTGTGATCCTGTTTTCAAGATCGGTTTGCATTGCCTCTCCTTCGTTTATCCTGTTTTTGTCAACTTCTCCGAGTGCTTCCAGAAAACTTTTGTAAACGGTTTCCCATTCCATAACATCCGGGTTGGGATGGTCAGTAATTAATGTGTCAGGCATTCGTATAGCTATCTTCATAATTTCCAGAGGATCGATTCTGGTCATATTAAGCTCCTTTGCTGTTTTGTTGAGTTCCTCGACATAATGCTTAACAACGGTTTTGTTTATTGCTGTTATATGTTCTGTTCCGATATGGTCAATTTGTATTGTAATATCGGTCTTGCCCCGGCTGAGCCGGGATGCAACCTGTTTACGCAACAGTGCTTCATTGTTTCGGTATATGGCAGGTACTTTCATATTAATGTCAAGTTGCCTGCTGTTGAGAGTTCTTATTTCTATTGTGACCTTTTTACCAGCTGTTTCACAGACTGATTTGCCAAAACCGGTCATTGATTTTATCATGTTGCCTCAGTTAGATTAATAGATGGAAAATATACACTAAAATATCATTTATTTTATAATTAAGCTCCTTACCCGAAGGATGAATTCTTATGGCTGACCACTCCTTTTGTTTTCCACCTGCCTGTAAGGTAATAGAGATATGACAGTATCATTCCGGATACCCATCCGATTGGTATAGCCCACCAGATACCGGTTTCACCCATTGACCCGGAAAGGAAAAATGCCAGGGGAATCCGTACCACCCACAGGGAAAAAAGAGTCATAAACATAGGTACTATGGTATCTCCCGCACCGCGCATAACCCCGCCAATTACAAACATTGCCGTAAAAGTAATATAAAACGGGCTTACAATATGGAGATATCGGGCGCCGGACAAAACAACGAGTTCATCAGGGGTAAAAAAGCCCATAATATCTTTTCCGAAAGTTAATACAACGATAGTTACCCCCAGGGAAATAAAACTTCCCATTATCATAGTGGACCGGAATCCTTTTTTTACCCGTTCCAGCTTGCCTGCTCCGATATTCTGTCCGGTGAAGCTTGTCAATGCCTGGCCAAAATTCATGGCAAACATAGCTGCCAGGGAGTCTATACGCTGTGCCACTGAATATGCTGCTATTACATTTGTGCCGAATGTATTAACTATACCCATAAGGGCCATCATGCCGAGGGCAACAAAGGTGTGTTGCAGTCCGGATGGCACACCTATACGGATGCTGTTATAAAAAATCTCTTTATCGAATATCCAGCCTGTAAAAGAGAAGTGAATTATCTTGTGTGTTTTATTAAGATAGATAATTGCTGTAATAAATGCGCCTCCCTGTGCTATTACTGTTGCCAGCGCTACACCAGTGACCCCCCATCCGAACACAATAATAAAGAGCAGATCAAGTCCGATGTTTACAAGAGATGAGATTATCAGAAAATAAAGAGGTGTTTTTGAGTCCCCGAGCCCCCTTAAAATAGCACTTGTTCCGTTAAACCCGAAAAAAACTATCATTCCTGCCATATAAACGGTCAGATAGCTTTTTGCCTGAGGCATTATCTCATCTGGTAACTGCAGAAGCCTGAATATATCTTCAACAAAATATATCCCGGCAATTGAGACAATGACTGATGCAATAAATGTGAAAATATACATTGTGTCAATGGCCCGTTTCACTCTTACATAATCTTTTGCTCCGAAATACTGTGCTATGATAATGGTTGCTCCTGTGGCTATACCTATTATCAGCGAAATGAGAGCAAAAATAACCGGGAAGGATGCTCCTACTGCGGCAAGAGCATCCTTGCCAAGAAAATTTCCCACCACCAGGCTGTCAACAATATTGTATAATTGCTGAAATATATTGCCAATAACCATTGGCAATGCAAATCTGAGTATCAGGGGGCCCTCTTTTCCGCTTGTGAAATCCCTCATCTTTTCTTACTTTCTCTTTCTAAAGTCAGCCATAAATAATCTCCGGTCGAACAGTTCTGTTTTGATTATGTTCATTTAAATAAAAAAGGGGCCACGGAACTTTTAACCGCCGGCCCCCGTAACTTATTATTCATAGAATCCTATTGCAGTCCTCTTTGCTTAAGCAGCGGACCTATTTCCGGTTCCCTTCCGCGGAAATCAATATACATTTCCATCGGATCTTTAGTGCCGCCGCGTTCCAGTATATTTTCCCTGAAGCTGGCCGCCGTTTCCTGATCGAAAAGGTCGGTCTCCAAAAATGCTTCGAATGCGTCGGCATCAAGGACACCAGACCAGATATAACTGTAATATCCGGCCGAATAACCTCCGCTGAAAATATGACTGAGATAAGTGCTTCTCCAACGCGGCACTATCTCGGGTATAAGGTCGATTTCATCCATTGACTCTTCTTCAAATTCAACCGGATGTATCTCTTTTTGTTCTTCAAGTGTGTGATAGTCCATATCAAGTATTGCTGTGGCAAGGTATTCCACTGTTGCAAATCCCTGGTTAAAATGACCTGCCTGTGTAATCTTGTCAGTAAGTGCCATGGGTATTATTTCTCCTGTCTGATAATGCCTGGCAAACAATGCCATAACTTTGGGATGCCGGGCCCAGTTTTCCATTACCTGTGATGGTAACTCCACAAAGTCCCTCGGCACAGAGGTGCCTGATAAACCATGATAGGTGCAGTCCGACATCAATCCGTGCAATGCATGTCCGAATTCATGGAAAAAGGTAGTATACTCATCAAAAGTCAGCAACGAAGGTGAATCCCCTGCCGGTCTGCTAAAATTGCAGTTTATCGTTATAACCGGATGTATAAATTCTCCGTACCGTACCGACTGCTTCCTGAAACTGCTCATCCATGCACCGCCTCTTTTACTGGGGCGGTTATAGGGGTCTATATAAAGGATGCCGAGATGTGATCCATCTTCTTCCAGCACCTCATAAACCAGGGCATCTTCATGATATGTGGGAACATCCTGGAGTTTCTCAAACCGGAGGCCCCATAAATTGTTTACTACCAGAAAAGTGCCGTCTATGACATTCTGCATTGAAAAATAGGGCCTTAACTCTTCCTCATCCAGATCAAACTTTTCTTTTCTCACTTTCTCTGCATAGTATCGCCAGTCCCACGGTTCAAGATTGAAATTGCCGCCCTCCTGATCTATCATTTTCTGCAGATCCTGTGCTTCCTTCTTTGCAACGGGAAGTGCAGCATCCCAGAGTTGATCAAGAAAATCATTTACCCTTTCAGGTGTTTCCGCCATATTTTCTTCAAGAACATAATGGGCGTGAGTATTATATCTGAGAAGTTTAGCTTTTTCGACTCTAAGGTTTACAATTTCCCGAATATTTTCTTTGTTGTCGTATTCGTTATCATTATTGCACCTGTTGATATAAGTGGTTTTCATTTCTTTGCGGAGTTCCCGGTTATCTGCATAGGTCAGAAACGGCATTACACTGGGATTGTGGTGTGTAAATACCCATTTACCTTCATATCCTTTATCCTCAGCTACTTTTGCCGCAGTTTCCACAAGGTCGTCAGGAAGACCTGAAAGATCTTCAGGATTCTCTATTACAAGCTCAAAACTGTTTGTTTCATCTCTTATGTTGTCTCCGAATTCCAGGGTAAGCATTGACAACTTCCGGTTTATTTCTCTTAATCTTTCCCGTTTTTCACCCTCAAGATCTGCTCCACCGCGGATAAAATTTTTGTATGTTTTTTCCAGCAGCTTTTCCTGTTCAGGTAACAGGTCCATGTCGGCCCTTTGTTCATGAACCGCCTTAACACGCTCAAAAAGATCCGTATCGAGCATTATGTTGGTTGAATGGGCGGAAAGCTTTGGCGTGACTTCCTGAGCTATAGCCTGCAATTCTTCATTTGTATGTGAAGAGTTCAGGTTACTGAAGATACTTCTTACCTCGGAAAGACGGTAGCCGCTGTAATCAAGGGCTGCAATAGTGTTATTGAAGTCAGGAGCCTCAGGATTATTAACAATGGCATCAATTTCCTGGTTGTGTTCCTGCATTGCCTGTTCAAATGCAGGCATGAAATGATCGGTTTCTATCCTGTCAAAAGGAGGAAGATTAAAAGGAGTATTGTAATCTATCAGAAGGGGATTGTCTTCCACGCTGACACAGGAGAATGCGAATTGGCACATAATAAAAATATATAATAATTTTTTCACTTTGATATAAGGTTAGGTTAGTAATAATTTGGATTTGCTAAATTAAATATTCTTTCAGATTATGACAAATCAAATATTTTATCTATTGTCTAAGTACCGGTCACAGAAATCCATCCACACTTTCCACTCAGTTTCTGTCATATCATGTTTTCCGGGGCGGATAAAATAGCCAAGGCGTGAATCTATAAGTTTGTTTTCTTCAGGGAAAACAGATTCCTCCATGCCGCCGGTACCCAGAAACTCATATACAGATGTAGCTGCAATAAGCATATTGAACTGTCCCTCCGGATCGGCCCATTCGTCTTCGGCAGCGTTGGTGAGCAAAACAGGTCTGGGAGCAACCAGGGAGATAAGTGAATGCTGGTCAAACGGGAGACGCTCAACCTGGTTGTTAAACAGCTTGAAAGTATCATTAAACCAGTGGGGGAAGGAGGTATTTATCCTTTCAACACTTTCTCCCACATTGAAACGGTTTGGAGAGGTGCCACCACAGCCTGCCTGGGAAGGAATTACAATATCAATTCTTTCATCAAATGCTCCTGCAACCATAGCTGCTTTCCCCAGCCTGGAATGACCGATTGCTATAATACCGTTATTGTCAAGATCGACATCATTAATAATGTAATCGACTCCCCTCTGGAGTCCCCACCCCCATGCAGCTATGACTCCCCATTCGTGAGGGCGCGGACTGGTTTGTCCGTTACGGAAGTAAGCCCCGTGTACACCATCTTTAAAACCGCCGTCATAATCGGGTGATATTTCACCGGCATATATTGTGGCTACAGCGTATCCCCTGTCAATTACCATTTCATAAGGCCATCTCCATGACCTGCTACCCCGCTGGTCATCATGAGCCCGGCTGTCGGTTCCACCCGACCACCGGTTGTTTATCCATGCTTCTGTAAGTGGTATTTCAGGGAAATCTGCCGTGGTATGATTCCCTGTGAAGTTGAGACCGAGAAAAACCGGTGCGGGTCCTTCCCTGTGGTTTGGAACCATAATCATAACAGACACTTCAGGGGTGCCGGGAGGACCAAACTTTAAGGTTGCCAGCCTGAGTGTTGCTTTTCCTCCAAACTTTGTATTATCAGTATAATCGATGGTATATGAAAAATTATCAGGAGCAGGAGGGGGGCAGCCATACATATAATGCTGAAAAAGCGAAATAAGCTCCGGCCTTCGTTCAATTTGCCACATATCAGCCGATTTGACCGGAGTTCCGTCAAACATTACCAGAGGATCAGGAAGTTCCCTGACAACAGTCAGGTCAGAGACTTCAGGCCATGTATCAACGGATTTTACCAGGGCCATATTTCCGGAGTCATTGAAAGCCGTAGAAATAAAAAATATCAGGGTTAAAAAGATTTGGCTTGACATGGTTCTGATTTTTAAATGGTCACAAATAATTTATTGCGATATTAATCTCTTTTGTGTAAATTGCCGAAAATGCTAGTAATTCCGAAAGTTAAAAAAAATATCTATGAACAGAAGAGAATTCACTCGAAAATCACTATTGGCATCAGCTATAGTCAGTACGATGTCTTTGCCAGGTTATGGTGCCGGTACCGTATTGCTGGTTCCGGGAAGGGTGAGTTCCGATGTTGCTTATAATGAATGCTGGGAGCGGTCGGTAACAGCCATTAAAAAGATTTTGCCTGTCGCAGAAAAACTCAATATAAAAATTGCCATTGAGAATGTATGGAACAATTTTCTGCTTAGCCCTCTCGAGGCAGCACGTTACGTGGACCAGTTTGACAGTCCGTTTGTTAGCTTTTATTTTGACTGTGTATAATTTTACACAGAAAAAATTTTATGTATATTTGTATATTAAAGCAAGTACAGCGATGAGGCAAAAAGATTCCAAAAACAGATTTTGCATGAAAACAGGTATTATGCTTATTTCTTTTTTCTTACTGCTTTTTACAGTTATTCAGTCCGGTCAGGAAGTGTTGGCACAGGGGCCGTCTTCAACCGACAGTCCGGTTGCCGGAATGAAAATTATTCAATCAGATCAGGGAACAGTAAATACTGATGACGATCTTTGTTCTGTAAATGCTATTAGAAGGTACCTTGCCGAACAGATCAGTTACCCCGGGGATGCTGTTGAAGCAGGCCATGCCGGTACGGTGGAGTTGTATGCACGGATAAACAGGCAGGGAAATGTAAATGAAATACTTGAACTCCAGCCTGTACAGGATTATGTGGAAGTTGATAAGATAGTTATTGCAGGTTATGCACCGGCCGGAAAGGAAATATGCGAATCCTCAAGGCATTCAAGCCTTGTGGCAGAGAGCCGGAGGGTTGTGATGTCACTACCCAAATGTGACATTCAGGAGATATACGGCAAGACCCTGAAGCTCACCTTCAGGTTTGTTTTACAGTGAAATTCAATTATATTGCCGGCAAAGATCTGCATGCACAGACCTATATCCTTACTTAAAAGGATAATTTTCCCGCAATATCAGTGATTGTTCGTCAGATAATCAGGAGAGGTGATCCTGATTTTATCCGGATTCAATGTAAACTATGCTCTATTTTGTGATGTTTTTGAACAAAAATTCCTGTTATATGTTTAAGAATTTAGATTAATTAGTTAACAAAATATGTCTAAAAAGGTTATTGTCATTGGGGCAGGGTTTTCCGGGCTTTCTTCTGCTGCAGTTCTTGCAAAATCAGGGTTTGAGGTAAAGGTTTTTGAGAAAAACAGTTTGCCCGGAGGGCGCGCAAGGAAATTACAGGAGGAAGGTTTCATGTTTGATATGGGGCCAAGCTGGTACTGGCTTCCCGATGTTTTTGAACGGTTCTTCAATCTTTTTGATAAATCTTCTTCCGATTTTTACAAGCTTGAAAGACTGGATCCTTCCTACCGGGTTTTCTACAGTGAAAATGAAATTATTGATATTCCGGCCGGCAGAAAGAATGTAATCGCTCTTTTTGAATCAATGGAAAAGGGCAGTGGCAGAAAGCTTGAGCGTTTTCTCGATGAAGCTGAATATAAATACAGGGTTGGCGTTAATCAGCTGGTATATAAACCTGCGCGATCTGTATTCGAATTTATGCAATGGGATGTTTTCAAAGGCTTATTCAGGCTTGATCTGCTAAAGTCTTTTCATAAATACGTAAGACAGAATTTCAAGGATCCGAGGCTGTGGCCTTTGCTTGAGTTTCCGGTTATTTTTCTTGGCGCCACACCGAAACGTACACCGGCTCTGTACAGTCTGATGAATCATGCAGATATGGGACTCGGTACCTGGTACCCGATGGGTGGGATGTTTGAAGTTGTAAGAGGATTTGAAACTCTCGCAAAATCATATGGAGTTGAATTTCATTATGACAGTCCGGTTGAAAAGATTGTAACTGCCGGCAACAGAACCACCGGAGTTAAGGTTAACGGACTGTTTTATGAAGCTGATTATATAATCGGTTCGGCCGATTATCATCATATAGAGCAATCTTTGCTTCCTGAAGATAAGATAAGATACAGCGAAAAATACTGGGAGAGCAGGGAGATGGCTCCTTCCTCACTAATGTTCTACCTGGGGCTTGACAGGAAGTTCAGGAAACTTATTCATCATAATCTGATGTTTGACAAGGACTTTGAGGTACATGCAACAGAACTTTTTGAAAAGCAGCAATGGCCGTCACAGCCACTGCTCTATACTTCGGTAACATCAAAAACCGATATGTCGGTTGCCCCGGAAAACAAGGAAAACCTTGTTGTTTTAATTCCCGTTGCTCCAGGACTTGAGGATAATGAATCTATAAGGGGAAAGTATTTTGATCTGGTAATGGACCGTATAGAGTTACTCACCGGCGAGTCAGTAAGAGATCATGTTATCTACAGGAAAAGTTATGCTCACAATGATTTTGCAGCCGATTACAATGCCTATAAAGGAAATGCTTACGGACTTGGAAACACACTAATGCAAACTGCAATTTTTAAACCAAAGCTGTATCCGGGGAAGTTAAAGAACATGGTATTTGCCGGTCAGCTCACCACCCCGGGTCCGGGAGTTCCCCCTACAATTATCAGCGGACAGGTGGCTGCAGGGGAAATTATTAAAATGGCCGGAAAATGAAAGATTTTTATGACGATGTTTCCTTCAGGATAAGTAAGCTTACCACGCTGGCTTACAGTACTTCATTTTCACTTGGAATAAGGGTATTCAGTAAACGTTTTCATTATCCGGTATATGGTATTTATGGTTTCGTGAGACTGGCTGATGAAATAGTTGACACTTTTCATGATCATGACAAGGCAAAGTTGCTTGAAAAATTTAAAACCGACACACATCAGGCAATTGATGATGGTGTAAGCCTCAACCCTATACTGAACAGTTTTCAGTATGTTGTTAATAAATACGGTATTGAAAGGGAGCTTATTGATACCTTTCTTTTAAGCATGAAAATGGATTTGAACAGGAAAACATATGATAAGCACGGTTATGAAAGATATATTCTGGGGTCGGCACAGGTTGTGGGACTGATGTGCCTGCGTGTTTTTCTTGAGGGAGATGAGAAGAAATACGATAAATTAAAGGATCATGCCATGAGCCTGGGTTCAGCTTTTCAAAAGATCAATTTTCTCAGGGATTTAAAAGCAGATTATAAAACGCTTGGACGGACATATTTTCCAGGGATAGATATGGAAAATTTTAACAGTATCGACAGGCAGACAATAGAAGAAGACATTGAAAATGATTTTAAACATGGCTATGAAGGAATAAAGGAGCTTCCTCCTGCAGTCAGAAGAGGTGTATACATTGCATATGTGTATTTTTATAGTTTGTTTAACAAAATCAGAAACACTTCCACAACCGTATTGCTGAATAAACGTATCAGGATTCCAAATATAAAAAAGTACTGGTTATTGCTTATTTCCTGGTTCAAAATTAAATATTAAGATTTAATATGACTGAAGAAGTTGTCTTAGTTGATGAAAAAGACCGGGAAACCGGGACGATGGAAAAGATTGAAGCTCACAAAAAGGGAATTTTACACAGAGCCTTCTCTGTTTTTGTCCTTAACAGTAAGGGCATGCTTCTGTTACAGCGCCGGGCATCAGTTAAATATCACTCTCCCGGTTTATGGACCAATACGTGTTGCAGTCATCCCAGACCGGGTGAATCTGTAAAAAATGCTGCATTAAGAAGATTGAAAGAGGAGATGGGTATAACGTGTTCTCTCACTGAGTCATTCACATTTATTTACAGGGCTGAATTTGATAATGGCCTCACCGAGCATGAATATGATCATGTTCTGATTGGCGTTAGTGACAGTGCACCTGATCCCGACCCTGCAGAGGTAGACGGTTATGAATATGCCGACCTCGATCTTCTTTCGCATAATATTGAATATCACCCTGAAGATTATACTGTCTGGTTCAGAATTGCATATCCCAGGGTAAAGGAAAGACTGAAAGATCTTTTGCAATAAATGAGAAATTAGTTTAAAAACAGATAATTAAATAACCAATAATATATTCACCGGTGTATACATATTTGCTAATTAATTTTTTTGCTGTCCTTATTCCTTTCTTTGTCAGCTTTGACCGGCGTAACTATTTTTACGCCAGGTGGAAATATCTCTTTCCCGCTATAGCTATTACCGGACTGCTTTTTGTTTTGTGGGATATCCTTTATACCCGTCTTGGAGTATGGGGGTTCAATCCGAGATACCTTACCGGTATATATATTGCAAATCTTCCTGTTGAGGAGATACTTTTTTTTATCACCATTCCTTTTGCATGTGTATTTACATATGATTCCCTCAATTACATCGTAAAAAAGGATGTGTTTGGAAAGTATTCACGCCATATCTCGATTATACTGGCTTCGGTTCTTTTAATCGTGGCAATTTTTAATACAGACAAACTTTATACTGCGGTTACTTTCTTTATTACAGCAGCTTTCATCCTTTATCATGAATTTATTCTTAAAACAAGCTGGCTGGGGAGGTTTTACTTTTCGTATATGATTCTGCTGATCCCTTTTTTTATAATTAACGGTCTGCTGACAGGGTCATTTATTGAAGAAGAGGTTGTATGGTATGATAATTCCCAGAACCTTTCAATCAGGATATTTACCATTCCTGTTGAGGATTCTGTATATGGATTATTACTTGTCCTTATGAATATCTCTTTTTTTGAATATTTTAAGAAAAAAAGAATATACAGGAGTCTCA
>JAWODJ010000118.1:0-2869 GCA_046483315.1 Bacteroidales bacterium | reverse complement strand
GGAGAGGTATATATCAGAATAGTGCAAAACCTCATCGGTCTGCCGGGAGATAAGATTGCGGATATCAAAGAGGTGCATTCACATCCTATGGCTATACTGCAATGTCAGGATTTTCTGGAACCATTGCGGAAAAGGGGGGTGAAAGTAATTGAATCGATCGATACTGCACTCAGTGCAAAATGGATAAGTGAAAAGGGAAAAAAGGGCGTGGCAGCACTTGCCAGTTACCTGGCAGCGGATATGTACGGACTGGAGCTCATTGCTGAGAGTGTTGAAAGCAATAAAAGAAATTTTACCAGGTTTCTCATTGTTGAACCTGAAACAAAAGAAAAAAAAGATACCGGCGATAATAATAAAGCATCTCTTTGTTTTACACTGCCCCATCACGTAGGCAGTCTTTCCCAGGTGCTCTCTGTGCTGGCTTTCTACAGGATAAATCTTACAAAGATCCAGTCACTTCCAATTGTAGGAAAGGAGTGGGAATATTTTTTCTATCTTGATCTGTTATATGACGACTCTGAAATGTATAGAAAAGCACTTTCTGCTATTCATCCGTTGATTGACCGCTTGCAGGTACTGGGAGAATACAGGAGCGGAGAACGATGAAAAACATTTTTTTTATTTTTTTTTGTCAATTTGTTTGATCTTAATATTTAATTCCTACATTTGTCCCTGATTTATGTTATAAAACATATGAGACTTATCCTGACAAACATTCTATTTATTATTCTCCTGGGTATCCGGGGTGAAGTGAGAATGTTTTTTATTTAAGGAAAATAATAATAAAACAAAAAAGCCCTCTCACTTCAAAGTGAGGGGGCTTTTTCATAAACAGGAAAATGAAGATAAATCTGAGAAGCGATACCACAACAAAAGGCAGGCTGAATGCCGGTGCCCGAAGCCTGTGGCGTGCTAATGGCATGAAAAGGGAGCAGATGGGAAAACCTCTGATAGCAATTGCCAATTCTTTTACCCAGTTTGTACCCGGACATGCTCATTTGCACCAGGTTGGTCAGAAAATCAAGAAACGGATAGAAAAGAAGGGTTGCTTTGCTTCCGAATTCAATACAATTGCTGTTGATGATGGCATTGCCATGGGGCATGGCGGCATGTTATACTCTTTGCCTTCGCGCGACCTTATAGCTGATAGTGTGGAGTATATGGTCAACGCACATTGTGCTGATGCGTTAATATGTATCAGCAACTGCGACAAGATTACCCCGGGTATGTTAATGGCTGCAATGAGGCTGAATATACCGGCTGTTTTTGTTTCCGGCGGACCCATGGAGGCGGGTCGTATTGACAATAAATCAATAGATCTTATTGATGCTATGGTGATTGCTGCCGATTCATCCGTGTCTGATGAAAATATATACCAGGTTGAGAAAAATGCATGTCCAACCTGTGGGTCATGCTCGGGGATGTTCACTGCAAATTCCATGAACTGTCTTAATGAGGCATTGGGACTGGCACTTCCCGGAAACGGGACCGTTGTGGCCACTCATGTTAATCGTGCCGGCCTGTTTGAAGATGCAGCCTCACTTATTGTCGATCTGGCATTCCGTTATTACCGGGATGGCGAAGATGATGTTCTGCCCAGGTCAATTGCGCAAAAAAATGCATTCATGAATGCTATGAGGCTTGACATTGCAATGGGAGGATCCACAAATACAGTGTTGCATCTGCTTGCCATTGCACATGAAGCAGAAGTGGATTTTACGATGAATGATATTGACAGGCTTTCCCGTACAACACCCGTATTGTGCAAGGTTGCTCCAAGCAGCGGCTATCACGTTGAGGATGTGAACAGGGCCGGTGGTGTTCTCGGGATAATGGCTGTTTTAAATGATGCCGGACTGATAGATGAAACGGCTTTAAGGATTGACTATGCAGACCTGAAGGAGGCTTTAAAGGATTATGATGTGCGGCATTCCACTGCCACAGACAGGGCATGGGATATATACGGAAGTGCACCTGGCGGATTTCCTAATCTTATTATGGGATCTCAACAGGTTATGTATGAGAACCTTGACCTTGACAGGGAGAATGGTTGTATCAGGTCTGCAGAGTATGCTTATTCTACTGATGGCGGACTTGTGGTTTTATATGGTAACATTGCCCGAAGGGGGTGTATAGTAAAAACAGCCGGGGTGGATCCTTCAGTATTTCATTTTGAAGGATACGCCAGGGTTTTTGAGTCGCAGGATGAAGCCTGCAAAGCAATTCTTGACGGAGCAGTCACTGCCGGCGATGTTGTGGTAATACGTTATGAAGGGCCCCGCGGAGGACCCGGGATGCAGGAGATGCTGTACCCCACTTCATATCTTAAATCAGCAGGACTGGGTGCAAAATGTGCCCTGATAACTGACGGCCGTTTCTCAGGTGGCACATCCGGTCTTTCGATCGGACATATATCTCCGGAGGCTGCTGCAGGGGGTGAAATAGCTTTTTTACGGGATGGTGATAAAATTATTATAGACATTCCTTCCCGAACCATTGATGTTGATTTATCTGACGATATCATCGGTTCACGCCGGAAGGAAGAATTAGCGAGAAATGAATCTGCATTTACACCGCATAACAGAAAAAGGCTTGTCTCAAAAGCACTGAAGTTTTATGCTTCAGCTGTAACATCGGCGGACAGGGGTGCAGTAAGGGTTCTGCCCGGTGATGAAATTTCAGAAAAGGTACAACGGGGAAATATAAACAGCTCAATAACCTGAGCTATGAAAATTATTAATATGGATAATCAAACTACTGTATTGATGGAAGAAACAAAAAAACAGCCGGTAACAATGACCGGAGCACAGGCAGTGATGGAATCACTCATTAATGAGGGCGTTGAACTGATTTTCGGATATCCCGGTGG
>JAWODJ010000117.1:0-28646 GCA_046483315.1 Bacteroidales bacterium | reverse complement strand
TTATTTTGTCTGCCGAAGGCTGATGGGGGTTTCATCCGGATCTGTATATTTTATCAGAGTGCTTCATCAGGACTGCTTCTTCGGAGCGCCTCAAAATCGAATGCAAGTGAGAATCTTAGTGTATTGGCCAGTGGATTGGTGCGGTAAACGGGGACAAGGTATGCGATGTCCAGGGCAAATACATTCAGCTTCAGGCCTATGCCGGTTGTGAAATATTTTCTGTTTCCCTTGGTCTCGTGTTCATGATAATATCCTCCCCGGATGGCAAACTGGTTCAGATACCAGTATTCCATGCCAACGGAATAAAATATTTCTCTCAGTTCTTCCCTGAATCCCCCGGGTGCATCATAAAAAGATTGCAGCATTCCCATAGGTACCGAAACATCGGGGTTGAGACCTGCCCGTATTACAGGGTTTCCGTCATCGTCTTCCATGTCCTGATAATAAACCGGCGGGGTGGGAACAAGCAGCTTGTTTAAGTCCACTGCAACTGCAAGACTGTTATACGGATCTATATCGATCATAAGTGAACTGCCAAGTCCCATATTAATGGGTATAAACTGGGCATTTTGATTATCTGAATAGGTGATTTTATTTCCTATATTGGAGATGTTCATTCCCAGGGCTAGCTGTCCCGGGAAATCGGATACGTTAAGGTCGTTATGGTAATAAATTGAAACATCGGCGGCAAAAGACTGGGCTGCTTTGGATGCCATACCCTGGACATAAGCTCCGCCTGTAAGATCGGAACGAATATACCGGAATGCCAGTCCGCCGCTGAAATTGTCAGAAAATAATCTTGCGTAGGCTGCATCCAGGGCAAATTCATTGGGTGTATGCTGACCGTCAGGTTCACCTGCCATATTTGTGAATATGATTTCTCCCAGTGAAAAGTAGGTAAGAGAACCGCTGACTACCTGGTAGTTATCTATTCTCATGTAACCTGAAAGATACGCCAGGTTAATGTCGTCTATAAGATTCCTTAGCCAGGGTGTATAAGAAAAGGCAGCTCCGAAATCATTTTCTATAAAAGCAAATTTAGCCGGATTCCAGTGCATGGAATATACATCGGGGAGGGTTGCTATACCTGCATCACCCATTGCACCTGCCCTGGAGTCGGGTGCAACAGTGAGAAAGGGCACGGCCACATGCACTACATTAAGCTGTCCGCCCAGCTCATAAGGTGTAAGGTCCTGAGCATCAGAATATTTCAGGGATAACAGGAGTAGCAACATCGATGGAAAAAGTACTGAATACTTCCCTTTCATATTATACATAAGTGAATATTTAGACTAAAGTATAGTTAGCAATTTGTTATAAATTCATTATTTGGATATTTTACAAAATCCATGGTCACATGTAACTCGCCATGCTATAATCATCTTCGCGTGTGAGTATTATTGCAGATGGCTCGTTTCATGGATTAGAATATGCAAAAATAAAATAATTAAGCAAATAACTCTATTTATGAAACCCGCATCAACCTTCGGCAGACGAAATAACATGCATAAACCATGCGGGTTCCATCGGGTTTGAAAAACTGAAGATTCTTTACCTTCATAATATAAATAATTGATTATTAATTTGATTAACCTATTTTATACAGATGAAACCCGCATCAACCTTCGGCAGACGAAATAACATGCATAAACCATGCGGGTTCCATCCGTTTGAAACACTTGGTATGATTTACATGCAAAATATAATTCATTAATTATTAGTTATATTAACCTGATTTGTACGGATGAAATGCAATTGTTTGTGGCTTAAAAGCACCCGACAAGAATATAACAAACAAAGAGACTATTTTAGTATAACAAGCTTTTCATATTTTTCTGCCGTTTGTCCGTTTTCCGTTCTTATCCTGAGCCTGTATATGTAGACTCCCCTGCCTATTTTGTCGCCATAATCATCAAGTCCGTCCCATGGTACAGGATCCGGTTTAAAACCCGGTGTGTTTATAAATGTATCAATTGTTTTAACCAGCCTGCCGGAAACGGTAAATATCTGGATCAATACATCTATCCCGGCGCCGGACTGATTGTGCTCAAAGTGAAAGGCTGTTTCCTGAGTAAAAGGATTCGGATAGTTGAATACATGACTGAGAGAAAGTTCTGATGACCGGATGACGGAAAAGTCAAGGGTTGCTTCCGAAGAATTGTTGTATACATCCCAGGCTTTAAGCTTAAGATTATAATCACCTTCATCAAGATCAGTAAAGTTATATTTTATTGATCCGCTCTGGTAGCTGTCTGCATCAGCTACATAGTAATCGTTAAGCAAAAGAAGGCCGGACGGGTCGTTATTAAGTACGAGTGTAATATCATGGCCTATCCCGCTGGCAACAGTGTTGATGCCACTGCTGTCGGTCAGTAATGCCAAAAGACCCGGATTCTGATCTGTAATACCACCGGAAACAAAATTCATGTCGTTCATATAGAGTTCAATTTCCGGCCCTTTGTCATCTGATGCGGCCCCGGGCTCTGACCCCCCTATTATTACATTATCAAAATATCCCGCAGCATCTGACTTCCCGCTGGTTGCAAAACTGCTTATTTTTCCGTTATCGTAATGATAAGCAATATCTTTTGGAACAATGAAGCTGAAACTGAATTTTCCTTCGTTAACGGTTGCTTTCCCCTTATAAATAATATTATTCCTGCTTGAATAATTGAATGGGGTTGAACCGTCATTGCCAAGGGTGCTGCTTAATATTTTTTTATCATAGACAGTGTGATATATCATTCCTCCGAAACCTTCCATATCAATGCCCTGTTCATTTGTAATTTTTCCTGAAACACTTACTTTGCTCAATGCTTTCAGTGTATCGGGTGTTTCTGAGACGGGAAATTCATTCATTGAGGTTATAACTACTTTGTGCTCAGGAACGGCTAGTCTCATTGAGGGATCTCCCAGAAGGGTGAAGTTCCGTTTATTGATGCCTGAACCTGAATTGATCTTGGTAAGCCTCATTGCATCACCCAGCCTCATATACTGTCCGTTATGCATTTTTTCCAGTATGAAGCGGTAAAAACTCTGGTTCAGGAAAAAGTTAGGTGTTGCATATACAAGCCTGGTTGTTGAAAATAAGGCTATGCTTCCGCCTTGCGGATTGAGAAGCAACATCTCTCCGGCCGATACTCTTTCAGGGTTATCAAACCGGCTGAATTCACAGGTTGCTGTCATGAAAACCGGCAAACGGTCACGGTTGGTCCATGATGCTACATCATTAATATCCAGTATATTTTCATCTGCAAGTCTGAGTTCATTACCATGTCCGGTGTAGTTGATTATAAGAGCTCCTTTTCTTATCCTTTCAGTAATGGCCTGATTCACTTCCGGATATCTTTGTCCCAGCGAGGTACCTGTCTTAGGCCATGCATCCAGATATATCTTTTCAATATTGAATGAGGGATAATTATCTGTTATCCCTTCTGCAAGAATATCGGCATCGCGCATATGTATGTTATTATCACCGTCATCACCTATAAAGCAGAGCAGATTCTGCCAGTCACCTTTTTTCACGGCCTTGTTATAATCAATTATTTTATTAACGACAGACTGTGCCTGATCGGGTGTTGATACGGGAAGCCTTCCTATACCGATATCAATGGCTCCGCTGAACTCCCCTTCATCATCGTCAAGGAGTCCGAAAAAGTCATCACTGACAAATGATTGAGTAGGCCTGAAGGAGTTGTGGGATTGATATGTGGGTATAAAATTTACGCCGGAGGGATTACCCGGTCTGTTGTCATATGACCCTTTACCGAATAGTAACAGGTAGTCGGGCATTTCCGACTCATCTGCGGCTCTGTCGTAAAACATCTTTACAAAATCTCTTAAAGCAGTGATATCGGTTTTCCCGGATGAGAATTCATTGTAAACCTGTTCGGGTGTTACTATCACAACCTCAAGTCCGTCATTATTTCTCCTGTGGTCTGCCAGCTGGCTGGCCTGGTTAAGGAAAATGGGATGTGAGATAATAATCATATCGACAGCGTTGATTCCGTGAAGATTCTGGTTAGGTATCGGTCCGATAACTTCAGGTTCATGTAAATCGCTGCTATTAAAAGCAATATATTGTTTCAGTTCTGAAGTTATGTCTTTAAAGATAAGGTTATTGTCGTATATTTCTGTATTAAGTTCAGAAATATTCAGAGGATCGGTGATATCCCACACTCTGATTCCGGTGCCTGCATTTTTAAGCCTGAATTCTGAAATCCTGTCTTCCCCGACAGATCTTAGATCTCTGAAATGCATCTGATTGCCTGTCATTACCAGGGACCGTCTTACATTCAGTATCAGATAATCCAGCCATCCTTCTGCCGAGGCAGTGTTCTGGGAATACTTCACAGATAGTTCTGTCCGGTCACCTGTCGCATCGAATGTGGCTGTTCCTTCCCTGACAACAGCATAATCAGATACAACACTTCCCATATTGACCTGGGTGAAATTCAACTGGTCAACTGTTGTTGAATTGTGCATCACATCGAATGAGGTAGCTACAGGCGATCTGGATGCTGCCCGCCACTTAAGGCGGATCTGGCTGCCCGCAGCAATATCGGGAAAGTCAAAGGAGAAATCGTATGAGTTGATCATTTTGAAGTGCTCACCGAACCAGTCCCTTCCCGATTTCAGGAGGTTTACAATATCCTCTTCATGATAAGCATAGTCGTCGAACTCTTCAATATACATGCCCGGAGGATCTTCAGGGACTTGCTTTTTCGTGATCCTGTTTTTACCGGCAGCAGACGAGGTCAGAAAATAATAACTTCCGTCAGAATAAAGGTGCTTCTCATGTTCGAACATTCCGCCAGCCTCATTATATTCCCAGTGTACCGGCCCCTGACCGTAAAACAGTATATAATCCCCCTGGTTAAATATCCCGTCATCCCCTTTGTGCATAAAGATCCTGTTTTCAATAAGGTCATCAGGCCGGGGCAGATCATTCATTTTAGGGAGCATCCGGTTACCATTTCCGAATATCCTTAGGTTGGCGGGGTTGTCTATACCCATTTCTGCAAGGTCGTTGTATGATAGCCGGTATACTCCGTCTTCAAAGGTTTTTATCATAACCCATTTACCGCTGCTTAATACTGAACCGGAGGTGTAACTGCGTTTTGGTGCCAGGGTTCCTGATTTAACTTCACTTTCATCTCTCCTGAAATTCACTGAAAAACTCATCAGTTTTTCTACAGTGCCGGTAATCGGATCTCTTCTCAGGGGTATAAATGATATCTGCAAGGCAGGTTGTCCTCTGCTGATAACCCATTCCTGCTGCAGGTTTATTTTATCCTCAATGCGGCCGGCATCTTCAACAAAGCTTGGTTCCTGATCCTTCAGAACTTCAAAATACATGTCTGAAAGCTCAATATAGTGATCAGGATAATAACCGGGAGCAAAAAGGAGTTCATTATAGACCGGCAGTTCCGGAACGGCATTTTTTTCTGATGACCGGTTAAAGAAAAGAAAAGGCTCCTGAAGGGCATTACCGGTTTCTGTTTTTTCATCAGGTGCAGGATTTTCAGCATCATACCAGTTAACAGCTCTTACGCCCTGGGGTGATTGAGCGTAAACGGGAAGGCAGGCAAGGAAAACCAGAAATATGAATATTCTGTGCATACCGGCAGGGCATTTTAAAAGTATTTCCGGCAACTGGTTATATTTTTATGAATTCCGGATTTTCTGCCGGAACAGGCAATAAATTTGTGAAAATTTTTATTTAAACGGAAACATATTTGCTATTATTGTCGTAATAACACTGGAAGCATTGATGAATACAGGTTGGATAAAGACAGCATATAACCCCGTTTACCGGTACAGAAGTCTTATCATCCTGGTATTGTCACTTTTTATGATGACAGAAGCATCTCTTTTTTCGCAGGATCTGAGGTTTTCGCAATTTTATGCGAACCGCCTTTATTTGAATCCCGCTTTCGCCGGATCTGAAAACTGTCCGTTTGCAATGGCACAATACCGTAACCAGTGGCCCGGGTTTGACGGGGCATTTGTAAGTTATTCCGCTTCCTACGATGAGTACGTGGATCTTTTTCAGGGTGGGATTGGATTGATGGCCATATCTGATGATCTTGCCGGAGGTGCATTTAACAGCACTTCCTTCCATGCACAGTATTCATACCATTTTCAGGCAAGCCGTAAGGTATCAGTTCAGGCGGGACTTGAGTTTTCAAGGGTGCAGAGGAAGATGGATCCTTCCGGGTTTGTGTTTCCGGAAATGATTGACAGGATTACAGGTGAAATTATGGGAACGGGAGAGGCTGTGGCGGTAAGCACATCAGGGTTTTTTGATTTTTCTGCCGGTACAATTGCCTATTACAGTGACTATTATATTGGTTTTGCCGTTCATCATCTTACTGCACCGGATCAATCTTTCTCAGGCAGTGGCTTTTCTTCCCTTCAGAGAAAATATACGTTTCACGCCGGCACATCAATACCCGTTGGTACAGGCAGACCTGTTCGCGGGTTGCTGAGGCTGGGGGAGGTGAAGTTTTCGCCGAATATTCTTTATCAGCATCAGGGTCACTCAAAGCAGCTGAATCTTGGCTTTTACCTGTCTTACCAGTGGCTGGAGGCCGGTATCTGGATAAATCAGAATCTCAGCTTTGACTATCAGTCATATATATTGCTTGCCGGATATGTGAATCCTGCATTCAGACTGGCATACAGCTATGATATGTATTTGGGTTTTTCAGGGAATGTTTATCCTGGTACGGGGGCACACGAAGTTTCTTTATCTGTGCCTCTTTCATGCAGAGCCGAAAGAAAACGAATAAGGGCTGTCAAATGCCCCTCTTTTTAAAAAAAAACTTTTACATTATGTATTAAATTAAAAGAATTACTATATTTGAATTTGAGTTTAAACACTAACCATTATGAGATTAAAAGGCATTGTTTCGCTTGTAATACTGACATTTTTTGTGTCTTCCTGTGGAATGCTCGGAGGCAGTAGTTCTGATGAGTCACCTACCACCGGGTGGCAGTACAATGATCCGGAAATGGGGGGATTTGAGGTAAGGGAACTTTATGAACAGGAAACCGGTCCGGGTCTGGTCTTTATTGAAGGAGGGACTTTTACCATGGGACGTACCCAGGAAGATGTTATGTATGACTGGAATAATATTCCACGAAGAGTCAGCATTAGTTCCTTTTATATGGATGAGACTGAGGTAACCAATGTGGATTACCGGGAATACCTTCACTGGCTGAGGAGAGTGTATGTGGATTATCCGGAAGTTCACAGGAATGCTTTGCCTGATACTACGGTATGGCGTAGTCCGCTCGGCTACAATGAGCCTTATGTTGAGACCTATTTCAGGCATCCGGCGTTTAATGATTATCCGGTGGTTGGCGTAAGCTGGATGCAGGCAAACGATTACTGCATATGGCGGACTGACCGTGTCAATGAGATGATACTTATCCGTGAGGGAATTCTTGAATGGGATCCCAACCAGGTAAATGAGAATAATTTTAATACGGATGCTTATCTGGCAGGCCAGTATGAAGGACTCGTGCTTCAGAACCTTCCTGACCTGTCTCCTGAAGGAGGAGAGCGCAGGGTTCAGTTTGAAGATGGTATGCTTCTTCCCAAGTACCGTCTTCCAACAGAGGCTGAATGGGAATTCGCTGCACTCGCGTTAATTGGTAACACTTATGAAGAACGTATATACGGAAGGAGGATCTATCCCTGGAACGGGCATCATACAAGGAACGATTCACGGAAATATCTGGGCGAGATGATGGCCAACTTTGTCCGGGGAAGGGGAGACTATATGGGTGTGGCAGGTCATCTTAATGACAATGCTGAAATTACTGCACCTGTGAGATCTTACTGGCCAAATGATTACGGACTGTATTGTATGGCAGGAAATGTTAACGAATGGGTTCAGGATGTCTACAGGCCCCTTTCTTTTGAGGATGTTGATGAATTCAGACCGTTCCGCGGCAATGTGTTTACCAAGCTGGTTACCGATGAGGAGGGTAATATTGCGCAAAAGGATGAGCTTGGCCGCCTCCAGAGAGAGCCTATAGATGAACAGGATGCTTTCAGAACACCCAACATTACCGAGGCCGATAATATAAATCATCTTGACGGTGATCAAAGATCCAGCATCTATTATGATACAGATGACCAGTTCGGGGATGACAGGATGTATTCACAGCGTGACACTGACTTTTCATCACTTATAAGTGACGAGGTCAGAGTTTACAAAGGCGGGTCATGGAGGGACATGCCTTACTGGCTTTCTCCCGGAACACGACGATTTCTTCATCAGGAGGAGTCACGTGACGATCTTGGTTTTCGTTGTGCAATGAACAGGGTTGGCGGACCCCGTGGGAATTAACCAGCGGTTTTCCCGATAATTCTATGAGACCTCATTGCAGAAATGGGGTTTTTTATTTTAATTCTTGTTATGGCTGTCGAAGAGTTATATGATATTTTTCTTGTATCCACCGGGGTAACAACAGACAGCCGTATTGCAGAACCGGGAAATATCTTTTTTGCTCTTCGCGGTGAACACTATGACGGGAATGAATATGTGGAGAATGCCCTCAGGGCAGGCTGCAAAGCTGCCGTTATTGATAACAGTGATTACAAAGTTTCCGGAAAGACAATAGAAGTTGATAATGTCCTTTTAACGTTGCAGCAACTGGCGGCTTATCACAGGAGTCAGTTTGAATTGCCGGTGCTTGCAATTACCGGGTCGAACGGTAAAACAACCACCAAAGAATTAATTAACTCAGTGTTGGGATTGAGGTTTAAAACCCTTTCCACCAGGGGGAATCTTAATAATCATATAGGCGTTCCCATAACACTGCTTGGTCTGGATCCTTCACATGAGATTGCCGTTATTGAAATGGGTGCCAATCATCCCGGGGAAATAGATTCGCTTTGCAGGATTGCCTCTCCCACTCACGGACTTATTACCAATATAGGTATGGCCCATCTTGAGGGGTTTGGTTCTCCTGAAGGTGTTTTCATGGCCAAGAGTGAATTGTTCAGGTACCTGAGAGAAGTTGGTGGCAAAGCTTTTGTCAATCATGACAGCCTTCTTTTAAGAAGCCTCTCCGGCGAACTTTGCCTTGAATCGGTGTCATACGGAAGAGACAGAGAATGCTTCGTTAGCGGTGATTTGCTGAATTCCGGGGAAGGACTGGAACTGGAAGTTCACATTAACAGGTATGATGAAACGGTTTTACTTAAAACATCACTTGCCGGCAGCTATAATTTTGAAAATATTCTTGCTGCAGTCTGCACAGGAACATTTTTTGGAATACCCACCAAACAGATTAAAAAGGTTGTAGAGGCATATGTTCCGGGGAACAACCGTTCACAGATCATGGAAACCCCAAATAACAAACTGCTTCTTGATGCATACAATGCTAACCCCGATAGTATGAAAGCTGCCATTCTGAACTTCTGTTCCATGCCGGACAAAAACAAATCTGTCATACTCGGAGATATGCTTGAACTTGGAAAATATGCAGGGGAAGAACACAGGAAGGTAATTGAACTTTTGCAGACCAGAGTCTTGAAAGAGGTCATTATGGTAGGCGAAATGTTTTTCAATACACCTGCTCCCAAAGATTATTTTCGCTTCAGAGATGTTGATAAACTCAGTGAGTGGCTTACCGACAATCCCTTAAGAAACCGTTTTATCCTTTTGAAGGGCTCAAGGGGTATTCAACTGGAAAGGTGCATCACTGTCCTCTAACCTTCTTTCCCGTTTTAACGGGCACTGATTTTAAATGAGTCTTACCTGCCGGAAAGCTAATTTTTTATGTAGTATGGTTGAATGACATATAAATTGCTAACCATACTTTTAACGAATGAAGATTTTCAACTGAGGCTAAACTGCCTCTTCTTTCTTTTGATAAAGAAAACGTTTGATTTTCTGTGTAGGCGTTTTCTCAAAAGGCGAGGTCTGTTCTATGATTTTGTTAAGCCGTGAGAACTTATTTACCTCTGCATTGACTTTCTGATGTATCTCATTAAGCTTATCATGAATAAATTCATTCATCTGAACCTGCATGTGCTTTGCGGTTTCCTTCATCTCGTTGTAGTACTTCTCAAGCTCTTCATAATTCAGGTGCACCAGGGCAATAAGCTTGCCCCGCATCTCATATACAACTGATTCAAGTACCATGGACTGGTTGTTGATGACAGCTTCAATCTCTTCCGGATAAATGTTCTCACCGCTCGGACCCAGTACCATATTCTTGAGTCTTCCCTTGATGTACAGATAATTATCTTTATCGAAAATACCCAGGTCGCCGGTTCTGAACCATCCGTCTTCTGTAAATACCCGGCGTGTCTGTTCTTCATCCTTGTAATACCCTTTCATAATATTCGGCCCTTTGGCAAGGATTTCGCCCTCTCCTGTAACGGAATTGGGATTATCTATTTTCAGATGCTGACCCGGCAGGTTGAATCCGGTGGACTGGTACCTGGTGAGTGACGGTGAGCAACCTGCAAGCAGAGGGGATGTCTCAGTAAGTCCGTAACCTATGGCATATGGGAAACCTGCCTCACGAAGGAACAACTCTGTGGCTGCAGCAAGTTTTGCTCCTCCAATACCAAAGAAATGGAGATGACCGCCAAATGTTTTGTAGAGCTTCTTTCCGGCCATTTTATGCAACAGGCGTCTGAAAACGGGAGCCTTGAAAAGTGTTCTCATAACGGCTGAGCCTGTAAGCTTTGGCAGTACCTGCAGTTTGTATATCTTTTCAATTATAAGCGGCACTGTAAGCATCATGGTAGGTTTAACTTTTTGCATGGCAGGAATAAGAACGGCAGCTGTAGGAGGTTTTTCGAGATAATAAACCGAAGCTCCGTTCATTATAGGGATAATGAAGCCTATGGTACACTCATAGGTGTGAGAAAGGGGCAGTACTGAAAGCATACGGTCCTGGTCATTTACTTCCTGTATATGTCCGGTATTAATGGCATTTGAAACAAGGTTTTTGTGCGTGAGCATTACACCCTTTGGATTTCCGGTGGTTCCGGAGGTGTAAAGAATAGCTGCCAGATCATCTTCTTCAGGTTCAGCCGGGATGTTTAAAGTGTTATCAGCATCAAGTGATTGATTCCATTCATCCTTTGTCTGACTGACCTTTATATTGCCTGAATTTTGAAGTTCATTGCGGTCAGCAAGGCTGAAATCATCTGCAAGAATTGTCGTATGAAGATATTCGGGCAGGGAATGTTTGAGCTTGTTTGCCAGTCTGTCAGATACTATAATGGCACTTGCTTCAGAGTGCTCAAGGATTTTTTTAATTTCCCTGTCATTGAATTCAGTGAGTATGGGAACAGTGACCGCAGCCATTGATGTAATAGAAAGATATGAAATACCCCAGTGAGGCATATTCTGGCTGAGAATAGCAACCCTGTCTCCCCTTTTTATGCCTCTTGATACCAGAAGGGATGATAACTCTCCGGCAAGCTTATAAACATCATCGTAAGTTAACGGGGTTTGCCCTGCAAAAGATAATGCAGGTTTATCAGAAAAAAGTTCCCTGCTGTTTTTAAGCAAAGAGGAAAGTGTTTGATTTATGGGTATATTCATTTTAGGGTTTATAATATTGATTATTATGTTTTTGTGATTGGATGAATTAAGGGGTAAATATATAAAAAATGCCCTTAACTGTAACGTCAGGCAAATATTATTTGATTATACAAATCATTACCTGTAATTATAACGGTATGGCAGGATCTTTGTTTGACAAAGAAGCAACAATTTTACTGTTAAATAATATTAAAATGACATTGCATTTTTTATTGCCGGTTTTAATGTATTAAATTTATGCAACTTTTCCTAACCGGTATCGTAATATAAAATCTTACTGATTCATATTAAAAATTTACTGATATGTGTTTAATTAAGGTCAATTTTAAGAGTATAAAAATGAGATTTTTACTTACAGTTCTGGTTGCCCTTTTTGCTGCCGGCACATTGCTGTCGCAAAACCATGACGGCCCGCATATAGCATTTGACCGTGAGCTGCATGATTACGGACAGGTGCCGGCAGATGAGGTTCCGGACGGGAAGGTCGGTTTCACTATATACAACCAGGGGAACGAGCCTCTTGTCTTGTCTAATGTAAGGGCTTGCTGCGGAACCCGGGTCACAGGATATACAAGGGAGCCTATTGCTGCGAGCGACAGTGGGTTTGTTGAGGTTCAGTTCAGGATTGTTCCCCGGCCTCAAAGGATACGCCGTACAATTACCATACAGTCGAATGCCGGTAACAGGCAGACTGCAATACTGCGTATTCAGGGGGAGGTAGTGGAGCCTGAAGGAGACCTGACGCTTAAGGAAAAATAACAGTCTGCTCTGTCATTATCTGCCTGTAAACCGGAAGTTATTCAATTTCAAAATCAATATACTTCTCGGGCCTTTGATCTTTCGGGCCTTTATCCTTCAGATAATAATCGAACCACCTCAATGTGCGCACTGCATAATCAAGCCTGTTCGTGTTTTTAGAGTTGCCGTCCGGGCTCCAGGCTATTCGTCCCGGTTTGCCCGGATTGTCAACCAGTTTGGTCATCTCTCCGGTTTCCATGTTTACCAGGAAGACTAAATGATGATTTTATTTAAGAATAGTTTATTTTTGTATGAGGGCAGGACAGGATGCGAGGTAATAGGGTTATCTGAACCAACTGCCCCGAATATTTTACTATGATTTCAGACATGGTAAGAAATCTTTTTGCCATATGATTAATTTATTCCTGTTTGCTGTCAGGATATTATCAGGTTGAGTTATAAATGGATGTTTATGGAAACTATTTCCAATCCCTTTCTTGAATTTGCCGCAATTCTGATTATTTCTGCTGTAGTGGGACTGGTGGGCAGGTTTTTAAGGCAGCCGCTTATTGTTGCATTTATCGGAGTTGGCATTCTGGTGGGGCCGTGGGGACTTGATCTGCTGGAGTCTATCGACAAGTTGCATCTTCTGGCGGAACTGGGTATTGCAATACTTCTTTTTGCAGTGGGTCTTAAACTTGATCTTACGCTTATCAAATCCACCGGCAAGGTTGCACTTCTTACGGGAATGGGACAGGTGCTGTTCACATCTTTCTTTGGCTACCTGATTGCCCTGGCTTTTGGTTTTACAACTATGACAGCTCTTTATGTGGCCGTGGCACTTACCTTTTCAAGTACTATTATCATTGTAAAACTGTTGTCGGACAAAAAAGAGATTGATTCACTGCACGGGCAGATATCGATTGGCTTTCTGATCGTTCAGGACATTGTGGTTGTTCTTGTGATGATATTCCTCTCTGCACTGGGCACAGAAACAATAAACAGTCCAATTTTTGATATTGCCATGGTTGTTCTTAAGGGATTTGCCATGCTTATTTTTGTTGGATTGATGATGCGATATGTCCTTCCCTATATAGTCAGGTCAATGGGGAATTCCCAGGAACTGCTTATACTTTTTGCCATATCCTGGGCACTTGCACTTGCTGCGCTGGGTGACTGGCTGGGGTTTACGAAGGAAGTGGGTGCTTTCCTGGCAGGAATATCCCTTGCATCAAATGAGTACCGTGAAATGATAAGCAGCAGGATGACAACCCTCAGGGATTTCCTGTTGCTCTTCTTTTTCATAAATCTTGGAGCTGAACTTGATCTTTCCCTTGTCGGCGAACAGATACGCCCCGCCATCGTGTTCTCTGCTTTTGTGCTTGTGGGTAATCCCCTGATTGTACTAATTATCATGGGACTTATGGGTTACAGGAAGCGCACCTCCTTCCTGGCGGGACTTGCAGTGGCGCAGATTAGCGAATTTTCACTTATTCTTGCTTCACTCGGAATGAATCTCGGGCATATAGGTGATAACACCATGGGTCTTATTACCCTGGTGGGATTGATCACGATCGGACTTTCAACTTATCTTATATTGTATTCACATCATATCTTTGAATTTCTTTCTCCTGTCCTTGGTATATTTGAAAAGAAACATACCTGGCGGGAGAGCAGGATCAGGCAGATCGAGAAGATGAATTTTGATGTTGTCATTTTCGGACTCGGACGTTATGGTAACAATATTGCCAGGAGACTCGAACGCAGAGGCAGAAAGGTGATGGGGGTTGATTTTGATCCCAGCGCTGTAGAGAGATGGAGGGATAAAAACAGGACGGCACAGCTTGGTGATGCCGAAGACCCCGATCTGCCTGAAATGCTTCCCTTGAAAAATGTTAAACTGATAATCAGTACACTTCCTGATTATTCTATCAACCTGCATTTTCTGAAGATTCTGAAGCATCATAAATTCGATGGCAGGATAGTGCTGACCCAGCACCAGACAAAGTATGCACAGAAACTTGTTGATGCCGGAGCCGACATGATCCTGTTCCCTTTTGTTGATGCAGTGGAAAATATCACCGAAAAGCTGGGTTGCTGATCAATATTTATTTTCACCGTCAAAATTGTAATTTTTCACGAATGTGCAAAAACAATCATAAAAAGAAGATCTGAATTGTAAGCAGCAATCGTTTATGGCTCCAGGAGTATGCTGTGTATTTCCTTAAGATGATTTATGTCGAATTTTATTACTCTCCGGTCATACGTCATCAGACCGTTTACCTCTGTCTCAACATCGGTGGTCTGGGTATAAACTGCAGCCGCCAGTCCCTGATCTTTATACTCATATAATTTCCGTGTCATCTCATAATATGTATCATGCAGCTCTTTTTCAGATTGTGATGTTTCATAATGAGCAGGAGCCCTGGAAAAATCGTTCAGCCAGAGATGGCCTCTTATGACAAGAGCTTCTCCTCCATATTCTCCAAGAACTATGGCCCTGTTATCTTCGGTGCCCGTCATGCCCGGTCCGGGATACCGGTGAATATCCAGTACATCCCCGACCTGATGATCAGTCCATCCGCTGGCATTATTAACCAGCCTTGAAGGGTCATATTCCCGGGTCCATTCAACTATCTCTGCAGTATTGAACTGCCCCCATCCCTCATTAAACGGTACCCACATCACAATAGAGGGATGATTGTATAAGGCGTCGATCATAGCTTTGTATTCCTTCATGAATTGTGATGATGTCTTTTCTGACGGTTCCTGAATTTGACGTGGCCTTATATCCCCGGCTGGCATGTCCTGCCAGACCAGTATACCCATTTTGTCTGCCCAGTAATACCAGCGTTGAGGTTCTGTTTTAACGTGCTTGCGGATCATGTTATATCCCAGGTCTTTAGTAACCTGAATGTCATACCGGAGGGCTTCATCAGTAGGTGCGGTATAAAGTCCGTCCGGCCACCACCCCTGATCCAGCGGACCAATATGGAACAGTTCCCTGTTATTGAGCAGCAGGCGTACATATTCGTCTTTATCTCTGCCTATAGATATTTTGCGCATTCCAAAGTAGCTCTCCACCCGGTCTACAACAGTTCCCTCACTGTCAAGTAGTTCCACTTCAAGATCATAGAGAAAGGGATCGTCAGGTGACCAGAGCCTGGGATTATCAAGTTCAATAAAGAATCTGTTTTTATGGAATCCCCGGGTAATGCCCTCCTCATTTCCATCAGCCAGAGCCCTTGCTCTTATGGTATGGTCATCCGATAAGTGATTTAAATTTACCTTAAAGGTTACCCGGCGGTTGTCTGTATCAGGTGATATTTTCAGTGAATTAATGTAAGTGTCGGGTACGTATTCCAGCCATACTGTCTGCCATATACCACTTACCGCCGTATACCATATACTCCGGGGGTCATGGGTTTGCTTACCTACAGGCTGTGATCCCAAATCTGTCGGATCCCATACAGTAACGATAATTTCCTGCTCACCAGCGGTGATAAAATCTGTAATATCAAAACTGAAAGGATCATATCCGCCTTTATGATCACCAACAAGATCGCCATTAATGAATATGTGACAGTGCCAGTCCACCGCACCGAAATGCAGTAACACTCTTCCACTTTCATAGGGTTGATCAACTGTGAAGTTTCTGCGATACCACATGCGTTTTTCAGCTCCGACCTCCTCCATTATGCCTGAAAGGGCCGATTCAACGGGGTAAGGGACAAGTATTTTCCTGTTGTACTGTCGCGGGTTACCGGATTTGGCCGTTAGTTCAAAATCCCATAAACCATTTAAGTTTTTCCATGTATCCCTCTTCATAATTGGTCTTGGATATTGGGGAAGTGCGTTTTCAACTCCTACCTCATCGGCCCATGATGTCTTCAGGGGACTTTCTTTTATATTCCACTGGCTTTCCTGGCAAATCAGATCCTGTGGCAGCGATAATGCCAGGAAGACACAAAATATTAAAAAGGTGATAATGAATTTTTGTTTCATCCTTTTAGGTTTTAATAATTATTATACTGATAATTTTTGTGCTTCAGTTAGCAGTGATTTTAATATTGGGATATTCGTGGATACAAGATATTTAATTATTCGTAAATACCCAAAAATATCCGGTTTAATGGCTGCTTAACCCACCAGGGATACAGTTAATTTTGATTACCTTACAGTATATTCTGCAAGCTGTTCGCTTTTGTAATAATTGTGTACGTTTGCGAACATAATATGAGATTTTTTATATCCTGTTTGGATAGTTAAGTTATAGATTATCAACTTATAATAAAGTTTAGCATTTTTTTTGTTGTTACCCGGGTGATTATATTATCAGTATTTATTAATTGATATTTTCTATTGTTGCTCTATGTTAAAAAATTATTTGCTGATCGCACTGAGGGTATTAAAAAATAACACACTTTTCTCCGGTATTAATATACTCGGACTTTCCATTGGCCTGGCTGCATCAATAATTATCTACCTCTGGGTATACGATGAACTTAGCTATGACAGATTTCATGAAAATGCCGACAGGATATACCGGGTTGAGAGGGATATGACTCTTGATGGTGACAGGATGGTTGTGCCCATTACATCGCCTCCGGCAGGACCTCAAATAGTGGCTGATTATCCGGGAGTAGAGGCATTTGTGCGCCTGGCAAGCGAGAATGTGATGGTTGAGGATGCTGACCGGAACCGGTATAATGAAAGGATTTTTTATGCAGACAGCTCTTTTTTTGATGTATTCTCATTCAGTCTGACAGAGGGCAGTGTTGATGATTGCCTGAAAGAGCCTTTTACAATTGCCATATCCAGCAGTTATGCCAGGAAATATTTTGGTGAAGATCCCGAACCCGGCGGTGTGTTGAATGTGAGTTATAGTGGGCAGATCAGACCTTACACTGTGACTGCCATTTTTGAAGATTTTCCTCATAATTCCCATATACAGGCCGATATAATTGGTTCATTTACATCACTGTACACCCTGAAGCATGAGATGATGATGAAGAGTTGGATGGCCAACCATCACTACACCTATATACTGCTTAAGGAGAATACAAACCCAGCAATGCTCGAAACCAACCTTCAGGAAATGGTTGACAAATATTTCTGGCCTGAATTCAGGAACTTTTTGGAAGTTGATCATCCCCGGGAATTCCTGAAGTTAAAACTTATGCCGCTGGAAGATATACATCTTGAAAGCAACAGGGTCTGGGAAATTGAATCTCCGGGAAGCAAAACTTCTGTCCTTGTATTCAGCCTTGTATCAGTGTTGCTTCTGATAATTGCCGGTATCAATTTCATGAACCTGTCCACTGCCCGGGCATCTAAGCGCGCTCTGGAGGTAGGTATTCGTAAAGTATCGGGTGCAACTAAAGCACAATTGATCAGGCAGTTCCTGGGTGAATCGATACTTTTCAGCTTCCTGGCACTGGTGCTTGCATTTATTTTTCTAGAGCTGACATTGCCCTGGTTTTCTCTTTTTACAGGTAAATCCATATCGGCAACAACAATTCTTAAGGATTGGAATCTTCCGGTTATAATATCTGCATGGATTGGCACTGCCTTTTTTGCAGGTGCTTACCCTGCCTTTTTCCTGTCAGCATATAAACCTGTTGAAGTGCTGAAAGGTAAAAAGGGCGCCAAAGGGAGCCATTTCTTCCGCAGGGCACTGGTAGTAGGACAGTTTGCCGTATCAATAGGATTGATAATTTGTGCAGTATCGGTATTCCGGCAGCTTCAGTATATCAATAACAAGGACCTGGGATACAACCGCCACGGGCTTATTGATATTCTTGTTGAGAACAGGGATAACTTCAACTCTTATGAGGTCATTAAAGATGATCTGTTGAGTATTCCGGAGGTTAAAAATGTTACACGTTCGGTTGTTATTCCCACAGACCGCAGCTATACCGATAATCCCTACCTGATGAGGGATAATCCTGAAACATTTTTCCCCGTGATAAACAGCGCCGATGAAAATTATATTCCGACTTTTGAGATCGGGTTGCTTGCCGGGTCGAACTTTACAAATGCTATGACATCTGACTATGAGTCTGTTTTGTACCACATGAGCCCTGATTCTTCTGATCCCGACCCGTCACCGGATGCGGAAGATACATACAGTATGTACTACATAATTAACGATGCAGCGCGACGTATGTTCGGTTTTGAGACACCGTCAGATGCTGTCGGAGAGTTTATTGGTTTGCTGGCCGGTCAGGATGGCGAAACAAGTGATTGGGGGGAAATTGTTGGGGTTGTAGAAGATTTTCATTATCAGCCTCTTACAGAAGAAATCAAGCCGATGGTTATCAGTTCATCACTTAGTGGTCACAATCATATTACCCTGCGCGTAGATGAGGCTGATATGGCAGAAACCAATCAACTGATATCAGAAGTCTGGAATGACCATTTCCCCGGTCAGGTCTATGCCAGCATTTTTGTTTCGCAAAAATTTGATGCCTTGCATCTTACCGAGAGGCGCCTGCAGGTGATTCTTCTGATATTCACCGTCCTGTCTGTTTTTATTGCCTGCCTGGGCCTGCTTGGGTTATCGGCCTTTTCGGTTGAACAACGAATCAAGGAGATTGGCATAAGGAAAGCCATAGGAGCAGAGATTCACCAGATCATTATATTGATTTCATCCGAATTCAGCCGTTTGGTGATAATTTCATGTTTGATTGCCATTCCACTGGCATATTTTATTCTGCGCGAATGGTTAAACAATTTTCCATACCGGCGGGATATTGAGGTGTGGGTTTTTCTGGCTGCATCCCTGGCCGGCTGGATAACAGCCATGCTGACAGTGTTTCTGCAGACTTACAGGGCAGGCAGGGTAAACCCGGTTGAGACACTTAAATATGAATGATCACCTGAAAACCCGGTTAATAATGATCAATGCCATACCCAGACAGGGAAACCTGCCTGATCACCGTAAACAAGAATATCAAAAAGACCATGGGCGAGCAGGGGGGAGTATATCTGTCCGGAACGGTATCTGAAATATCCGAACAGAGATCCGGTTAAAAAGGTAAGAACTACCAGGGCTGTCATGTTGATCATACCGGCAACAGGTGATGAGCCAAGGAGGATCGCTTTATAGGCTGTATGCCCTGTTGCTGCTACAAGTATACCTGTTGCCGGGTGCCGGTGTGACAGGGTACCCTGAATCACTCCCCGGTATATCATTTCCTCTGTCATCCCGATAAGGGGAGCTGCAAGAGCTACCAGACTCATGTTTCCCGGCAGAAGGGTCTCTGAGTAATGAAAACGGTAATAAAAGGCAAGTATGGAAGAGGTTGTTACACCGGCCATGATCCACAGGTGAGGATTATTACCCCTGGAGGCGAGTCCCAGAAGATTAACGGGACTTCCATGTTCCCTGGCCGAAATATACATAAAAATGGCTGCTGCAAGGAGTGCAGAAAACGCTGTCAGCTTGTTCCCAGCGAAATAGCCAAAGAGCAGCATAAAAAAGATCACCATGACAGCCTGAAAGATCTTTCTGTCAACGGCCATTGTCAGGTATTTTATATTTGATTTCACTGATAAAAAGGTAAAGTAAAGCCTGCGGGGATATTTTATACTGTACGTATTCCAACCCTGTTGTCTGGTTTAAAATAATAATCAGATATTCTAAATTACTATCGTTGCATTTATGTTTGTCTTCTGCTATTACTGGTTTGTGTGTTTTTTGTTTCCTGAGAACAGTATAATAAAAATTACTGGTATCAGCAGCAATATCCATCCCGAACCAAGGCAGAATCCGCCCCCCGGAACGACCCTTGTCTGCGGCAGAGCCGCTCTTAATTCATCTACCTGTTCCTGGTTGTCTTTAAAACGGCCATGTTCAATTACGAGCATATCAAGTTGCCGGAGTTCTTTAAGAGGTTCAAAAGGGGCTTCCGGGGTATTGATCATAAGAGTATTCAGTCCTGAAAGGTTCCTGAGTGGTTCCAGATCAGTTATCTTATCGCTGCCGGCAATCTCCAGAATTTGCAGTTCCTGCTGCTGACTGCACCAGTGGGAAAAGGATTCCTGTGAAATATCACCGGGCATGGACATCCAGGCCAGTCCGCTTATAACAGGGAGTTCACCTTCCCATACCGATTCCGTCAGTCCCAGGCTTTTAAGACCGGATATGCCTGCCTGATTGTTTACAGAGGATATGGAATCGATATTGATAAGAAACAAATTCTCAAGATACCCGTTGTTTTCAAACCAGCTCATATCAACATGCATAACATCCATTATGCTGAGACTTCGGAGTTTAGGAAGCTCCTTTAGTGATAATCCGGTGAGCGGGTCGCCGGTATCTCCTGAAAGTATGAGCGAAACAATGGATGGCAGATTTGAGCAGAGATCATAAGTGGTGTAATTTGCCTGGGAAACAGCCAGTAGCCGGGTATCCTTCAAACCGCCTATCCACTCATCCCCCTTACCTGGTAATTTAAGATCGGGCATATATATCCAGTGAGGATTAAATCGCTTCAGGATATTTGCAAGCTGACCATCCCTGTCTTCACCCTCAACTACCAGGTTTATATTTTTATGCCTGTGAAAGTTTGTTTCAAGCCACTCTGACAGTCCGGGACTGAGAGGAAGCTCAAGGTACAGGGACTTCACATCTGAAAGACCGTTCCCGGCATCACTGACTGGCAGCAGCGGAGGCAATGAATCCATGGAAAGATTAACCGAATGAAGAGTCCCGTCCATGTATATTGCTGCAGGATAAGCTGTATCGAATATCAATTCAGGGTTGCCGCCCAGATGTTTTCCCGATACAAGGAAAGCTGCCTGGTCAAGATCTTCATTCATTGCATAAAGCAGGTCACCGTTACCTGCTTTTACAAACACCGCACTGTCCGGTTCTGCATAGGATCCGAAGTAAATCCATGAGCGTGAGATGTTATAAACAGCATCCACACCCCGGATTTCTATAATCCTGAATTCAGGTTCTTTTTTGCATCCTGTAAGCAAAAACAGCAATGCAAGAATAACTCCCGACAAACAACTGTTACTTTTTATTGTATACATAATTCGGAGGTTTTGATCATATGCAAGTTATATTTTTTTGTCGATACATAAACGGTTAATAAAAAAATGTAAGAGGAATACGTAAATAATTCGGTTAACTTTGCAACAGGTAAAAAGAAGTAACAGAACCTTAATTGGTTCTGTCAGATAACCGTGTCAGTTTAATTAACTGGATTTATTATGCTGAAGCAAGGAGTATATTATGGATAAGATCAAAGAGATTAACAGGTTAAGAGTTGAGAAAAATGCTGTTATTCTGGCTCATTTTTACCAGATTCCCGAAATTCAGGATATAGCCGATTTTGTTGGCGACAGTCTTGATCTTTCGAGGAAATCGGCAGACACCAAAGCAGATATTATTGTTTTTGCCGGTGTTAATTTTATGGCAGAAACAGCGAAGATACTCTCTCCCGGGAAGAAGGTGCTTATTCCCGACAGGGAGGCAGGCTGTTCTCTGGCGGACTCCTGTCCGCCCCGGGAATTTAGAAAATTCCGTGAAAAGTATCCTGATCATATAGTTGTTTCATATGTCAATACCACTGCTGAGATCAAGGCAATGACCGATATCTGCTGTACATCCACCAATGCGGTGAAAGTGATAGAAAGCCTGCCGGAAGATCAGAAAATAATATTTGCCCCTGACCGTAATCTGGGAAACTATATAAACAGCCTTACCGGCAGGAATATGGTTGTGTGGGACGGGGCGTGCCATGTGCATGAAGAGTTTTCCCTTGAAAGGATTTTGGAACTGAAGGAAAAATATCCCGATGCCAGACTGATTGCTCATCCTGAATGCCGGAAACCAGTGCTTATTGCATCTGATTTTATCGGGTCAACCTCTGCATTGCTAAATTTTGTCAGCAAAGATGATGGCAGGGAGTTCATTGTTGCAACAGAATCCGGCATATTGCATCAGATGAGGAAAAAAAATCCGGAAAAACTGTTTATTCCCGCACCTCCGTTAGATTCAACCTGTGGTTGCAGCGACTGTGAGTTCATGAAACTGCATACCATTGAAAAGATCTACAACAGCCTTAAAGAAGAGAAATTTGAAGTGGATGTTGATCCTGCAATAAGGGAGAAGGCAGTAATACCAATCAGACGTATGCTGGAAATATCAGGGTAATCCTGATTTATGTCGCGGAAGTTCAGTTTCCTCCCGGTTTTTTCTGACACGGGCAAATTGCAAACAATATACAGGTTATGCCATTGTTAAATAAATTTATTAACCTGATTTGTTCGTATAAATTTTTTTAAGCCCTGAAGTTTAAACATAACAGGTGCGAAATGTGTTTATACTATGTGCCTCCGTAAATCAGGCATTGATATGAAAAGGCTGCTTTCGTTTGTTTTAATTTTATTTACCCTTGCTTTATTTTCTAATAATGCAGTTAACTGGCATTATCACCGGCTTTCTAACGGGGTTATTGTTGAGCATGCTCACCCTTATAATAAAGCGGCTTCCTCTCCAGGTGCTCCTTTTGAAAACCATCATCACAGCGATGTTGAGTATCTGATTCTTAATCTCGTATATTATTCAGGACTGATTACAGTGCTTACGGTCCTTCTTCTTATAGTATTCTTTAAGTCAGATTCTCTCCGTAATTTTCCGGGGCCGGTTCCTGTCATTGCCTCAAGGCATTCAGCATTACCCCTTCTTAGGGCTCCTCCCCTTGTCTGATCTGTTATTAGCGGACTTCTTTCATCAAAATTCAGGTATTTACTTCTGATATTGCATATTATATATGTTAATGTTAAATAAGATAGTTTTATGAGGACAATATATATATTATCCACAGTGCTGACAGTGTTATTTTATAATCCGGATATCCTGGCTCAGGCTGACACTGATGCCAATGTGTTCGGGCATGTTGTAAGTGCCGAGGACGGAGAGCATATACCCTTTATCAATATTATTATCGAAAGTTCCCGTACAGGTACGATTACCGATGCTTCGGGACACTATATACTGACCAATATTCCTGCAGGCAGGCATACGTTGACTGTAAAAGGAATGGGATACGAAACAAAGTCCACTGAATTTGAAATTACCGAAAACCAGACAATTGAAATAGATTTTGAGGTTGAGTACATGGGGATTGACCTTGAAGAAATAGTGATTACTTCTTCACCAACTGCCAGCGGATTTCGTTACCGGCCCGATATGACATACACGGGCGAATCGCTGCAAAGACGAAGTGAGGTGTCATTTGGTGAAATGCTGAATGGTGAACCCGGCGTTGCAATGCGTTCATTTGGGTCTTCTCCGGCCAGGCCCGTGATAAGGGGGATGGATGGCGACCGCATCCTTGTACTTGAAAATGGCGAACGAATGGGGGATATTTCCGGAACATCGGCCGACCATACAATTGCTCTTGACCCTCTTGCTGCACAAAGGATTGAGGTGGTAAGGGGACCTGCCAGTCTCCTTTATGGTTCCAGTGCGCTGGGTGGTGTGATCAACCTTATGACTACCGATATACCCGATCGCTGGGATCCGGGTTCTTCAGGTGTACTGTCTCTTCAGGGAGCTTCCGTAAACCGGATGGGCGCCGGTTTTGGCCGGTATACATATGGCAGTGAAGAACTGGCCGTTTCAGGCCGACTGGCACACCGGCAGTCCGCCGATATCAGAACCCCCGACGGAATACTGCAGGGTACATCCATGAGCAACTTTGATGCCTCAGCAGGAATCGGCTTTGATACAGGCCGGTCGTCAGGGGGGACCAGCTTTTCCATGGCAGATCAGGTATATGAAATTCCCGACAACGTTGATAATCCTGATGAGGGAGTCGAGATAAGGATGCAGAGGCAGGCTTTGCAGGGAAGGATTAATTTCAGGAATGAGGGTTTTATGGATCGCGGACAATTCCGTTTCAATGCCAGTCGTATGTTTCAGGAGGAGATTGAGTATGAGTGGGAGGGGGGTGACCGTGATGAAGAGGTAGCACTTGATTACGAGAAATATGCTTTAAGCTCGACACTGACCATGCAGCATAAACCCTTTGAGTTTTTCGACAGGGGTGCTATCGGAGTTAATCTGCATGCCCACAAACTTGATGTTGGGGGGGGTGAAGCTTATACTCCAGGCGAGCAGCGGTTTAATCTGGGTATATTTACCTTCCAGGAAATTCCCCTCTCCAATACCATGCGTATGCAGGCCGGACTACGGTTCGATTTTCAGAATACCGGTGCCCTGGCTAATGAATTGTTTCCCGGTATTACCGCTAAAAGAAATGCTTTTAACTACACCGGGTCGATTGGGTTTAATCACCGTCCTGTTGATGGACTGGAGGTTGGCGGACAGTTTGCCCGCTCCCACAGGAACCCTTCTGTTGAGGAGCTTTATGCCAGGGGAACCCATCTTGGTGCAGGAGTTTATGAAACTGGTAACAGAGACCTGAAGGATGAAATCGGTCAGGGAGTAGATTTTTTTATAAACTGGAACGGCGGTTCTGTTGAAATTGAACTGGCTGCCTTTGTAAATTATTTCCGCAATTATATAATTTTTGCACCCATCGGTGAGGTGGATCCTGATTCAGGTTATCCTGTCTTTAGTTATACCGGCGATGCTGCTCAACTGACGGGGGGGGAATTTTCTGCCAGGTTTATGCTTCATGATAATCTGGATCTCGGACTAGGTGCTGATTTTGTTGATGGGCGAAGGGTTAATAACGGTAATCATTATCTCCCGTTTATCCCCCCTTTCAGGCTTATGGCCAGTTTTGAATACGACTTTGGTTCCGGATGGATTGGAGGTAAAATATTGTCGGCAGCCAAACAGGACAAAGTTGCACCGGATGAAGCTGTCACTGAAGGATATACCTTACTGGGAATGTCAGCCGGATACAGGTTCACCGGCCGGGAAAGACATGTCATTATTCTACGGGCAGATAACCTGCTTGACGAAAGATACCGTGACCATCTTTCAAGGGTTGAGGACAGGAACTACCCTATGCCCGGAAGAAATATTACCCTGGCATACAGGTTGTTTTTCTGACGGCAGTACTGGTTGTCATATATATGGTTCAATGTATCTGATCCTCCGGCGACATTACAATCCGATATAACAATGTTATTTTAACTTATTATAAATAGTAGTTCGAAATACAACTAATCTTTTTATTTATCGTTTTGTTCGTGATTATTTCGTTATAATTACCCTGTTTTAGGTATTGTAAGGCTGAAATTCTTAATTTATTTTTGTTAACAATCAAAAGAATTAATAACCTTAAGGGTTTCATAATCACACGATGAAAAAGAGGCTGTTTCTGTTAATGATATTTCCGCTAAGCCTGATGCTTTTTAATAATATAGCTTACCGGCATCAGCATATTCTTTTTAACGGAATAACAATAGAGCATGCCCATCCCTTTAAACCGTGCTCTGGTAATTGCGGAAACGGTTCAGGCCATCAGCATACAGAAAATGAGCTGTTGCTTTATACTTTGATCACTGATTCTCCTGTTTTTCTGTTTTTTTCTTTATCATTTCTGGTTGTATACCGGAACAGCGAGTCTGATCTTAACATTCCTTTGACCTTTAGATATTATCGCAACAGCCCGGTTTTATATTGTTTTCTCAGGGCACCTCCCCTTTATTGAGACTTTCCCGTATATTTCTTACAAACGGGAAGATCTTACCATAAAAGCCGGATGTAGATTAACAGTCAGCATTTGAATCCGGATTAACCAATCCAACTAACTTACCAGTATTTTATTAAAAAAATGAGAATATTAATTGCAGTTTTATTACTATATAACAGCGTAAATATTTATGGTGATATTCCAGAAAAACCGGGAACCGATGCCAATGTGTACGGACATGTTCTGAGCAGTGAAGATGGAGAACATATACCTTTTATTAATGTTATTATTGAGGGCACAAAGTTAGGCGCCATTACAGATGCCACGGGACATTACCTGCTTACCAATCTGCCGGAAGGCAGGCATACCCTTGTTGTGAAAGGAATGGGCTATGAAACTTCCAGAGTGGAGTTTGAGATATCTGCCGGACAAAGTCTTGAAATTAATGTCGAGGTTGATTATAAGGGAATTGATATGGATGAGATTGTGATAACTTCTTCTCCTACAGCAAGAGGATTCAGGTATCAACCCGATAATGTTTACCTCGGTGAGGAACTGCAAAAGCGTGCTGAGATCAGTTTTGGTGAAATGCTTGATGGCGAGCCGGGCATTGCAATGAGATCAATGGGGCCGACGCCCAGTCGTCCGGTGATCCGCGGACTCGATGGTGACCGGATTTTGATCCTTCAGAATGGCGAACGTATGGGCGATATTTCCGAAACATCAGCAGGTCATGCCCTTTCACTTGATCCGCTTTCTTCAAACAGGATTGAGGTGGTCAGGGGACCTGCAAGCCTGCTCTACGGTTCAAGTGCCATTGGGGGGGTTATAAATATTATGACCCCTGATATTCCCGAAGGATGGGATAAAGGTTCCAATGGTGTTGTTTCGCTGCAGGGAGCTTCAATGAATAATATGGGAGCGGGTTTTGGCCGCTATTCCCTGGGGTTTGAAAACTGGGCTGCAACAGGGCGCTTCGGTTACCGTAAGGCAGGTAATGTTAGCACTCCTGAAGGAGTTATTCCAGGCACATATATGGAGAATTACGACGGTTCTCTGGGACTGGGTTTTAGCAATGACAAAGTTAACGGGGGAGTCAACCTGGCAATGGGCAAACAACATTATGGTATTCCCGAGGAGCTTGATAACCCTTACCTCAGCCCCGAAGTACGCATTCAACAGCAGATGATGCAGGGAAGGATGCATTTCAGTCCGGGTGAATTCTTTGATAAAGCTCAGTTGCGGGTGCACGGGTCACATTTTGTCCAGCAGGAAATAGAGATTGATACTGGAGGGGGAATAGAGGAAGAGCATCTGGAGATTGAGTTCAGTATGTATAATATCAGCTCTACGTTCACTTTGCAGCATAAGCCTGTTGGCATTTTTGACCGGGGAGCTATCGGACTGAGCCTCTATGGCCGGAAGCTTGATTTAAGCGGTGATAATGCATTTACTCCCAATGAGGACAGGATTAATTTCGGATTATTCACTTTTCAGGAGATACCTGTTTATCCCGGTCTTCGCTTCCAGTTTGGCGGGAGGCTTGATTTTATGAGGGCAATGGCATTGCCTAATGACTTTACAGATATGAGCCGGACCCGGGATGCTTTTGTTTATGCCGGGTCTGTCGGACTTAATTACAGACCGTCAGATTATTGGGAGTTCGGAGGTCAGTTTGCACGTTCACATCGTTATCCGATGCTTGAAGAGCTGTTTGCACACGGTCCCCATCTCTGCGCAGGACTCTTTGAAGTTGGCAATATTGAGATCGGCGATGAGATCGGTTACGGCAGTGATTTTTTTGCACGATGGACCAATGGATCGTTTAATTCAGAAATTGCCGTATTCTATAACTATTTCAGCAATTTTATCTACATGCAGCCAACAGGAGAAATTGATGAGGATTCAGGTTTGCCGGTTGTTGAATATATTGGCGACAGGGCAGGGTTATATGGAGGAGAAGTTTCTGCCGGATGGGAGATGATTGCGGGACTTAAAGCAGATATTGGCATCGATTACGTTTTAGGCCAGCGTTTAACAGAGGAGAAGGAGTATCTCCCTTTTATGCCTCCTTTCAGATTTTCGGGAAGGCTCGAATATGATTTCGGGAAAGGATGGGCAGGTTCCCGTATCCGCATGGTTGCATCACAGAAAAATATTGCCCCGGAAGAGGCGGTAACAGAAGGATATACATTGGTTGATTTAAATTTTGGTTACCGGCTCAACAGCAGCGGACAGCATGTCATTGTTTTCAGGGTGCAGAACCTTTTTGATACCATGTACCGTGATCATCTGACACGGGTGGAAGAAAGAAACTATCCGATGCCCGGCCGTAACTTCAACCTTGCATACCGCTGGTTTTTCTGAGAATGATTTATCCTGTAAGTTAAAATGTCTTTTTCTGTGTCCCGGAACATGGATGATTCATGTGTATAAAGTATGGTTATCAATCTATTTAACAAGATGTTACAAATTCAAATAACGGGTAAAATGCTTTTCAGTTCCGATGGAACCCCCATGCTTTATACATGTTATTTTGTCTGACGTAGTTTGATGGGGGTTTCATGAATATGGTTATAAATCATTTTGTGCATGATTTAATAGCATCTTCTATTGCCAGGGTAAAGAGTTCTGTGGTATCCATTCCTATGGCTTCTGCCTGTTGGGGGATTATGCTGGTGTCGGTCATTCC
>JAWODJ010000074.1:0-16778 GCA_046483315.1 Bacteroidales bacterium | reverse complement strand
TCGGGGCGGTGAAAGATGGTGTGGCCGTGGGAAGCAATAAGGTCGGGCTTTGTAAGGTATAATGACGTGTTACGGGGATTGCCGGTGGAAGAATCCGGGATGGGCTGTCCGGGATTGGAAGTATCATCTTCAGTAGATTCTTTGGAATGGCTGCCTGCAGTTGCAGGATCATCCGGAGGATCTGCAGGAGGCTTTGTTTCGGTAAGAAAGTCTTTGACAGCCTTGCCGATGAACCTTCCGAAGTCCCTGTGTACCTCTGCCAGGGCATAACTGTTTGCCGTTTCTGCTTCGGCAAGCCTCTCAGGCCAGGAGGTGCCGGAGTATGAGAAAGTTTCGGCTTTCAGTATCTCAAAATTCCAGTGTGATTTGTCAATAAGCGAACCGCCTGTCCTGTAAAGACGTCCGCTCTCAGTATTACCTGCAGGCTTTTCCCGTCTGTCAAACCTGCATAAAGCCATATCCAGTCCGTCGACCGAGGTGCCGGACATAACACCAACTGCCAGGCAGGTATTTTTACAGCTCATCTTCATCAAAGAAGAGGTTTACCTGTTCAACGCCGGTCACTTTCCTTATATCGGCAACCAGCTCATTTCCTTTCTGCTCATCCTTCATCTTTATGTAATAGGAAAACTCCATCAGCTCATCAGGGGGCTGCCCCAGGGTTTTTACGTTGACAAGCTTTTGTTTCCGGCAGTATGTCTGAAGGATATTCATGAAGGCATTGTCAGGAAGCTGTTCTTCCCTTGCGGTTATCTGCATCAGGAATTCCCTGTTCTGTGGCAGTGCAAAGCTGAACTTTGTAACGACCAGATAAACTGACCCTATCATCAGGGTACCCATGATAGCGATTGAATATAGCTTTACCCCGGCAGCCAGTCCGATTGCAAGGGCAAAAAATATGAACATTATATCGGCAGCATCCTTTACGGCAGTACGGAAGCGGATGATGGACATGGCGCCGACCATGCCGAATGCCCTGGCCAGGTTATTGCCAATAACCATTATCACGATGGCGGTTATCATGGTAAGCATAATAAGCGAAATGGTAAAAGATGCCGAATAATTCAATCCTTTATAGGTGTATTTATACAGCAGGGCAATTACTGTCCCGCACAGCATGGCAACTATTACATTGCCAAAAACATCGGCTGCAGTGATGTTAAATATGAATATATTCTGAAAATCATTTACCATCGTTAAATCTCTTTTCCATCAGTAAGTAAGTAATACTTTTTCCCTGTTTGCATCTATCCCTGTAGTGTATTTTGAAAGAGCATCGTTTCGGAGCCGGAATTCCTGTACAACCGACCTTGCCCAGACGGGCATCTTATATCCGAAATATTTTATTTCAAGAATAAAATGATTCCTGAACACAAGTTTCATTCCCTGCTCATCATACAGGCTTTGAAGTTCAGGAAAAAGACGGCTTTTGATATTTTTATCGAATGTTATCCTTACTCCCTGGTCAAATTTTCCGTAGTATGCCTCTCTTTCATAAACAACAAGGCATGTAGGGATAAATTTTCCTTTCTTTATATGATACAGGAATTTTGAACCATTGTCAATTTGCAAATCGTCACCGGCGTTTGTTAAAACATATTTACCCAGCTCCCCGTAATTTATCACCTTTTCGATATCCCGGAACATGATGCGGGATCTGTATTTTTTTTGACGTGCCTCGATTTTTCGTTTGATCTCCATTACCACCCGGCTGTCCGCTTCAAGGTCATTATACCCCCTTATCCTGAATTTTCTCCTGAGCATGACACCTTCATGTTTCTCTGCATAACAGGCCAGGTTCCTGCTGTCAAAATAGATGCTTCTCACCGTGTACTGCCTGACACCCTGTTCATTTGTTATTGTATGGATGTCAGGGCGGACGAACGATGATATCCTCCGGCGGAGCGAATCCAGTTGGTGATTGGGTACCAGATATTTACGTTCTATCCTTAGCATAATCAATTCTCAAATATCACTTTGAACATACGTTTTATATAGTCCCATGCTGATATACTGCCGCTGACTATCTCTGCCTGCACCAGCATGTTGGGCATAAACCTTTCAGGTTCGTCTTCGATAATCGCAGTGATAAAAATATTCTGCTTCTGGTCAATGTACTGCACGGCATTATCCACACCGGTCACTTTTGCCCTGTAGCTGTTTCCCCGGGAGTTGAATGTCAGGTTGACCGTGTTGCCGGTATCTATGTATGTAAGCTGATACAGGTCCACCGGCAGTGTCACAATAAGATTTTCAAGATCGGCAACCCTGATTATTGATTCGCTTTGCGGTTCAGTGCCCTGTTGCTTTATGACAGTGCCTGCAAAGGGGGCTGTTATGCTGAAAGTCTCAATCCGTCTCCTTATTTGCTCTATCTGCCTCTGGTAGGAGTCAATGATCGCCCTTATCCGGTCAATCTCCTCAGGCTTTGCACCTGTTGAGACCACTTCAAGCTCAGAGCGTGCAATATTCATATTCTGCTCTTTGATGAGGTAGTCATTAAGAGCCAGTTCCCATGCTTCATCTGCAATTACGCCGGTTTCATGCAGGCTTTCCATTCTTGCCACCAGCTTTTTTTGAGTTTCAAATTCTGTCTCTGCAAGGATAAGATTCTGCCTGGCGGCATTGATCTCTTCCTCTTTTTCCCCCGTAAGGGAGACCCGGAGTAATCTTTTCTGCTCCTCCAGTGCCCCGGTCAGCTCCAGCAGCCTGCGTTCCTCCTCGTATGACCTGATATAACCAACGGTATCATCTTTGTTTATTGTTTTGCCCGAAAAAACTTTTTCATTTGCCATGAACTCGGCATGGTCACCCCGCTGGAATTCAAGAACCGAATAAGAGGCAATGCTATTGGTAAGGTTGTTTTTCTCAGTGTTCAGGATGGAACCGTCAGCCAGCCTCGTAAGCCTCCACTCCCTTACCGGCATTACTACTCCCCTGGTGCTGATGTTGTATGGTATTTCAATATACACAGCTACGGCAGCCATTGCAGCAATTATCAGAAAAATCAGTGCCAGTCCCCTATAAATCCTCATCTTTTAAAAATAGATCTTTTTAACAGTATAATGCCAGTGAAGGTGCCTGAAATCAATAGTTTCAGTTCCGGTCAATATATCCGTTTAATTATGCTGCACGGACTTATTCCGGCCGCAAAATTCACCAAAACTAACAAAAAGAACTGATATTTATTTAATACAGGGTTAATATTAACTTAATGTGACGGTTGCAAAAGACTTTTAATTATGGATATATAGCTTCTTTCTTAACACATATCTGTCGTTGATCATTCTGATTATATATATTCCTGATGGCGGGGCAAAAGGAAAAGTATGCATTCCTGTGCCTTCAGCCCGGAACCTGCCAACCAGACTGCCTCTGATGTTAAAAACCTCAATCTGCCCTGCACCCTCAAGGGGGTTGAATACATATAATTGTGAATTATAATGGTATGCACCCGCTTCCGGTTCAGGATCATCTTCTTCGTCATCAGAAATACTGTACCCGTCGAGGGTAATGTTGTCAAACCGGTTGTTGCCCGAGGCTCCCGTGGTCTCACTTCCGTGGAAAAGTATCCTGATGCTGAACTGCGGATTATCGTCAGCCTCCTCAACTCCTGCAAAACTGAACCTGAACTGCCGGTAGGTTTCGGTAATTTCGAGCGTGTCACTGTAAAGTGTCCATCCGTCATTGTCGCCGGCACGGTAATATACGGTCTGCTGCCTGGCTCCATTGGCGGTACGTTTAACGGCATAGCGGAACACCACATCTTTGTATCCGGTGGTGGGAATGTTGAAGATAAGCTCCCTGGTGTCGGAAGGGTTCCTGACCCTGATGGCCCTTTCTGCAGGTGCGCCAAGATCCGCATTCAGCAATGTGCCGTCATTCACCCTGTCTGCGTAGCCGTCGCCGGATCCGGGGTATGTGAGTTGCCCGTTGCTGATGGTATGATCTGCCGGCACCTCAAAAAACTCATCCGGCGGCAGGTCATTGAAGTGCCAGAAATGCAGCAACATTGTCGGCTTCCCGAACTGTCCGTCTATCCATTTTGTTCGTGCCGTAGTCCATTCTGTTATCCAGGCTATCTCATGGTTGTAGGTGGGTGCAATATAGTGGTTGGGCCATACATACCTGTTCAGCACCTCCGGCCAGCGTTTAAAGTTACGGTCCTGCGCCTCGGTGAGGATGAATGCGTTGTAGTTTATCCTTCCCTTCAGGGAGTCATCGGAAAACTGTCCGCGGCGCAACTGCCACCATCTCTCAACATACCTGGCCTTAAACTCCTGATCTTCAAAAAGCCGGGTAAACCAGCCGTATAAATAAGTATTCCTGGAGAGAAGTGCATAATACCATCCTTCCGGCTTCCATGGTTCGGGAAAGGCATTGTCAGTATACTGGGGATCCGGATAATAGTCCACATTACCCATGCTGATATTGAAATCCCATAGAGGCCCCTTATTGATTTTTCCTTCGCGGTCCTTGAAAAAGAATGTACTAAGCCGGTAGCCGTCAATCTCCTTTAGCAGCTCCGTCACAAGATGAGCATCAATAAATGAATCGGGATCGATGTATTTAGCATAGCCTTCCTTCGGATCGGTGAAGTTATCTCCAAAAAGGGCAGTTTCAAATTCACTCAGATGATTCTCCAGCCATGCCCTTTGCTGCCGGGAGATATCCTCTTCCTGGGGCCTTACATGAACAAAATGCGACCCTCTCTGAGTTCTGAATCCCGACTCGCCCGTGTTCAGCCGGTCCCTGGCAAAAATATATCCGCCTGTTATTTCCGGCTCCTGGTTATCATCCTCATCTATTTTGGTGATCTCAACCCGGCCGTCTGCCCATTTGATTCGCTCGGTAAGCACATATACTCCATGGTAATGAGCATTTTCCAGTGAGCCGGTGCCATCGTGAAGGTACAGCTCAATAAACCTGGTGCGCGGAGCGTACCTGCCTATATCGTTGCTCAGTCCGTAAGCGATAACGTTTCTCATCAGCGATTTGTCACTGTACGGGCCGTTGAGTATCCAGTTATGCTCTTCGGGCATCCCCAGCAGGGGCTCCTTGCGGTTGCTGTCATCCTCATCGTGCAGGTGAAAGCCATACATCTTTTTTGGAAACATAAGTGAACTGGATCCCCTGATGTTGATTACAGCCCTGCTTTGCAATGCAGGATCGGAGTCCAGTCGCACCCTTTCGTCCTCGCCACTGTCATACAGTGATATGTAAACCGGGACGCGTTGCCGGCCTTCCGGGATGGTCTGATTAAATTTGTGAATGACCATGAGCGGGAGGTTGGAACTGAACTGGCTGGTGCTGTGTGTAAGCCTGGTGTAGAGGGCCATGACTGTTTCACTTGATGCAGCACCCGGTTCATGTGTGATTGCACGTATCACTGTTGTATTGGATATGTCGAAGGGTTGTGTATAAAGTCTGGAAACACCCGGTTTTGGTACCGTTCCGTCGGTAGTATAATAAACCTCAAGACCTCCGTCATATTCAAACCCCACTGTGAGCGACGATGTAAACGGCCCACCCGGCGGGGTAAAGACAGGGGGATCTGGAACAGAGGGCAGTTCTGCCAGACCTTCTGCGGTGTTTGGCTCACCCGGGGTCGGTTCAGAATAATATACGAACTCACCTGTGCCGTCGGGGTATCTGCCATAGGATATATCTGCAGGCAGTTCTGTTGGCTCCAGCTCATCAATACGAACAGAATCGCGGCTGGTCAGCAAAACCTCTTCACCTTCCCGGTTAATTTTAAAGCTGGTATGCAGCTCTGCTTCGTTCCAGTAGAGGCGGGAATTCGGGATGGGTTCCTCCATGGCACCTGAGGGGAGCCTCCATCTCACGGCCAGATTGTCTCCGCCCTCGTGCTCTTTCATTAGCGCTTTGATATAGTAGCGCTTACCCTCCTCCAGCATTACTGTTGTAGATTGCTGTTCAGGATACTTGAGCCATTCCCGTGAATTGGTCCATCCCGGAACACCGGCTATCTCAATTATGTTTCCGGGATCATCGTCTGTGCTCAGGTAGAGAGCGCTGTTATCGTCGCTGGCAATCCAGAATATATAGTCGCCTGTTTCAGGAGCCTCAATGTAACTCTGCAAGCGTTGCCCGTAATGGTTACCAACGTTGGCCGGGGCTTCAAATCCCCCGGTTAGTAGCTGCCTGTCTGATGGATTGCCGGGATAATCAGGATGATCGGTAAGATCATCCAAACTGCTTCCGGTTATACCCGAATAAACCTCCCGCATAACACCATTAATCCATCCCTCTTCCGGACTCCTGTCCTTGCCCGATGCCCATATAAGCAGGTATTCGCCAGGTGCCATGCTGACTGAAGGAAAAACCCAGCGGAAGGGATTATCATAATCGTCCGACAACCCGAAACCCTCAAGGCTTACATCCTCCGTACCATAATTATACAACTCCACCCAGTCCTCATAATCACCATCCTGATCGGTTATTGTCATTGAGTTGGATGCCATAACCTCATTTATGGCAATGCTCTGTGCAACAGTTTGCAGCGGGGCAAGGCACAGGGCAAACAACAGCACCGGCAAGGTAAACAGTTTTTGTTTGCTTATTATAGGTTTAACATTCAAATACTGACAGATTAGAAGTTAACTGTAAAGATGGCAAAATAATTACAGCCGGACAAAAGGGGGATTCCCGGGATCAGTAATAGAATTCCGTTTTATAAACAGATGTGTTCTCTTTTTCGTCTGTTACAATAAGTTCAAGTTCCCTTCTTTCGCCGCGGCCTATCCTCTCCTGATCAAAAACATAAAAAAGATGGTCGTTTTTCGGATCAAACTCAAAAAGCACCCATTCATTGTCGATGAAGCCGTTGTATGATCTGATGCCCGAGAGATCGTCCTTCACACTGAAACTTATCATTGAACGGTTGCTCATATCCCTCCCGGGGGTTATATTGAGCGGCTTAAGCGTTGGCGGGATGGTGTCTGCCATCAGGGTGAAGCGTCCGAATGCATTTGTCCCTCCGTGCATGGCCCCGTCCTGCCACCGGCTGTCAACGGGCTCCGGTCCGTTACCATTGTTGTTGTTATGACCGTTTAACCGTACAATAAGTGCTTTATCCCTTAATTCCTCCGGCAGGTCACCGGCAGATATAATAAGATCGTAGTTGCGATGAACAGGAGTGAGGTCGTTATGGATATGATAAACAGGTGTGAGACTGCCGTCAATGGGAGGTGAGGTGGTAAACTCAAACAACAGGTCGTCATATAATGCACCGGCCGGCATGGATAATGAAACATCGTGGTTTGTAAACCTGTTGGGCTGGTCATAGCGCATAAGCATGGCGAAATTATCAGGCCGGGGCGGAGGAGGCAATACTCCTTCGCCGGGAAGCACCGTTGTGACGCTGAATGAGAGCTCCGAACTGTTTATGTAGGCATCGTTAACGATCATTTTGACACCGGTCTCCCCTTCGCTGAAAAACATTCCTGTGCCACGGTTTACATGACTGCCGTATATACTCATATTATTATTCGGCTGAAGGAAGGTGCGCTGAATATTCCTCCTGTTTCTTATTTTTTCAGCATAGTCGATATGGGAATTTATATACCTGAGCTCGCCGAAGGCAAACTTTGTCAGTTCGTGATAGTAAACGGTTTGATCGTCAAGAAGTAACTCAACCGACCATGCACCGCACCGGTTATTTGAGCCATTGAGAAAATCGGTTATCTCTATGCCAAACCCTATCTCTCCGTATACTTCAATTCCGGTGTTTTTTTGCAGGCTGTACCGTCCCCTTCCCCCTTTAAGGGGAAGAAAAAGCGGCTCATTGCTGCCATTCACAAAACTGGTGTGGTTGAGCGGGTATATTGCAAGAGTGTATAAAACCGGCGGAAGGTTGTCGGGAATATCAAAATCGAAGAGAAGAGGGTTGACCGGCATCTGGGTGGAGGCCTCCCGTATCTCAAAATGGAGATGGGGCCCGGACGATGAGCCGGTATTTCCGGAATATCCTATTATATCACCCTGCCTGATCCGCAGCCTCCCCCCGGGGGGCCTCAGGTCAACATCAAATTCCTGCTGTTCGTACTGAGCCCGGGTTACATATTTCTCTATCTCATCGTTAAATTTGTCAAGGTGGGCATATACGGTAGCCAGTCCGTTAGGATGCTGTATATAAAGCGCCCTCCCGTAACCGACCGGTGACACCCTTATGCGGTAAACAAAGCCGTCTGCCGCAGCCCTGATGTTTCTTCCTGTCTCTCCGCCTGTCCTTATATCTATGCCTGCATGGAAGGCATTTGTACGCAGCTCTCCGAAATTGGCCGACAGCCTTAAAGCGAAATCAACGGGAGAGATAAAATAATCGCGGGGGAAATCATTACAAAGACCGTTTGTGAATATTATCAGGAACAAAAGAAAAAAAGATGCAGACTTCTTCATTTATAAGATATGATTATCTATATTTAGAGATTTATGACCAGAGTGATTTTTATCCGGTATTATGCTGTAAAGCTAAAAATCCTTTGAATATTATTAAAATATAAATTGAGTAATTTTTTTATTTCCAAAAGCTGTAGTAAATTTGTAAGTGATTAGTAAGATCAAGATATGGATAGCAATCAGGATCAACTGGTAATTAATTTGAAAGAAAAGATTGAGACCATTGTTTCGATGCTTGAAAGATCTGAAGACGAACGCCACAGGCTTCACAAAGAGAAGATGCAGTTGACTGAACAGGTAAAGCTGAAGACAACCGCTTTTGAGGAGCTTGAGCGGAAGTATGAAACCCTGAAGCTGGCGAAAGCCATTTTGGAAGCGAGCGGTAATTCGCACGAAGCCAAAATAAAAGTTAACAGGATTGTGCGGGAGATTGATAAATGTATTGCTCTTTTGAATTATTAGAATAGGAAACCGTATATGGATGACAAGCTATCGATACGGGTCAATGTTGCAGAGAGATTTTATCCGCTGAAAATAAGCAGGACAGATGAAGAGAAGATCCGTAAGGCAGCCAGGCTGATAAATGAAAAAGTACTTCAATATAAACAACGATATACAGACAAAGATTTACAGGACTTTGTTGCCATGGCAGCGTTGCAGTTTGTTATCCGGTTGATTGAATGTGAAGAAAAAACAGATGTGTCGCCCATCAGGGAACAGTTAAGGGATCTGGAACAGGAACTTGGTGAATATATACAAAACAAAAAAGAGTAATATAGCGTTCTTTAACATATAAAAGAAAGAATTTGCCCGCATAGTGTTTCTTTAATTGAGTAAAACTCAACACTTTACAAATTGGAGAAAAGCTCGTTTCAACAATGGCAGGCCTCACTCCCGGCCAGTCCGGGAGTTCCGGGAAACCGGAACATTGGAAGTCAGAATTGAAATGGCAGCTCCACCCATGTCAAACTGGGGTTTTAACGATAATTGGAGAAACTTATGCGGGTTTTTTATTAATAATAATCAAAGTAAAATACAATAGATCATGGATACAGCAATAATAACAGGAGCCGTAACACCGGTACTCTGCACAGTAATAGCGGCTGTTTCCTTTATAGCAGGAGGACTGTTGACAGTGTATGTTTACCGTATATTGCTTAAAAGGAAAAGGGTTAATATGATCAAGGAGGCAGAGCTGGAGGCCGAGGTCATAAAGAAGGAAAAGATCCTGCAGGCCAAGGAAAAATTTTACCAGCTAAAGTCGGAACATGAAAAGATCATCAATGAGAAGAATAACAGGATAAACCAGATAGAGCAGAAAATAAAGCAGAGGGAGTCGGCACTTTCACAACGAATAGCAGAATCACAAAAAGAGAAACATGAAGTAGAAGCCATTCGCGCGAACCTGAAAACCCAGATTGAACTTGTTGAAAGAAAGACAGAGGAGATGGAGAAGCTGCATAAGCTGCAGGTTGACAAGCTGGAGACCATTTCAGGAATGTCGGGAGAGGAAGCCAGGTCGCAGCTTGTCGAGTCGATGAAGGAAGAGGCCAGGACCGAAGCCATGTCGTTTATTAACGAGATTATGGACGAGGCGAAGATGACGGCCAACAAAGAGGCCAAGCGCATCGTACTTCAGTCCATCCAGAGAGTTGCCACAGAAAACACCATTGAGAACACTGTTACGGTGTTCCATATTGACAGTGATGAGATCAAGGGGCGTATCATCGGCCGTGAGGGACGCAATATAAGAGCCCTTGAGGCGGCCACCGGAGTGGAGATTATTGTTGATGACACCCCGGAGGCAATAATACTATCGGCATTTGACCCCGTTCGCAGGGAGATTGCCCGCCTTGCCCTGCATCAGCTTGTCACCGACGGCCGCATCCATCCTGCCCGCATCGAGGAAATTGTGCTGAAAACCCAGAAGCAGATCGAGGAGGAGATTGTCGAGATAGGCAAAAGAACAACGATAGATTTAGGTATTCACGGACTGCATCCGGAACTTGTGAGGATCATAGGAAAGATGAAGTACCGTTCATCCTACGGGCAGAATCTGCTTCAGCACTCCCGCGAGGTGGCCAACCTGAGCTCCATTATGGCAGCGGAGCTGGGACTGAATCCAAAGCTTGCCAAACGTGCCGGTCTGTTGCATGATATTGGCAAGGTGCCCGATGATGAACCCGAACTTCCTCACGCTATTCTTGGTATGAAGCTTGCCGAGAGGTACAATGAGAAACCTGAAATAATAAATGCCATAGGGGCTCATCATGATGAGGTTGAGATGACTACCATGCTGGCACCCATCGTGCAGGTGTGTGATGCCATATCGGGAGCCAGGCCGGGAGCCAGGAGAGAAGTTGTGGAGGCATATATTAAGAGGCTCAAAGACCTTGAATCGTTGGCGCTCTCTTATCCGGGTGTGATGAAGACCTATGCAATCCAGGCCGGACGTGAGCTGAGGGTGATAGTAGGCAGTGAAAAGATATCGGACAGGGATGCGGAAAAAATGTCGTACGATATAGCCAGGAAGATACAGGATGAGATGACATATCCCGGACAGGTTAAAATAACAGTGATCAGGGAGACCAGGATGGTCAGTTACGCAAAATGATCCGGTGTTTTTTTTAGAAAAAACCCTGAATGTGTAATTAGTTTTTGTATCTTGGCACCAAAGTGATTTCCTGATAAGTGAACCGTCAAGAATATATTGCAGGTTCAAGGGCTTTTTTAAAATCTGCTTTTGAAAGGGTGTATCCCACACCACGCTGGGTAATCTATTCGCTGGACCTTTTACTATCGGCACTTGCCGTCTATGCTGCTATTCTTTTGAGATTCAATTTTGATGTGCAGCCTGCCTATTATGACACCGTTCCTTTTGCCATTATTTACGTAGTTTTTGTAAGGGCCTGTGTTTTCCTGTTTACTGCAAGCTATGCAAGCGTTATAAGGCTTACCGGCTCCAGGGATATTGAAAATAACCTCAGGGTGGTATTGTATGGTACCCTCGTGCTGTTTTCAGTCAACATTATCAGTTTGTTTCTCTATGAAAAGGTCGTTATTCCCTTTTCGGTGCTGATTCTTGAATTTATCGCCCTTTCGGTAATGATCAACACCTACAGGCTGGTCATAAAATTTATTTATTTTGAACTTATAAATCCCAAAAAGGAGAAATCCAATATCATTATTTATGGATCAGGGCAGCACGCTTTTATGACCAAAAGAGCTATCGACAGTGACTGCTCGCTTAAAATGAAAACCGTTGCCTTCCTTGACGATGGAAATAACATTGCCGGTTGCCATATTGACGGCGTCAATATATTTAACCTTCATGACCTTGAAAGACTTTTAAGGACAGAAGATATTGATTCTGTGATCATACCGTCAATTTCCACATCCTATCATATTAAAGAGTATATTATAGACCAGTGCATGGAGAATAATGTCAAACCCATGCTTATACCCGATGTTCGCTTGTGGATCGGGGGACAATTGTCGTATGACCCGGTCGAGAATATGGATGTGGAGGATCTTCTTGACAGGGATCCTATACAACTTGATATGAGGAAGATAAGGAGTGAAATGACAGGTATGGTTATTCTGGTATCAGGTGCGGCAGGCAGCATTGGCAGCGAGATAGTGAGGCAGCTGGTTCGCTTCAGACCCCGTAAGATAGTGCTGTTCGACCAGGATGAATCACCACTGTATGCCCTGGAGCTGTCACTTAAGGAGGATTTCCGTTTCTTTAATTTTGATACAGCCATGGGGAATATATCCGATGGTTACAGGGTGGAAAAACTTTTCAGGACCTATAAACCCGACATTGTTTTTCATGCCGCAGCATACAAGCATGTTCCCATGATGGAGACCAACCCGTATGAGGCTGTCAGGGTAAATATTATGGGTACGAAGAACCTTGCCGACATGTCAGTGAAGTACGGCGCCAGGAAATTTGTTATGATATCGACAGACAAGGCGGTACGTCCCACCAATGTAATGGGTGCCTCGAAGCGTATTGCAGAGATGTATGTTCAGTCCATGAACCAGTTGAGGGAAACCATATTCATAACCACCCGTTTTGGCAATGTGCTGGGTTCCAACGGCTCGGTCATCCCGATTTTTCAAAGGCAGTTAAGGGAGAGAGCCGACCTTACGGTAACACATCCGGAGATTACCCGTTTTTTCATGTCCGTCTCCGAAGCCTGCCAGCTTGTTCTTGAAGCCGGCGCTATGGGTAAAACAGGTGAGATATTCATCTTCGACATGGGTAAACCGGTCAAGATAAAAGATCTTGCCAACAGGATCATCAGCCTTTACGGCAGGACTCCCGGCAGAGAAATAAAAATAAGGTATACCGGTCTGAGGCCCGGGGAAAAGCTTTATGAAGAGTTGTTGTATGACAAGGAGATGACTCTTCCTACCCATAATCCAAAGATTATGATTGCAGGGACAGAGAACTGCAGGTATGAGGATATCTCAGAGAAGGTAAATTCGCTGCTGGATCTTATGGATCCTGCCTCCAGGCTTGAGATGGTTGCAGCAATGAAAAAAATTGTACCCGATTATCACAGTATGAATTCAGAGTTCGAGGAACTGGATATAATCCTTGAGAAAAGTGACAAATCCCTCCCTGTGGAACATTAGGCTTTTTTATTGATGTGGCAAAGATTATTTTCCTACTTTTGTTGCTCATCTATGTCTGATCCAAAATATTTTTATAATAATACCCACCTTTCATGAAGATACTTGTCACCGGTACAGCCGGATTCATAGGATTTCATCTTGCCAGGCGACTGCTTGACAGGGGAGATGAAGTAACAGGTCTTGACAACATAAACGACTATTACGATGTTCGGCTTAAATATGACAGGCTTGCAGAGACAGGCATTGAAGAGTCCGCGCTCTCCTATGGAAAACCTGTCCGGAGCCGGAAGTATGAGGGATATAGTTTTGTGAAGATGGAACTTGAAGACCGTGAAGGGATAAGTGAATTGTTTGAGAAAGAAAAATTTGACAGTGTGTGTCACCTGGCTGCCCAGGCCGGAGTGCGTTACAGTCTCTCTAACCCGTATGCCTATATTGACAGTAATATTGCAGGGTTTATCAATATACTTGAAGGCTGCCGGCACACCCGTACCGGCAGCCTTACCTATGCCAGCAGCTCGAGTGTTTACGGGCTGAATGAGAAAATGCCCTTTTCCACAAGTCACAACGTTGATCACCCGGTAAGCCTCTATGCTGCTTCAAAGAAAAGCAACGAGCTGATGGCCCATACCTATTCGCATCTTTACGGACTGCCTTCTACCGGTCTGCGGTTTTTTACCGTGTACGGTCCGTGGGGCCGTCCTGATATGGCACTTTTTATTTTCACCAAAGCCATACTTGAGGGCAAACCCATTGAGGTTTTCAACCAGGGTAATATGCAGAGGGACTTTACCTATATAGATGACATTGCCGGGGGGGTGGTCAGGGTAATTGACAGTCCCCCAAAGGGCTGTAAAGACTGGGATCCGTCGGTCCCCGATCCGTCATCTTCGCCGGCACCTTTTAAAATTTACAATATAGGCAACAACAACCCGGTAAAGCTGCTGGATTTCATAGCGGCCATTGAAAAGGTAACCGGCAAAAAGGCAAATAAGATCCTAATGCCTATTCAGCCCGGCGATGTGCCGGCAACCTGGGCAGATGTGGATGACCTGGTTCATGACCTGGGTTACAGGCCGGGCACAGATATCATAAAGGGGGTGGAGTCTTTTGTGAAATGGTACAGGGGGTATTATAAGATATGAGTGCCTGTTTGGTTGAGTTAAATTTACCTCTCCGCGTTAATTTCAATCAGCCTGCCCCTTGAATTCATTCTTTCAATAATAATCTCGCCGGGAGACCCGCGGTAATAGATGTTACCATAGTGCTCCAGTCTGACCCTTAGCAGTTTGCCGGCGTGCACATAACAATCGCCGGTGCTGTAGTTTCTCACCCTTGCATCTGAGGTTTCCAGTTCGACGGCATGTAATTGGGCACTGCCGAATATTACCAGGTCAGAACTTTCCGATTTTCCTTTAAAAGTGTAATGTCCGAAATCTGTTGTCTGTGTCCGCAGATGGATATGTGATGCCTTTACGGTAAGATCAGTTTCAGTGAGCAATCCCAGTGAAAAAACAGACAGAGATGATACATTCAGGGTATCAGCAGAAAATATTCTGGCCGGAGCATTCAATGTTATTACATTGATATCCGGTAAAGAGACGGTCAGCCTGACGCCCGGATAATCAGGCAGCCATTTCAGTGAGTTGTTGTCTTTCAGCTCCAGCCTGTTTTCTGAGATGCTGAAGGATATATTGTCAACCAGATTTTTTCCTCCGGTCAGTTCAACAGAAAAAACAGAATCATTTCTTAGTTCAATGGCAAAAATGTCATTTACTTCCATTTCCCCGAAAGGGTCTAAAAATATCTTTTTACTTACCTTCTGTTCCGAACTGAAAAATATACTTTTCTCACAGCCCGTTCCCAACAGGAATACCAGGGTAAGAGCTGAAATAATTATTATATTGCCGGATCCGGATTGCAGCATTTCATTTTACCTGTTAAATTCATAACCTATTCCCCATTCAAAATAATCGGCTATCGCAAACCAGTGTGATTTGATGGAAAACTGCAGGGTAATATTGTTTTCAAAAGAATACTTCATTCCGATGCGGTTTGTCATATAAGGTTTGTCTTTTGCCGGCATGTAAATATATATTCCGGGATGCAGAAAGAATGCAAGGGGACCTTTGTTTCTCTGGACAGAGATATGCAGGGCGGATTGGAAAGGGGGGAGAGAGTCATCCTTCTCTGTTCTAATGTAAGGTATATAGGCCCAGGTATCATTGTAAAAAAAACCGATTCCAAGCCCTATGCTTCTTTCCGGACGGTACATGTATCCGTATTCAAAAAGCAGGCTGGAGGTAAGGATCTGCTTGTCTACTCTCCTGTCCACCTGCTTAACACCCGGTGCAAAAATAACCGAAAAGCGGTTTTTTCCTTTGGCTGTTGCATCCTTTTTCAGAACAAAGGACCCTGAATGTTCGTGACCTGATCTGAAGTCGATTCCTGCACTGATGGTCAGCAGGTTAATACCCTGGTTCGGGGAAACAATCTTGCCGTTGGAAAGATGATGAAAGGAAATACCCGGCCTGATGACCCATTTATCGTTTTTAAGGGGTATATCACCTGTCAACGTTACCTGTCCGTAAGCATTCAGGTGTGACCCTATGGCACGGTTGAAATAGTTGGTTTCAATGTCATATTTCTTTGTTGCACAGGCTATTCCGACCCCTATCTTCAGCTTAACAGGCCATTTGTTTGTGAAGAGGGGATTTATCATGCCAAAATAGGGAGCATGAAAATTTCCGTAAACTGCCCTGTTTCCCAGGTTGGAAAAAAAATATCCTGCGCCGAGAATCGTTTTATGACTGTTGCTTATGGTCGTATTGTCAAACCATGCATTAAACTCGACACTTTTAATATATTCACGGTTCAGGTAGGTCATTGAAAGATGGTGCGGCAGGGCAGAACCTGTGTGGATATTCAGGTTGTAGTGAATTAAACCCCTGTTGTCTGAATTAACGGCCAGTGCGCCCTTACAGGAAAGGCTGCCTGAAATGATAAACAAGACGATATAATTAGCGGCTCTAACCATGAAAACTCAGCATAAGATCCAAAGATATAAGTTAAACCATAACATTTTACCGAATATTCCTGAAAAATATTCAAAAGAATAGGCCTGTTAGGTTTAAATCTTCACGGGTTTTTTATTAATTTCGCCAGACTCCTTACGCTGTCAATCTCCGTGACACTTCCAGCCGGCGAACTCGGAGGCGGTCAGGTCTTCGACCAGTTTAAGAGCCCGCACCCGATCCGAAGTGGGAACCCCTTCCTTTCCCTGATAGTATTTCTCCAGGTATTGGGCGGTTTCCGGATTTAGAAAGTCCTTTTCCGCGGCCATTGTTCCGACCAGACCGCCGGCCGCATCCTGCATCGAATAGCGGTGTGCCCCCAGCTTTCGAGCGGAATACACCTTGCCGGTAGCCACGGGTGACAATCCAGGGTAGTAAATGCCGGATTCATGCTTTATCCCTTCTACCGCCGCGGTGGTGGCGCATGCCTTCACGATCTCGGCATCCATAGCCATCTCGCTGAGTTCATCCAGTATGTGTGGCGCTGCTGCCACGCCATTGTAGTCGGCTATCAGGGCTGTTGTACCGATGGAAAGATCGATGTTCACCCATCTGCACAAACATTTGTGGAACAGGTGGGAAGCCAGCAGGATCGGACCGAAGGTGACGATCGATTCCATCTCACCACACATGAAAACG
>JAWODJ010000037.1:0-11717 GCA_046483315.1 Bacteroidales bacterium | reverse complement strand
AATAACCAGCCTTTTCCATCCATTATCTTCCTTATTAAGTCCGGCAGCGGCAAGCCTTTCAGGAATTACCCGGTAAAGGGCAGGAGGTGTTGAGAGGTAAAAAATAATATTCTCCCTGGCAAAAGAATACTGCTTCCTTATAAATTCCAGTTTTCCGGCAAGGTCGGAAAATGAATCCTCCTCTTTGGGATCGGCCTTAGCATAATAGATCTTGTTGACAAAAGATAAAAATCCGCTTTTATTGTCCTCTTTGGAGAAACTTTTCAAAGCTTCCGTCATCGTATCACGGAAACTGTCATCATCCATTGCCGAGCGTCCCGCACCCAGTATTGCAAATTTTTCAGGAAGCAGGTTAAGCATATCGAGTGCGTAAAGGGCAGGGATGAGTTTTCGTTTGCCCAGGTCTCCCGTAGCCCCGAAAATGACCAGTATCTGTTCTTCGGGTTTGGTGTTTATATTCTGCATACGTTTATATTTTTAAAAAATCTTCTATCCACTCACTGTCAGGATTATCCATCATATTTTCCGGTGTATCATACTGCTCAATCTTACCCCGGTTCATTAAACCTGCCTGTCCACTCAAGGCTGTATTTTTCCGCGTAAGCATTTCTTAATGGATCATAAAGGCTGTCAGGATCATTAATCTGCGGTTCTTTAAGGACAAACAATCATGCCGTACCAGTATACTCAGGGTATACATCAATCTCTCCTGCCATTATGGCCGGGTGGATATTGGAAGTGCCACCACCGATGCCAAATCTTCTCTTCACCCGTATATCAGTGCGGTTTTCAATCAGTTGGGAAACTATCTCCCCGAGGATGTATTGTTCTGCAGCAGGTTTGGTAGCAACCACAATCTCATTGCGGGAAGATCTGCGGGGATTGGAAAAAATCGCCAGGATCAGAAGTCCTGCCAGTGCGATCGTCATTACCACCATGGTCCTAAAACCGCTCATGATTGTCGGCAGGACAAGCGGCCAACGTACCCTGAAAAAAACCTGACGGGGGGTGGCACCCATCCCTTTTGCCGCATCCAGCAGGTGCGGATCCACCTCGCTTAAGCCGGTGTATGTGTTCCTTATCATCGGTAGCAGGCCACAGATTACCAGCACCACAAGCGTATTTATATAACCTATACCCACCAGGGGAATGAACAGCCCGAACATGGCAATAGAGGGGATGGTGTACAGAAAGTTCACCACTCCAGGGATACCCTGCCTTAACTTACTCCTGTGAAGAATGCCTATCCCCGTTCCCAGTCCGATGACAAGAATTATTGCAACAGCCCCGGCGCTTAGCACAATATGCTGAATCAGCAATTCGTAAAGATATTCCCGCCTATCAACTATGGTATTGAAGATTTCCGGGAATATTTTCATCTTATGCAGATCTGTATATTCATTAAATATAAAGATACCTTAAACCCAAAAAAGATAATAAGATATGATGAAAATAACTTATTATTTTCCAGGAGGAAAAAGTTCTCTTCAAGTATAACCTGGTTAAAATTAGTTTATTCCGTAACCTTAACACCTTTCCAGAAGGCAACATAATCTTTAATCTGTTTTGCCTCTGACCTGGGATACGGGTAATACCAGGCAGCGTCTTTATTTATTTTACCGTCTGCTTCCAGGCTGTAATAATGAGCCGTACCCTTCCAGGGACAGACAGATTTAGTATCACTTTTCACAAAATACTCATTATTTACAGAATCAGGCGGGAAATAATGGTTTCCTTCAATTACTTCGGTATCGTTGCTTTCTGCCAAAACTTTGTTGTTCCAAATTGCTTTCATAATATGTAAGTTAACATTTAAGTAAGTATGAATCAACCATGCTATTTATACACGCACCTTTTAGTGTGTAATGAATTAACATGGATTACTCATTTTAAATATTTGACGGAGAAAATATTAAATCCTTACATTAATTATCCGGTTTCTCATATAATTAGCAGAAATAAATAATAAGATAAACACCTGCTCATGTTCCACACCCATTCAGAGGGATATTCATGCCATTTAAGCTTAATTATCATTAATTCTATTCATCTATTGAATAATATATTTAAAGCATCATATTTGTATCATCAAATAGTTTATTTCAAAATGCAAGACAGGAAATTCAAAGACGAAATGTACGACGGACTTTCAAAACTAATGAAAGCCCTTGCCAGTCCTAATCGTTTGGAAATAATTGAAATGTTGTCGCAGGGAGAAAAGAGTGTAGAGGGTATCGTACAGGCAACGGATATGAGTGTTGCCAATGCGTCTCAGCATTTGCAGGTTCTAAAGAACAGCAATTTGGTAAGATCCAGAAAGAAAGGTCATTATGTTTATTATTCTCTGATCAGCAATGAATTCTTGATATTATATCAGCATATCACAACGTATGCAGTAAGAGAAATCGCAGAACTTGAAAGAATTTTAAGCCGTCAGCGTGAAGGAAACAAATCTCACAATGCCGTCAGCCTTGATGAGCTTGACAGGATGATTCACAGTAAAGATGTTTTACTGATGGATGTCCGCCCACCTGTTGAATTTGAATCCGGACATATAACCGGAGCTGTTTCTGTTCCGGTGAATGACCTGATGATAAAATTAAAAAGTTTATCCAAAGACAAAGAGATCATTGCCTATTGCCGCGGACCGTTTTGTGTACTTGCAGATGAAGCAGTAAAAATCCTTAGCAAACAGGAGTATAAAATCAGAAGGCTGGATCAGGGATATCCTGAATGGAAAACAAAGCAGCTGGAAAGAGACAAATCCATTTAAATTAAACGGCTTGAATCCCTATGATGCTGACTATAATTAACATGAATTTCTCATTTGATAAATGATACCAAAAAAAACTCTTAACCGCATATGAAATCAACCAAAGGTCAATAAAACATGAGAATCCATGGATTTGAAAAGCAAAATAGCCTAATCATGAATTAGTAACATATTATTAAATAGATTGATAACCATACTTTATACTAATGACATTTCCTTTATTGCTAAATAGGTTCATTAATTACCGGCCAGTCTATACTCTCAGGACATTCTTACTAATAATTGTTATCTGGCTTATATCAGGGAATAATTCAATGGCGGAATCCGGGAGTGACTCCCTTGAACAAGATGATAAAACTGTTATTGCTGACTGGCAGCCTGTTGGTTTTGTACAACAGCATTTTCTTATTGATAATACTGAAGGAAAACCATCATATTTTTCAATTCACCGGGCCAGGCTCGGTATTTCAGGAAAACTGAATAAAAGAATAAATTTGAATTTCATTGTTGGTGCCATGGAGCCGCCAGATCGCAAACCTGCGTTGGTAAATGCTTTTGCAGATTTTAGCATACACCCCTTGTTTAATTTACGTACTGGACAATTCCTTGTCCCATTTGGTCTTGAAGGCCCGGAAGCAATTACATTAAACCCGGCCATAGAAAGGGCTTATCCTACCAAGCAAATGAATAATTACCGGATGTTCCGGGATATCGGCCTCATGGTTCAGGGAACGTATTCATTTATTAATTATTCCTTTGCGGTTTTAAATGGCGCTGGTGCTAATGTTCCGGAAAATATAGATCCGAAGGACTTTGTATTTAGAACTATTTTCACCCTCGCTCCAGATATAAAAGCCGGATTTTCAGCCCAAACCGGCAAATTTGAAAACACTGAAGGAGTAATCCGCAACCGTCAAAAATGGGCTGTACATTCGGAATATGATTTTGATCTGGGTTTCATAAGGGGAGAGTTTATAAAACAATACACAGATAGAGATCCGGAACCGGAAAAAGAAGTTTCACTTGGCGGATATCTGCTTGCCGGCTACCGGGTTTCGGATGAAATTAACTTTATCAGCAGGTATGAATATTACAGATCTGGTAATGATGGCACGTATAAATATCATGGAGTTATGCTGGGAGTAAATTATTTCTTTAGCAGTCGTACCAGACTTTCTGTTAACGGGACCGGTTCCACCTTTACAAGTAATGGCAATAATATGCAATATGAAATGAACATGCAACTGCAATTCGTTTTATAAATTTAACCAATAAGTGATTAAACTTTAAAAAATTGAAAAAATGCAAAATATTTTAATTGTAATTAATGATGCTCCTTACGGAACGGAAAAAGCTTACAACGCCTTTCGTTTGGCAAACCAAATTGTAAAAGACCACGAACAGGAAAAGGTAAGGATATTTTTGATGGCAGATGCTGCTTCATGTGCTGTGGCAAATCAAATAACACCCAATGGATACTACAATATTGAGCGGATGATGAAAATTGCACTTTCCAAAGGATCTGAAGTTAAGATATGTGGTTCCTGTGCAGATGCCAGGGGGCTTAAGCAAGTGGAACTTGTAAAAGGTGCTGAAATCAGTACCATGGCAGCATTTACAAATTGGGTTGTTGACAGCGATAAGGTTATAACGTTTTAGGTAAATGCTGCAAATCCCCGTGACCCGGTAATGAAAGAGGATGAGCAGCATTGGCAATAACATACATGTTCTCTAATCTCTCAGAAAATAAATTCCGGCTTCATAACCGGAATTTCTTCGATAGGGAATATCAGAAAAGCTGGTACAGTGAATGCTATGTTTAGGGGTGTGAAAGCAATTATAAAATAAGATGCTCTGAATCGGATAATAAATCAGAAAGTCAGAACTTTTGCCCCGCTTTTGAGGTAATCAGTCAGCGGACTGCCCATTCCCCTTACAATAAAATCCATGTTTCTCAATTCATCAGTAACCCCATATTCATTTGCACAAACAATGCATGCCTCAATCTCTACACCATCTTCCTGCATAGCCTTAAGCTTCTCCTGAACCTTCAGGTTTTCAGCGGCAAGTTTAGCTGAAGGCCCCCAGATAATGAGTGTGACCTCAGTGAACCAGTCCGCTGTCTTAGCTGCATGGGTATACATTAATGCCACCCTTTCTGCCACGTAAGGATCATCGCTGGTCCAAATTACAACTAGTTTGTCCGGGTTATCCGTCTGATTATCTGCCGGGTTCTCTGCCGGGTTATTTTCCAGGGCAAAAGAGTTAATAGCAGCCGCAGAAAAGGCCAGCAACAATAAAAAATTAAGTATTTTCATAACGGTTTATGTTTTATACAATATCAATAACAATGTTACACGTAAAATGTTTGCATTATTTAAAAAAAACCAAGCATTTGCTTAGATTGATACACCCTGACGGGGAAATTAAACCTAATAGCATCCTTATGCAGCTCATGAAATTACACGTGTACCATTAAATTTATTTGTACGGGTCAAAAATATTTACAAAATTCACACGTATTAATAAATAAAAATAAAGAAGTGTTATGAACACAAAACTGACATTAACAATTGAAAAGACTGTAATAGACAGGGCTAAAAAATATGCCAGGGAGAAAAATAATAGTTTATCGGACATTGTTGAAAATTACTTAAAGGTAATAACCAAAGAACAGGATAACCCTGATATTAAATTAACTCCTTTGATCAAATCATTAAAGGGCTCCTTTAAAGCGCCTCAAGACTATGATTATAAGAAAGAACTTTCAAGGAGGTTATCAGAAAAATATCTTTAGCATGGATAATGTATTGGTTGACACCGATGTGATACTTGATTTCTTTTTTGACAGAAAACCTTTTTCTGATCAGGCATCACAACTTTTCTCTTTGTGCGAATCCAGAAAAATAAAAGGATTTATTACTCCGGTTATATACAGTAATACCTATTACCTCCTCAGACAGGTTGCCAGGCATGAAAAAGTAATTGAAAAGTTACGAAAATTATTGACACTACTGGATATCCTTTCCATGGACAGAGAAACTGTTATTCAAGCCCTGAATTCAGGCTTTAAAGACTTTGAAGATGCTCTGCAAAATTTTGCTGCAAACAGGGCAGGATTTATTGACGTAATTATTACGCGTAATGTTAAAGATTATTTAAAAAGTGAAATTGGTGTATTGACACCTGAAAACTACATAAAAACAATAACTGCCAGCCGCTGAAAAATATTCACTCCATAAGTTTATATATAATTTGGTACCCCCGGCAATTTCCTAAACTATACAAAAACTTCGTCACTTTTTTCTACCTACCTTGTTTTTAAAAACTCATCTGTTTCTTCCCATAGCTGATCACTGTTAAAAATATCATTGTGGCCAAAGGAGGATAGCTTAACAAGTCTTTTTTCACCTCTCCAGTATTCTGCAAGTTTTTTGCTGTGTATTGGCGGGATTATATTATCGGCGGTACCATAAAATGCCAGTAAAGGGACATTGACATTGGCTGCATATTTTTTAGAAGAAAATTTATGTCGCAGAATCAGATTGACAGGCAGGAAAGGTAACTTTGATTTTGCAACCGCACGAATGCTTTCAAAAGGAGAGACCAAAATCAATGATTTTACTTTTCTTTCATGAGCCAGATAGATTGCTGATGCGGAACCAATACTCCGGCCCATCAGCACAATATTGTCACTGTCGATATCATCCCTTTCAGTTGCATAGTCGTAAATGGACAGTGCTGCATTGTAAAAGCTATCTTGCCCCGGCCTTCCCTCACTTCTGCCATAACCAGGATAATTTATCAGCAGCATCGCCCATCCATCAAACCTGGATGCCAGAGATAGCATATGTGAAACCTCTTCTGCATTGCCCCCAAAATAAATGATAAGCTTTTGAGTTCCACGATCGTTATCATGGCAAAGCCATCCGTGCAGCAAATTGCCATCGAAGGACTGTATTTTTACTTCTTCCGTTTTTTCATTCAACTCAACACGGGAAAAAAGGGGTTGTGGGAAAAACAACAACGCGGTTTGAAATAAATAGAAAAAGATAATTATGATTCCGTAAAGCACTGCAAGGAATATGAATACATGGGTCATTCTTTTCATTGTCAATTATTAATAAACACGTATTAAAATGCATTTCAGGCATCCAACATTACCGGTATACAAATTATGCTGGATTTGTTCAGGTGCATTTAACTGTTAACAACATAACATAAAATTACTGCTTCCAGATGAAGTTATCTTTTAATTCCGAATATTTATTAACCCGGAAAGATATCGATGTAATTTCAAATTAAAAACAGCTTATGGGGAGCATCTGTAGAAATAAGCATGAAGTTGTAACCTTAAGATTACTGGAAAACCAGAATTTTTAAAAGCTGTATTGCAGCAAGCCCAACCATAATTGTTCCGATAATATAATTGATATTTCTTGCAATAACAGACGATTTCGATTTGATCTTTTTTGCAAGCAATCTGTAAAAAAGCAGGGTAAGCATCTTTCCAAGCACAACTGCCATGGTAAAGGAGATAATACACTCCTGTGTAAATACAATCTGGCTGTTGGCCTGCAGGAATGCCACCGCAACAAACCAGTAGAGCAAAACCTGGACACTAAGAATGTTCAAAAACATTCCTTTTACAAAGGCAGGCATTATAAATACTTTCTTACCTGTAGCCTTATTTTTTCTTCGAAAAAAAGAGATGCCGGCTGCCAGCAGGACCAGGAGAATAAAAAATTCTATCCATTGATTGTTTTCGATGTAACCGGCCAATCTGCTTCCCAGAAAAACGGCCAATAGCACAAAGACAAATTCAATGAGGGTTGCCCCTGCACTCACCAGAAATGCTGCCCGTTCACCACGACTCAGAGTGCTGTCGACCACCGAGAGGTTCACAAGCCCGAATGGCACTGCCCCGATAACGGCAGCGATAAATCCAAGGGCAAAGTGAAGAATTACCTCATTCATTCGAATACTTGGTTTTCCAACTTATATCAGTGATTCATTGCTCTGCAGATAGGAGAGTTAAATGAATTAGAATATACACTTGAAGGGTTCAATAGGGAAGTCCCTTCCCCCTTTGATTTTTAAAGGCTTCTGCATACCAAACGAACTCATCTATAAATCTTTCTGTCGATGAATTAACTCTCTCATTTTTAGGATTGAGGTCATTATCGAACAGGTCGCCGATTACCGGAAAAGGCAGCATGGATGAGATAGCGGGCATGCCAAGCTCCCCCAGGATTGCCCTCAGATGCACCGAAGCTCTTACCCCGCCGAATGTACCTGCAGAGTAGGAAGCTATCGCCGACGGCTTAAAAAAGTATTCAGCCTGGAAATGATCCAGCAGGTTCTTCAATGCCGGGGGAATGCTGTGGTTATATTCGCCCGTAACGACCAGGAAGCCGTCACTGCCATTAAAAAAACCTGCAAGTTTTTCCATAGTGGCAGGCGCCCGGCCCGGCTCATATTCCTTGTACATCTTGTCAAGAAAGGGAAGCTGATACTCCTTCGGGTCAATAAAATGGGTGTTGATATTTCTCCCTTTTAGTTTCTTTTCGAGAAACCTGGCGGCTTTTATGCCCTGCCGGTCAGTCCGTACTGACCCGTAAATGATACTGATAGTCAATTCCATAATCTTAAATCAATTATTTGTGATTAAACTCAAAAATCAAATACCCCTCCTGTTATAATGTTCCGGGGTATTAAGCTATACATATAATTTTTTAACCAGGAAACCGGGAATCTTAGCCACTTTACAAGAAGGACTTAACCCCTTTGTAAATAATTCCAACTACTTGACCAAGTGAAGCAGACTGAACCATCTTCGGTTATCTGAGTAAACCTCGTTTAGCTTCAGCCCGGTTAGCCCGGAAATTTCCCGGATATCGCCGGAAGTGAACTTACGCGAATTCTCGGTGTGGATAGTCTCTCCTTTCTCCAAATTAACGGACGCCGGGAGATATGGTGAGGTAATATCCATTTCCTTCATAGCCTTCAGATGCATCTCTATCCTGCTCTCCGCCTTGTTGTAAAACGCAAGATGATCAAAAAGCCGGGGATCGAAGTTGGTTTTTGCATACCCGTTTACAACATTTAAAATGTTTTTGTTAAATGCTGCAGTAACTTTCTGCGAATCGTTATAGGCATCTTCCAGTACCCTTATATCTTTTACCATATCCAGTCCGAGCAGCAGCTGATCACCCTCCCGCATCTCACTGCTGATATTCAAAAGGAAGCGCGATGTTTGCACTGGGTCCAGGTTCCCGATAGTGCTGCCGAAAAAGCAAATAATCTTCCGGTTTTCTCCGGGAATATCACCAAGATGCTTTAAAAAATCGGCAAGCATTCCGTGGATTGAGATCTCCGGATATTTCCGCGAAAGCGTTTCGGCGGATTTGACGATTGCCGCCTGGCTGACATCTACCGGAATATAACTGATTGTCTCTCTCCTTTCAGCAGGTATGGCATCAAACAGAATTGATATCTTGGAGCAGTCGCCGCTTCCCAGCTCAACAATGTCTGTATTTTCAAGATCGCCGGTAATTACATCAGCGTTCTCCCTTAAAATTGCCTTTTCCGTCCGGGTCGGATAATACTCCGGTAACCTGGCAATCTCTTCAAAAAGGGCAGAGCCGGTACCGTCATAGAAGAACCGGCTCGGGATATAAGGGGGTACCGAGTTTATCCCTTGAATTATTTCTGCAACCGTCTCTTCACTGTTCGGTGGAGGAAGGCAGTTGCTGAGAGTGATCTTTTTCTCAGGTGCAATCAGTATGTCTGTGTTCTCCATTCAGATTTTATTAAAAATAATCATTTTCTTTCGGCCTGATCGGCAAGTTCGGCGGGGATACCCGTTTCAAAAGGGTTTCCGGGGTCGCTGCTCCATTCGAACCAGCCACCGTCATAGATCGATACCCTGGGCCATCCCATCAGCCATGCGTTGAACCAGGCTTCACTTCCGCGCCAACCTGTCCCGCAGTAAAAGGCAAGGTGCTTATCGGGAGTGATCCCGCTGGCCCTCCATATGGCCGCTACCTCATGAAACTCCCTGGTAGTATGGTCAAAATTCCGGTAGTTTTCCATATGGTACGCATCAGAACCGCAATCTGCAAAAACGGCACCCGGTATCCTCCCCTTAGGTTCAATATAATTGTACCCGCTTACCTGGCCAATATACTCCGGCCAGGATCTTACACACACCAGTTCACTGTCAGACGATATCAACATCTCCTTTGCCCGGGGTGTGTCAACTGCCAGTTCCGGCCGCCCCGGAATTAAAGCACCAAATTCCCGGGCAGGTTGTTTTGGCTCATCGTTAAAGGAAACATCATACCCGGCATCTGTCCATGACTGAAAGCCTCCGTTAAGCACCCTGACATCCCTGACACCTGCATACATCATTATAAAAGCACAACGTATGGCTCCTATGTCACCAGCAGCGCTACCCGGGAAAGGGTCATTATTATCGGGGTGCATAAATTTGCCATACATTATCACGGTGGTATCTGAATTTATCCCATGTCTCTCCAGTGCACTTTTCAGCTCCGCCGGCGAACGCCGGTTCCATGTTTCGGGCGCCTCAAGTTCAAGCGTATCAATGTCTATGGCCCCCGGTATATGTCCGCTCAGGTACGCGTCACGGTTACGGTAATGGGCATGGACTATACGGAATTTATCGTTGTCGTAATGCGGCGGTCTGCCACCCGAAATAAGGCTGTTGAGCCATCCGGGAGAAACAAGCTGGTTATACCTTTCCAGCTTCTGCACCGGCAATGAAGGATCAACAGTCCATTCATCAACAAAGTGATAATAAACAAGCCAATCGTCTGGCCAGCAACAGTCTGCTTGAAGGTGTCGTCTTTGCCAATCAGGCCGCCACCCTGTGTCTGTCGCGTCTAAAGCAAACCCCGCCACCAACATCGGCCATTCCTTCCTGGGACTACGGTGATGCCACCGACAGCGACGAAGAGGTGATCGTTGCCCACAACTGGGATGAAATCCGGCGCTGCATGTGGAACTATGTCGGCATTGTCCGTTCGAACAAACGGCTGCAACGTGCCATGAATCGCATCAAGCTCATCCAGCGGGAAATCAACGAATACTATTGGGACTTTCTCCTGACCTCTGACCTCATCGAATTGCGCAATATCACCACCGTTGCCCGGCTGATCGTACAAAGCGCCCTGATGCGCGAAGAGAGCCGCGGCCTGCATTACACCATCGATTACCCGGGAAAAGATGATGAAAACTTTCTCCACGACACCATCATCAGGGGACTGAACCCGATGATAAAAGAGTCAAAGCGCCAGACTGGTACTGCGAACAAATAAAAGGATTGAATTTTGGATATCGACAAGCTACGAGAACGGATCAATCAGCTGGATGATCAGTTGCTGAATATCTTTAATGAGCGCGCTGCCCTGGCGGTGAAGATCGGTGAGATTAAAAAAGAGCTGAACCTTGCCATTTATGACCCCAAACGGGAAAAACTGATTTTTGAACGGATGCACAAAAATAACCCCGGTCCCCTCGATAACGCTGCCATCGTCAGACTGTTTGAACGGGTCATTGATGAAAGCCGTAGCCTGGAAAGAACGCACGCCAGAGGGAGCAAGTAACTATGCTGGTTATCATGAAAAAATATGCTACTGAAGAGGAAGTTGAGCAGGTAAAAGAGTTTTTGGTGGAACAGGATTGTGATTTTCATCAATCAACGGGCGTCGACCGGATCATCCTCGGCGTCGTCGGCGACACCCGCCGCATCGATCGGGAGCGCTTGAAAAACCTCACCGGCGTACTCGATGTCTATAAGATACCGGATGAGGAATGAAGGAAAGCGGAATATAGAATACAGAATACAGGAGATTGACTGCCTATATTCTGAATTCTATATTCTGAATTCTTTATTCTGCTTTTCCCTACCCAACCACCT
>JAWODJ010000030.1:0-36369 GCA_046483315.1 Bacteroidales bacterium | reverse complement strand
TTCAAAAATGCCGGTTTGGATGTACGCAGTTTTGGTATTCTTAACGCAAATCAGCTTTTCAGGCAACTATCGGAGATTCGCGGAGCAGAATATATAAAAAAGGAATAAAACATTTTGCCCTTCCGGCGTTAACGGGTCAGTCATTCGCATTATTAACCTGCCCTGAATTACAAAATATTTTTTAAACAAATGTACATAAAATTTTTTCTGCGTAAAATTACACACAGACGCATGAAAAAATTTTATGGGAAAGCGCAGCGGTTACTTCTGTAAGTCAAAATTTTGTATTTTCAGAACAAAATTTTGGCTTCTTGTTTTTTACAGGAGAAATTGAAAAAAGCCGGAATAATGTATATATTTGCAAATGATTTGCATATTTATGCACACACAGGTTATTACAAGTAGCGAATATTATATAAGGAGTAATGGACAAGACGAAACGGCTTTTAGAGATAAAAAGACTGATAAAAAACAACAGGATAAGGAACCAGGATGAATTGCTAACCATGCTGAACAACAACGGTTTCAGCTATACACAGGCCACTCTTTCCAGAGATCTTAAATTGTTAAGGGCAGGAAAAGTTGCCGATAATGATAAAGGGCATATTTATGTACTGCCCGATGAACCAGGTGACGGACCCGCCAGGAATAATGAACTGGAAGATAACATCAGCAGGGGTTTTCTTTCTATAGAATATACCGGTAACATGGCAGTTATCAAAACACTTCCGGGTTTTGCAAGCGGCATTGCCTACAGGATAGACGGAATGAAGGCGTTTGAAATAATTGGTACTATAGCAGGAGATGATACTATTCTGATTATTACCAGAGACGGCATTAGCCGGCAGGATCTTAACCGGGTGCTTACCGCGGCAATTCCCCAGGCTGTTAAGCGTTAATTTCAGCCGAAAGGCAAATAAATGCCTGCCCTGACAGCCGACACTAATTTAAATATATATTAATATGATCAGTAACAATAAGAAAATTGTCCTTGCCTATAGTGGCGGACTGGATACTTCGGTTATTCTGAAGTGGTTAATTGACGAAGGTTATGAAGTGATTGCCTATATTGCTGATGTCGGTCAGGATGATGATTTTGAAGAAGCCAGGGAAAAGGCCATGGCAATTGGCGCATCAAAAGTGTATATAGAAGATCTGAAAGAGGAATTTGTAACAGGTTATATCTTCCAGGCAATCAGGTCAAATGCAGTATATGAAAGCAGGTATCTCCTGGGAACAGCTCTTGCTAGGCCGTTGATAGCAAAAAGGCAGATAGAGATAGCCGGGATGGAGGATGCCGGTTATGTGTCTCACGGAGCTACAGGGAAGGGGAATGACCAGGTGAGGTTTGAACTCTCCTATTACGCACTGAACCCGAGAATCAAAGTTTTTGCCCCCTGGAAGAACAAACAGTTCCTCGAACGCTTCAAAGGCAGGACTGATCTTCTCAATTATGCTGAGCAAAAGGGGATTCCTGTAAAAGCAACATTGAAAAAACCCTACAGTGAAGATGATAACCTGATGCATATCAGTCATGAGGCCGGAATTCTGGAAGATCCCAAATATAAAGCCGGTCGGGATATAATATCCAGGATAAAGATGCCTCAGGATGCACCGGATAAGGAAACCAGTATAGAGATACATTTCAAAGACGGTATCCCGGTAAAGGTTGTCAATATTGATGACAGGACAGTAATAACCAGTCCGCTGGAATTATACCAGTATGTCAATCTAATCGGGGCAGAGAACGGCATCGGGCTGCTTGATATGGTTGAAAACCGCTATGTAGGAATCAAATCCAGGGGTGTCTACGAAACACCAGGAGCAGAGATCCTCCTTAAAGCACATATGGATATTGAAGGTATAGCAATGGACAGGGAAGTGATGCGCCTGAGAAATATGCTGTCGCCCGTTTTTGCTGAATTCGTCTATAATGGCTTCTGGTTCAGTCCGGAAATGGACTTTTTGATGGCCGCCATTAACAAAAGTCAGGAACTGATTGATGGTATCGTATACCTTACTCTTTACAAGGGAAATGTATTGATAGACGGGAGAGAATCGCCAAGTTCTCTTTATGATCAGGATCTGTCCAGCATGGATATTGAGGGTGGATTCAACCAGCAGGACAGCGAAGGTTTTATTAAGATTAATTCTATCAGACTGATGGCCCATCATGCCATAACCGAATCAAGAATAAAGCATTGATACCTGTATACAGGAAGTAAATATAATATTACATTATTGATACCTATGCAGCTTTGGGAAAAGGGCGGTAAACTGAACAAATTAACCGGTGATTTCACTTCCGGTAAAGATCGTGATCTGGACCTTCGGCTCGCTCCTTACGATGTTATTGGCACAATAGCACACGTCAGGATGCTGGAAAAAACAGGTTTGATTTCAAAGGATGAATTATTCTCTTTTGAGACTGAACTGAAAAAAATATATATAGAAACCATTGAGGGTAATTTTGTAATCGAAGATGAAGTAGAGGATGTTCACAGCCAGGTAGAGATTATGCTTACCAGGGCATTGGGAAATACTGGAAAAAAAATTCATACAGCCCGTTCACGGAATGACCAGGTACTTCTTGATATCAAACTATATTCAAGAGAAAAGATCAAAGAGGTAGTAGCAAAATCGCTTAAACTATTTGACACTCTTATAAAGCTAAGTGATAAATATAAAGATATCCTGATGCCGGGTTATACACACATGCAGATAGCCATGCCCTCCTCTTTCGGTTTATGGTTCGGTGCATACGCTGAAAGCCTCGCCGAAGATATGATCATTCTTCAATCTGCCTACAGGATAGTCAATCAGAACCCTCTTGGCTCGGCGGCAGGTTATGGCTCATCTTTTCCGGTGGACAGGCAGATGACAACTGAATTACTTGGTTTTGAATCAATGCATATCAATGCAGTCAATGCACAGATGAATCGTGGTAAAATGGAAAAAACAGTTGCCTTCGCCCTTGGTTCAATGGGTTCAACACTTTCCAGGATGGCAATGGATATCTGCACATTTTCAGGGCAGAACTTTGGCTTTATCATTTTGCCCGATGAATTCACAACAGGTTCAAGTATTATGCCCCATAAAAAAAACCCGGATATTTTTGAGCTGATTCGTGCCCGTGGCAATAAGCTGCAATCCCTTTCCAATGAAATCTCACTTATTTGCTCAAACCTGCCATCAGGATATCACAGGGATTATCAGCTTATCAAAGAAAATTTCATTCCTGCTTTTGATATACTTATTAATATCCTGGAAATATCGGATACTGTTATTGATAAAATATCGGTTAACTCAAATATTGCTGAAAATGATCTTTACAGCAACCTTTTCAGCGTTGAAGAGGTAAACAAACTGGTAATTAGCGGAATGCCTTTCAGGGAAGCATACAGAAAAATTGCAGAAAAAATAGCAGATGGAAGTTACCGGCCCGGAATACGGCCCGATTACACACATGAAGGAAGTACGGGGAATCTGTGTAATGACAAAATTGTTGAAAAGATGAAATCCGTCACAGACGAATTCAATTTCGGGATACCCGAAAATGCCATCAGTAGTTTACTGGCACAATCATAATGCCCTGTTCAGAAATACAACAATATCCGGTTAAAAAAGAGCAGAAACCGTGAAATAAGTGTTAAAAACCCGATAATAATGAAAAGTGATATATACAGGAGAACTGGTTTGTATTCAGCGGAAAACGAACATGACAGTTGCGGAATCGGCTTTGTAGCAAATATCAGGGGCTATAAATCCCATGATATTGTAGACAGGGGACTGCAGGTATTGCTGAATATGACACACAGAGGGGCAGAAAGTTCAGACAATGTTACAGGCGATGGAGCCGGTATACTTGTTCAGATACCAGATAAGTTTTACAGGCAGGAGGTCAGTAATCTTCCCCCTTCCGGCGAATACGGAACAGGTATGCTCTTCCTGCCGCCAAAAAGCAGGGAGAGGAAAGAGTGTGAAGATATATTCTTTTCACTTGTGGAAGAGGAGAACCTGCAGGTTATCGGTACAAGAGATATACCGGTTAACAGCACTATACTGGGTGAGATTGCATCCCGTACAGAACCTTTCATAAAACAGGTGTTCCTTTCAGGCAATTATGAACAGGACGACCTGGAAAGAAAACTTTATGTAATACGGAAACTGGCTGAGAACAAAATACGTCTGTCCGGAATACTTCAGAAAGAATATTTTTATATCCCGAGCCTTTCTACCAGGGTGATGATATACAAGGGAATGTTCACCCCATCGCAACTTGGAGAGTATTTTACCGATCTTGGAGATGCCGGTTTTGCAAGTGCCATTGCCCTGGTACACTCTCGTTTCAGCACCAATACATTTCCTACGTGGGACCTGGCACAACCTTTCAGATATCTGGCTCACAATGGTGAGATAAACACCATAAAAGGTAACAGGCTCTGGATGCAGGCCAGGGAAGCCCTTCTCAAAACGGATCTCTTCGGTAATGACCTTCAGAAGATCTTTCCTGTCATTGAACCCGGTAAAAGTGATTCAGCATCGATCGATAATGTTCTAGAATTCCTTGTCCTTACAGGTCGAAGCCTGCCTCATTCCCTTTCTATGCTTGTACCGGAATCATTTAATGATAAGAATCCTATCCCCGGAAGCCTTAAGGATTTCTACGAGTACCATTCAACCATTATGGAACCATGGGACGGACCTGCTTCGCTCCTCTTTTCTGATGGCCGGTATGTTGGGGGCACGCTGGACAGAAACGGACTGAGGCCTTCCCGGTACCTGATAACTAAAGATGACATGATTGTTATGGGCAGTGAAACCGGTGTACAGAGTTTTCCCGCCAGCGAGATAAAGGAAAAAGGGAGGCTCAGACCCGGCAAGATTCTGCTGGTAGACACAAAACTGGGAGTGATCATCTCTGATGAAGAGCTGAAGTCCCAGCTCACAAAAATGAATCCCTATGGTAACTGGTTAAGGGAGAACCGCCTCGAACTTGAAAATATTGAAATCAAACAAAGGGTCCCTTCAGCGATGGGAGATAAATATCCTGTGTGGCTGAAAACATTCGGCTACAGCAAGGAAGATCTGGAGGTAATAATCAAACCAATGTGCGTGGAAGGTAAAGAACCGACGGGTTCAATGGGGAATGACACCCCCCCTGCAGTATTATCAGACAAGCCGCAACGGTTGTTCAACTATTTCAGACAGCAGTTCGCACAGGTAACCAATCCCGCCATTGATCCTATCAGGGAAGGGCTGGTCATGTCCCTTACCAATTATATAGGTTCACTCAATAAGAACCTGCTTGAGGAGACGCCTTCCCTGTGCAGGCTGATTAAATTCAGAAGCCCTATTATTATAAATACAGATCTTAAAAAGATCAGAGATCTGAGTCAATCCGGTTTTTCTCATATAATACTGCCCATGCTTTTTAATCCGCGGAATGGAGAAGATGCCCTTGGCAATGCACTTGACAACCTGTGCAGGCAGGCTGAAAAGGCTGTCGACAATAAAGTTAATTTTTTAATTTTATCAGACAGGGACACAGACAAAGATAATGCGCCTATACCATCACTTCTTTCCGTAGCTACGGTCCACCACCACCTGATCAAGGTTAAAAAGAGAATGCAGATCGGACTAATAGTGGAAACAGCCGAACCTCGTGAGGTAATGCATTTTGCCCTTCTACTTGGTTACGGGGCAAGTGTCATAAACCCTTATCTGGCATTTGCAACAATTGATGAAATGGCCGGAAAAGGCGAAATACCACTTGAGTATAAGAAGGCAAGGGAAAACTATATTAAAGCTGTTGACAAAGGAATTTTAAAGGTACTCTCAAAGATGGGCATATCAACGCTGAGAAGCTACCATGGTGCACAGATATTTGAATGCCTTGGTATTTCAGAACATGTGATTGACAAATATTTTAACGGTACAGCATCCCGTACAGGAGGAATCGGGCTTGCTGAAATTGCCAGGGAGGCTGCTATTCCTCACAGTATGGCGTTTTTAACAGATAAGCCGGGAACGGAATTCTCCCCTTCTACAACAGGGTATTATTCGTACCGTTTAAACGGCGAACATCATGCATGGAATCCTGAAACAGTCGGACTCCTGCAATGGGCAACCAAAACAAACAGTTACAATAAATATAAGGAGTTCAGTTCTCTTGTTAACAGGGAAAATCAAAAACCTTCATTTTTGAGAGGGTTCCTTCAATACAAGAAGAATCCCGTCAGCATAGATGAAGTTGAACCGGAAGAGGCAATATTGAAAAGGTTTGTGACAGGTGCCATGTCTTACGGGTCATTAAGCAAGGAAGCACATGAAGCTCTGGCAATTGCCATGAACCGCATCGGAGGCAGAAGCAATACTGGTGAAGGAGGTGAAGACCCTGAAAGATACATACCCGTGCCGGGAGAGTTAAATAAAAGAAGTGCAATAAAACAAGTTGCTTCGGGGAGGTTTGGGGTAACAACTGGTTATCTTGTCAATGCGGATGAGATACAGATAAAAATATCACAGGGAGCTAAACCGGGAGAGGGAGGACAGCTTCCGGGTTTTAAGGTTGACGGGGTGATCAGCAAACTACGGAATTCCACTCCCGGCATTACCCTTATCTCCCCTCCTCCTCATCATGACATATACTCGATCGAGGATCTTGCCCAGCTTATATTTGATCTTAAATGCGTGAATCCGTATGCCATAATTTCAGTAAAACTTGTTTCTGAATGTGGTGTCGGCACAGTTGCTGCCGGGGTAGCCAAGGCAAAGGCAGATCTTATAACAATAAGCGGCAATGAAGGCGGAACAGGTGCAAGTCCGGCCAGCTCAATTAAACATGCCGGAATGCCAACAGAACTGGGTATTTCAGAAGCACATCAAACTCTTGTAATTAATAACCTCAGAGGCAGGGTTAAACTGCAGACCGACGGTCAGTTAAAAACAGGCCTCGATGTTGTTTTAATGGGTCTTTTAGGAGCCGAGGAGTTTGGCTTTTCCACATCGGCATTAATAGTCCTTGGCTGCGTAATGATGAGAAAATGTCATCTTAACACCTGCCCTGTCGGTGTGGCAACACAGGACGAATATCTCAGGAAACGCTTTCCCGGCAAAGCCGATTACGTGGAAAACTATTTCAGATTCGTAGCGAAAGAAGTCCGCGAACTACTGGCCGAAATGGGATTCAGAAAATTTGAAGATATAGTGGGACGTACTGATCTGCTTGAGCAGAGAAAGCATATTGATCACTGGAAGGCGGACAAAGTAGACCTGTCTGATATGATATTCTTCCCGCAGGAAGCAAAGAAATATCCCCTCTTTTTTCAGCACGGTCAGGATCATAATATAAATGATATTATGGACCGTGAACTCATCATACTTTCTGATAAAGCAATAAACAAGGGAGAGAAGGTATGGATATCAAAGCCGGTAAAAAATACCGACCGTGCCGTTGGCGCCATGCTTTCCGGTGAGATAACCAGGAAATACAAGACAACAGAACTTAACAGTGATACTGTTAATGGCCGGTTTTACGGTTCTGCGGGACAAAGTTTCGGTGCCTTCCTGGTAAAGGGGGTGAGCTTCTCACTCGAAGGAGATGCCAATGATTATCTGGGAAAGGGGTTGTCTGGCGGAAGAATCATTGTCATGCCGCCTGAAGGATCTCTATTCCGGCCTGAAAAAAACATTATTATCGGTAATACTGTGCTGTATGGTGCCACCAGGGGAGAGTTATATGTAAGGGGCATGGCAGGTGAGAGGTTTGCAGTCAGAAACAGCGGTGCAACAGCAGTTGTTGAAGGAGTAGGGGATCACGGTTGTGAGTACATGACAGGTGGCAGGGTGGTGATCCTTGGGCCTACAGGCAGAAACTTTGCTGCGGGAATGAGTGGCGGCATTGCCTATGTGCTCGATATGAAGGGGAATTTTGATTATTTCTGTAACCGGGGACTGGTGGAACTGGAATCACTTGATGACATGGGAGATATCACTGAACTTCAGCAAATAATAGAGAGACATATGCTGTATACCAACAGCAAGCTCGCCGAGGAGATACTTGTGAGATGGAATGAGTATATGGAACACTTTGTTAAGGTAATTCCGTTTGAATACAAGAAGGTGCTGCAGGAAATCAAACTTGAAAGTCTCAGAAAAAAAATCGAGGCAACGGAGGATATGACTCAGGATCATTATTAAAAAGCATTTCCGGATGTAAACAGTTAAAGTAAAAACAAGCATAAAGCTTCAGTAATGGGAGACCCTAAAGGATTCATTAAAATAAAACGCAAGGAGAGCGGTAACCGTCCCCTGAATGAAAGGATTAACGATTTTTCCGAAGTTGAACAGACACTCAATGAAGAGGACAGAAAGCTGCAGGCATCAAGGTGCATGGACTGCGGTATCCCCTTCTGCCAGTGGGCATGCCCGGTTATGAACAATATGCCCGAATGGCAGGACGCAATATATAAAGGTGACTGGAAAAAGGCTGTTGAGTTGTTGCACACAACCAACAACTTTCCCGAGTTCACCGGAAGAATTTGTCCCGCACCCTGTGAAACAGCTTGTGTGCTGGCACTTCATGAAGAGCCGGTTACCATTAGAGAAAATGAGGCTGCCGTATCAGAAAGAGGCTTTGAAAAAGGATATATTAAGCCAAAACCTCCAAAAACAAGAAATGGCAAAAAGGTTGCCGTAATAGGCTCAGGGCCTGCCGGCCTTGCATGCGCCGACCTGCTTAATAAGGCGGGCTATCTGGTAACTGTCTTTGAAAAGGACGATGCCCCGGGAGGATTGCTCAGATATGGTATTCCTGATTTTAAACTGGCAAAGAACATAATTGACAGGAGATTGAATGTCCTTAAGGAAGAGGGGCTGGAATTCAGAACAAACACTTTTGCGGGAGCAGATATTTCCGGAAAAGAATTAATAAATTCATTTGACGCCGTATGTATGGCTGTGGGTGCAATGCAACCCCGTGACCTTCCGGTGGAAGGCAGGGAGCTGGAAGGAATTCATTTTGCCATGGAATACCTTACCCTGCAGAACAAAGCTTTGAGCGGAAAACAGCCTGAGGAAACGGGACTGATAACTGCAAAAAATAAGCATGTGCTGGTTATCGGAGGTGGTGATACAGGATCTGATTGCGTCGGCACGGCTAACAGGCAGGGAGCCAAATCAGTGACACAGATAGAAATACTCCCCGAACCTCCTCTCAAACGAAGTTTTGACAATCCATGGCCCTACTGGGCTAATATCAGGAAAACCACATCATCGCATGAGGAAGGCTGTAAAAGGTTGTGGAATAGCTCAACCAAAAGGTTCAATGGAACGAACGGGAGGGTAAGCACCGCAGAAATAACGGAAATAGAATGGTTACAGGGAAAAGATAGCAAGATGATTGCCAAAGAACTTCCCGGAAGTAAGAAAACCATTGCAGCGGACCTGGTTCTTCTTGCAATGGGTTTTACTCACCCTGTTCATGAAGGACTTTTGGATTCACTCGAACTTGATTACAGTGAAAGGGGAAACATTAAAGTCACCAAAGGCCATCTGACAAGCAGGGATAAAGTTTTTGCCACAGGTGACAGCATACACGGTGCAAGCCTTGTCGTTACAGCCATTGATTCAGGCCGCAAAGCAGCCGTATCAATAATGGAATACCTGGAAGGAAAGAAAAACAATTAATAATTAACCCTCAAAATCAGGTAGGTACTTTCCATTATAAGCCCGTTCCTGTTAATTGTCGATTATATATTCTTCAAAAAGATTCTCGAATTTCTCCAGCTTGGGAGCTATCACCATACGGCAATAGCCCTGGTTGGGGTTTTTCCGGTAATATTCCTGGTGGTAAGACTCTGCCTTATAAAAATTTGAATACGGGGTTATCTCGGTTACAATAGGGTCATCCCATATCTTTTCACTAACAAGCATGCTTTTCACCTCTTCTGCTACCCTCCTCTGTTCCTGATTATGATAAAAAATTGCAGAGCGGTACTGGGTTCCTACGTCCGCTCCCTGCCGGTTAAGGGTAGTCGGATCATGAGTCATAAAAAACACTTCAAGTAATCTGGCAAAAGGAAGAATAGCGGGATCATAAGTCACCTGAACAACTTCAGCATGACCGGTCAGTCCCGACGTAACTTCCCGGTATGTCGGATTTACTGTTTGTCCGCCTGAATATCCTGATTGTACTTCTTTAACGCCGTCCAGCCTTTCAAATATGGCCTCAACGCACCAGAAGCAACCTGCACCCAGGGTTATGGTTTCGTATGACTTATTCTCTGGTTTCATATATATATTCTCATTATTATCATGACCTGAGCCACGGATTACGGTAAATAAAAGGATATAGAGCAGAAAAGCGTACATATAGGATATTCCTTTCTTCCTTAAACAATAATTATATCAATATTGTTCAGTGAAAAATGGTAATAACGCATCAATGCATTTGGACAGCATTCTCCTACATTATCTTTTCCCTTTCGGGACGTAATCCTCGTACCCACTGATTAACGATAAACTCATTTTTTTCTGCCCATGCCTTCGCTCCCTCCCGTGGGGTCCGGCTAAGGAGAACCTCATAAACCAGTTCGTTGATCTGGTTTTCGGTAAGCACCATTCTTTCAAAAAAGGTTACGGCACGAGGGTGATCCTCCCTGAATCCCTTACGGGCAATGGTGTGGATCTGCTCATTTTCCTGAAACACTGCGAGCGGGTCGGAAAGGTACCTGAGATCATACCGGTAAAACAACCAGTGTGGCTCCCAACCGGTAAAAACAATGGGTTCCCTCCTTTTGACAGCTTCTTCAACCCTTTCCGACATCTCTGCATCTGAAAGTACCAGTAATTTATTATCAAGTTCATAACTTTCAATTGCCCTGAAGGCATTCTGCATAATACCGGCACTGCTGTCTATACCGACTATGGGTCTTGTATAGCTGTTTTTAATGTCATATATGGACTCTGTTTCCATATAATCCGGCACAACGAGCCCTGTAGTAGCATACCTGTAATTCGGACCCAGATCTTCAATTTCATCACCGTAACTCTGCAAAAAGTTCTCATGTGTAAACGGGATCCAGGCATCTGCAAAAAGGTCTGCCTCACCGGAAGCCACCCCCATAAATGCAGTATCAACGCTGGTAAGCTTAAGCACAACATCATACTCAAGTTTATCTTCCAGTAGCAGGGCAACCAGATGTGTAAGTGCTATACTCTCTGCCCAGTCCGTATAATTTAAAAATAATTCGTTCTTGTCAGCACCTTCGTCAGTAGCCGTAAAGGTGCAACCTGACAATGATACCAGGCAAATTAATGTGAACAACAATATTCTCTGCATAATTGAGGTTTTTATTCAAATATTGCTTTTAAAAATCCGACGGATTTTTTATGATCTTTAACCACCATAACAGGAATGCTCTTATCCCCGCCAACCAGCTTCTCTGAAGTGCTGTCAAGGATAAGGTTTGCCAGTGACGATTTTATCTTTGTGCCCGTTAATATCAGGTCAATTTGATTCTTGATTGCATGATTATATAAAAGTTGTGATTCATCGGACTGGATCTCGAGAGAATAAGTACACGGGGGAGCATCCTCAATTTTAATATTCCTGATAAACTTTTCATATTCCTTTTTAACAATTTTCCCTACCTGCACTTTCAGCTTTTTTATATTTTCAGGAGTTTGTCTCGGAAAATAGTTGAGAGGAAGTTTATAAACATGGTGACACTCTACAGATGCCCCGGTTAACCGGGATATGGTTTGGGCCATAAAAAGTGTAGTCCGTGCCATGACAGTAAAATCCATTCTAACAAGCAGTTTATCGAATCTTTGCTGGCTTGTTTCACTTACTACAAGCACTGATGAGGGAATCAGTCCGACAATTTTCCTGGCAACGCTTCCTTTTCCGCTATAGCCGATCTTTTTACCTATAATACTCAGGTCAATTTTATTTTTTCCTGCATAGTGAATAATCTTTTCCGTCGTCAGTCCCTCCTCAAGAACCAGGTTATAATCTACATCATCCTTAACAGAAAGTCCGTTTTCTATTCGTTCTTCCAGTTCCTCTCTTATTATCTCATTCAGATCTTTGTCTGTATCTTGAAATGACTCCATAATCTCATCAGGAATATCATAGGTCTCCATAACATGGATGAAGGTCAGCTTATCCGGCTTTAAAATTCGGACAATAAAATTTGTGTAACTGATCAGGAAATAATCCATTTCAGTAAGGTCAAGGCAAATAAGCAAATTATTGAATTTGTGCATTGGAATGAACTTTTATTTTTGTTTGTTTTTCTCCCTTTTGGCTATCATATCACTGATGGTATCCCGGTATGATTTTTTCTCTTTTTCAAGTTCATAACTTACCATCCTGCTGTGCTCCTCTCTCAGTCCTTTTACCAGGCTGTATGCCATTATTATCAGTATAAGGGCAAATGGCAGCCCGGTAATGATAGCGGCAGTCTGCAATGCCCCCAATCCGCCTCCTATGAGCAGAACCGCTGCAACTGCTCCTTCAGTCATTGCCCAGAAGACACGCTGGGGAACCGGTGCATCAAGTTTCCCTCCGGCAGTGAGACTGTCCACTACCAAAGATCCGGAGTCGGATGAAGTTACAAAGAAGCTTGTAACCAGCACAATACCAACAATTGATGTTACAATGCCCAGAGGGAACTGTTCAAGTAAAACGAAGAGCGACGTCGCCACATTGTCCTGAACAGCGGTTGCCACATCAGCCATTCCGTTAAGTTCGAGAAAAAGTGCTGACCCTCCGAATGAAGATAGCCAGAGAAAAGTAAGCAATGTAGGTACAATCAGTACACCTAGTATGAATTCCCTTAATGTTCTTCCCCTCGATATACGGGCAATGAACATGCCAACAAAGGGAGACCAGCTTATCCACCATGCCCAGTAGAAAACGGTCCAGCTTTTTTGCCAGTCCGATTGCTGATAGGTCTCAGTCCAGAAACTCAGCTCAAAAAAATTCTGAAGGTAAGCACCCAGATTCTGGACAAATGATCCAAGTATGAACAAGGTAGGACCGACAATAATTATAAAAGCAAGGAAAGCCGCTCCAATAATAATATTCATCTGGCTCAGCCTTTTTACGCCTGCACTGAGGCCGGCCACTACCGATGCTGTGGCAGCCAGGGTAATGGCACCTATAAGAATAACCTGCAGCGTGGTATTATCTTCTATTCCTGTAAGATGACTCAGTCCTGCACTGACCTGCTGTACACCCAGTCCCAGTGAAGTGGCAAGTCCGAACAAAGTTGCCACAACAGCAAGAACATTTATTGATTTTCCCAGCCCTCCGTGAATTCTTTCCCCGATAAGGGGATGAAAAACCGAACTAATGGTAAGCGGCAGTTTCCTGTTAAATGTAAAGAATGCAAGAGACATGCCCACCAGCGCATAAATGCCCCAGGCATGAAATCCCCAGTGCAGAAATGTATACTGCATTGATTTTTGTGCAGAGAAAACCGATCCGCCTGAACCTGTGGGAGGTGAAACATAATGCAAAACAGGCTCACCTACACTCCAGAAAAGTATGCCGATACCCATTCCCGCACTGAATAACATTGCAAACCAGGACAATTTTGAAAACTCCGGCTCAGCCCTGCTTCCGCCAAGCCTTATATCGCCGAATTTCCCGAATGCAACTGAAAGGGAGAAAACAAGAAACAAGTTTACTGCCAGGACAAAAAACCAGCCGCCGTTTTCTGATATTCGGTCCTGGATAACAGCAAAAACCTGATCCATTGGCTCTCCAACAAGCAGAGTGATTGAAATAAAGAAAATAATAAGAAAAGCAGAAATCCAGAAAACGAAATGGTCTACATCAAAATATTTGTTTTTACTTTTAAGGTGGGTATCGGGGTCAGATTGATTTTGTATATTTTTTTTCATACACAATATTCTATTTAGTTAATCTTTGAAACCCGTGTCCTCTGGTCACGGTAATATCCTGGCGGGGCTTTGCCCGGAAGACATGTGTGATTCGTAAAGAATTACAAAGTTATCAATCATTATTTCCGAATAAAATTTTTTATAAAATTAATCCCGGTATAAGCTCAATATTTATTGAGTTTAGTTATATCTGTATATAAATATATTTGTATTTATAAAACCAAAATCAGGGCCGGCTATGGTTGAAAATACAGAAGCTTGTAACAAAGAAGAAAAAAGATAAGTTTTATCATCAGTCGAACACCGGTAGCGGAGTGTCATGAGATGAAGGAGGTAAAGAAGGCATAAGCCGTGCATACTCAGGAACTTCACCCGATAAGGCCTGCATAAAACTGACCAGATCATTCAACTCTTTATCACTCAGTTCAATAGCAAGCTGTGATTGTGCTATTTCATCTATTGCAGCAGTCAAAGACCACTCACTGCCATCATGGAAATAGGGATAAGTTTCGGCAACATTGAGAAGAGACGGCACCTTAAAGAAATGCCTGTCCTCTTCCCTGCCTGTTACTTCAAACCTGCCTAAATCTGGCTCAACTTCGCCGGAAAGTTCATGCGGAGTAATAAATTTAGCAAAAGTTTGTCCACCAAAAGTTTCCCGTACATGGCATGTAATACACCCCACACGCATAAAGGTTTCAAGACCTTCAAGTTCCTGTTGATCAAGTGCTCTGACATCTCCATTAATAAATCTGTCAAAACGGGAGTATGTAAGAAGTATCCTTTCAAAAGCACCGATGGCAATACCTGCATTATTATATGTAAGTGGATCGGGTTCATCGGGGAACGCAACCCGGAATCGTTCCGCGTATTCGGGAATTGAACCCAGAAAAGCAAGAACCCGTTCTTCTGTTGACGCCATCTCAACAGAATCAAGGATGGGCAAAAGGGCCTGTGATTCAACATCGGGTTCGCTTCCATCCAGAAATTGTGTGCTGTGAAGTGCTGCATTGAGCACCGTGGGTGCATTCCGGGGACCTTTCTGCCACTGGTGCCCTATTGACACGGGCAGGTTGTCAACTCCTGCCAGTGCAAAATTATGGCATGTATGGCAGCTTATCAGACCGCTTCTTGATAACCGGGGCTCATAATAGAGCATTTTACCCAGTTCAATAAGCTCTTCGGAAGCCTCCTGTCCGTTTCTGAAGGCATTTTCAGGCATTGGTCTGAAAAACACCGAAGCCTGGTTTAAAATCCTTTGTTCATAGCTTTCATCTCCGTTGCCAGTCTGACCACAATTATTCAACATAAAAAACAAAAAGGCTGATAATGACAGCACTATTGCAGATGAAGCAAATATTCTCTTACTGACACCCATAATACATATTATTTCAAACTTGAAAGATACAGGAAGTTAATGATTACTCTCAACACACTGATTTTCATTTAATCCTGAATAAATATCAGGAGTGCCTTTTTTCAAGAACTGAAATTACATCTGTCATTGAAAAACCCTTCTCTCTGAGCAGAACCATGAGATGAAAAAGCAGATCGGCGGACTCATTCAGGAAAAGATCATCATTACTGTCCTTTGATTCAATTATCAGTTCGACTGCCTCCTCCCCGACCTTTTGGGCAATTTTGTTCAGTCCAGCTTTGAACAGTGCTGTCGTATAGGAATTTTCAGGAAGCTCCCTTTTTCTGCCGGCAATAATCTCATCCAGTTTATTCAGAAATGTGATATCCCCCTTATTAACATCGCCAAAACAGGTATCGGCTCCTGTATGACAGACCGGACCTCCAGGCACAACCTTCAGTAAGAGAGTGTCACCGTCGCAATCAACCGATATATCGGTAACTTTAAGCCAGTTACCACTGGTCTCACCCTTTTCCCATATCTTGTTTCTTGACCGGCTGAAAAAAGTTGCCTTTCCTGTTTTTTTCGTTAGCTCATAGGCTTCCGGACTCATCCAGGCATGCATGAGCACTTTCAGGGTGACGGCATCCTGAACAATTACAGGTACCAGTCCACCGCCTTTATTAAAATCAATTTGCATAATATTAAAATCTTACTGTTATATTATTATCCTGCAGGTATCTTTTCAATTCTGGAATTGAAATCTCATTATAATGAAATACACTGGCAGCAAGAGCTGCATCAGCTTTTCCGGTGGTAAAAGCATCAAGAAAATCTTGTGGTGAGCCTGCGCCCCCTGAGGCTATGACAGGTATGGGAAGGGTTTCAGAAAGCATTGACAGCTCATGGCATGCATAACCTGTTTTCACACCATCATGATCCATTGATGTAAAGAGTATCTCTCCCGCCCCGCGCATCCATACTTCACTTGCCCATTCAAAAAGCTCACGGTCGGTTGCTATCCTCCCGCCATTCCGGTATACCACCCACCGACCGTCAACATTCCTGGCATCTATAGCGACAACGAGGAACTGGCTGCCAAAAGATCTGGCGATCTGGTCAATAAGTGAAGGATTCATGATAACTGCCGAGTTAACACTGATCTTGTCAGCTCCCGCATTTAAAAGGGCATCGGCATCCTGCAGGTGGCTGACGCCGCCACCCACCGTAAAGGGGATATTGATATTCTCCGCAATCCTTCTTACCAGTTCACTCAACAGTTTTCTCTTTTCATGTGTCGCCGTAATATCAAGATATACGAGTTCATCTGCACCCTGTTCAGAGTACCATGCTCCATGAGTGACAGGGTCTCCCACTTCCTTGAGATTAACAAAATTTATTCCTTTTACAACTTTCCCGTCCAGTACATCCAGGCAGGGTATAATTCTTTTTGCAAGCATATCATCAGTAATTAATATAGTGCCTCATCTCTTCTATTTTCAGTTTTCCTTCATAAAAGGCCTTTCCAAAAACAACCGCCGGAACAGCAGAACGATCAAGTATTTCTATGTCCCTGATACCGCTTACTCCGCCACTGGCAATAAGCCGTAAACCGGGAAATTTTTCCAGAATCCTTTCATACAAACTCACAGATGTCCCTTCCAGCATCCCGTCTTTATCCACGTCAGTGCAAAGAATTTCCGAAACACCTTTAGCAATCATTTTTTCAATATAATCAAAAAGTGATACTCCCGTCATTTCTTTCCAGCCTGATACAACCAGTTTCTCATTCCTGGCATCGGCTGCAAGAATAACTTTTTCATGCCCGTAAATATCAAGTACCTCATCAAATTCGTCCTCGTTTTTAACAGCCATGCTTCCTATACAGACCTTCATAGCACCGGAATTGAATATGGAACGGACATCAGCGGTATTATTCACCCCGCCGCCGAAATCAGTATCCAGCCCTGTTCCTGCAGCAATCTTTTCCAGTATCTTCAAATGCTTAATGCGCCCTTTATCTGCTCCGTCAAGATCAACAAGATGCAGATGCCTGAAACCCGAATCCTCAAACCTTAAAGCCATGTCAACGGGATCGGATGAAAAAACCTTCTTCGTTTTAAAATCGCCCTTGCTGAGGCGCACACATTTGCCATCCATCAGGTCTATGGCAGGAATAAGTTCAATCATAGATTTATGAAGTTTTTAAGAATAATCTCACCATAACTGCCCGATTTTTCAGGATGATACTGTGTTGCATAAAAATTTTCCCTTTGCATTGAAGCAGAAAACCTGGGTCCGTAAAGACTGCTGGCAGTTGTAAAAGAATTAACCGGCACATAATATGAATGGACATAATAAACATATGTGCCATTTTTCAAATGATCATACAAAGCCCCGGTCATATCTTCCAGGGCATTCCAGCCCATATGGGGTACTTTCCCTTCCCTGAACTTAATGACCTTCGTATTAAAAATACCAATACAGTCCGTTGCACTCTCCTCTGAATAGCTGCACATAAGCTGCATACCAAGGCAAATACCCAGAACAGGTTGTTTAAGCTGACTTATAACCACATCCAGCCCCCTTTTTTTAAGGTAATCCATCGTTCCCGCAGCTTCTCCCACTCCCGGAAAAATGATCTTGTCGGCGGCTCTTATACTGACAGGATCATCAGTAATATCAGCATTTATACCAAGCCGTTGCAATGCAAAATCGACCGATCTGATATTGCCGGCATTGTATTTGATTATTACAATTCTTTCTTTCACAATAATAGTATTTTAAGCATCCGGGCGAGTCAGTAAAAAGACCTGAGAATTTCTACAACAAACCCTTTGTAGTGGGAAGCTCATAATTCAGTGCCTCACGTTTTACGGCCATCTTAAGAGACCTCGCGAAGGCTTTAAATATTGCTTCAATTTTATGGTGTTCGTTTTTACCTTTCGCTTTTATATAGAGATTACATTTTGCCTCTTCACAAAATGAATGAAAAAAATGAGGGAACATCTCTGTCGGAACATCACCTATTTTCTCCCTTTTAAAATCTGCTTCCCAGTTAAGCCATGAGCGTCCGCCAAAATCTAAACCTGCAAGAACAGCAGAATCATCCATGGGAAGGAAAAAACCATATCTCCCGATACCTCTCTTGTTGCCGAGCGCCTCAAGAAAAGCCCTGCCAAGAGCCAGTCCGGTATCTTCTATTGTATGATGCTCGTCTCTGTACAGGTCGCCGTTGACCCTTATATATAAATCACACCCCGAATGACGTGCAATCTGTTCAAGCATATGGTCAAAAAAACCAAGTCCGCTTTGAATATCAGCTTTTCCATTGCCATCTATTATAAGAGCAATCTCAATATCGGTTTCTGATGTTTTCCGCTTTACTTCAGCCTTGCGCCCTGGAAGAAGCAGAAACCGGGATATCTCCTCCCAGCTTTCGGAGACAAGCATGCAGGTTTGTTCAAGAGAGGCCTTTTTCACGTCTTCCCACCGGGAATTTTCACCCAGTAAAATACCACCCGCTCCAAGGTTATAAGCAAGCTTTACATCTGTCATACGATCACCGATAACCCATGAATTTGCAAGATCATATTCTCCGCTCATATACTTTTTAAGAAGTCCTGTACCTGGTTTCCTTGTAGGAAGGTTTTCACCCGGCAGCGACCTGTCGACAAGAATATCATCAAAAACAACACCCTCATTTTCAAATGCTTTAAGCATTTTTTGCTGTACCTTCAGATAATCACCTTCAGGATAATTATCTGTACCCAATCCGTCCTGATTGGTAACGATAACCAGTTCATAATCCAGATTCTCCCTGATATTATAAAGGGCCCTGAAAACACCCGGCATAAACTCCAGCTTTTCCAGGGTATCTACCTGGTAGTCCGCCGGTGGTTCCACTATCAGTGTACCGTCACGATCAATAAATAAAACTTTCTTCATTGCAGTATCTGTTTTCCCCGAAAGGGTTGTATTTACTTTCGAGCCGTCCTGTCCGTTACGGCATCTTCATATTCTTTCATTGCCTCCAGTAATTTATTATTTTCTTCTGCGGTGCCCACCGTGATACGAAGGCAATTATCACAACCTGCAGCTCCGGAACGGTTACGAACAATTATCCCGGAAGACGCCAGGTATCTGTACATCCGGGCAGCATCATCAACCCTTATGAGTAAAAAATTTGCATCAGAAGGGTATACTTTCAATACACTTTTCAATTTTCCAAATTCCCTGCCCAGCATACTCCTGCTGGCAACAAGCTCTTTTACCCGGCTGTTTTTTTCATCCTTCCTTGAAAAAGTTGCCAGTGCTTCCTGCATTGTAAGAGAATTGACATTGTAGGGAGGCTTGATCTTATTCATTACACTTACAGTATCTGCATTACCGAATGCCATCCCCAGCCTTATCCCTGCCCTGCCCCATGCCTTGGAAAGGGTTTGCAGAACTACAAGCCGCGGTGATCTTACAATTTCATCAATAAGGCCAGGCTTCTCAGAAAAATCAATATACGCTTCATCAATGACAAGGATTCCGTTAAACCATTTCAGAATGCTTTTTATTGCAGATTCTTCAATACTGTTGCCGGTGGGGTTGTTTGGTGAACAAAGAAAGATAATTTTGGTACTGCTATCAACCTGTTGCCTGAGAGCCTCCTCATCAAGTCTGAATTCTTCGCCCAGCTGAACCTTACGGTAATCAACCCCGTTTATTGCAGCAGTTACTTCATACATACCGTAGGTAGGGTCGACAGATACAATATTCTCCCTGCCCGGTTCGCAGAAAGCCCTTATCAAAATATCTATAGCTTCGTCACTTCCGTTACCGAGGAAGATCATATCGCCGGGCAGGGATTTGATAGCTGAGATGACTTTTTTAAGTTTACGCTGCTGCGGATCGGGATACCTGTTAAGCGGTCCGAAATAGGGATTTTCATTCGCATCAAGAAAGACAGCCGCTTCTCCCTCAAATTCATCCCTGGCAGAGGAATAAGGTTTCATTTTCCTGATATTTCTCCTTATCAGTGAATTGATTGATCCCATGAAGCATTTGTTTGGTTTGTAATATAATCTAGCCTTACCTTCACCGCCTGCCTATGTGCCTCAAGCTCTTCCGCCTGTGCCATAAATTCAACCACGGGACCCAGCACCCGGAGTCCGTCAGCCGATATTTCCTGAAAACTTATTCTTTTCATAAATGAGCCTGTTCCGATACCGCTCCATGCACGGGCACAACGGTTGGTCGGGAGGGTATGGTTGGTTCCCGAGGCATAGTCTCCTGCACTCTCAGGTGAATAATTCCCGAGAAATACCGATCCGGCATTCAGCACTTTATCAGCCAGCTCCTTGTAGTTCTCCGCCGCAATGATAAGATGTTCCGGGGCGTATGTATTGATAAAGTCCATGAGTGTGACATAATCATCAAACACAATCATATTGCAGTATTCCAATGCTTTCCTGGTTATATCTTTCCTTGGAAGGAGGTTGAGCAGACGTTCAATCTCTATCTTTACAGGATCTATAATCTCCTTGTTCGTAGTAACCAGAAGAACCTGACTGTCAACTCCATGCTCAGCCTGCGAAAGCAAATCTGCTGCCAGAAAAGCAGGAGGCACAGACCTGTCTGCTATAATTGCTACTTCTGACGGGCCTGCAGGCAAATCAATGGCAATTCCGGCACTTGATGCCAGCTGCTTGGCCATTGTTACCCATTGATTACCAGGTCCGAATATCTTATCCACTTTTGGTATGCTCTCAGTTCCCCAGGCCATGGCAGCAATTGCCTGTGCTCCCCCTGTACAGTATACCGATGTTACCGATGATATTGATGCAGCAAATAAGATGGCAGGATGTATTCTGCCTGCTTTGCCTGGAGGCGTGCAAAGTACAATTTCCCTGCATCCGGCAATTCTTGCCGGGATTGCAAGCATCAGAACCGTTGAGAAGAGAGGGGCGGTTCCCCCTGGGATGTAGAGCCCTACCTTCTCTATAGGCATATACTTCATGGTGCAGTCCACTCCGGGCATGGTTGTCACCTTTACTTCATCAGGCTTCTGGGCAAGATGAAAGGTCTCAATGTTCCTGGCTGCCAGTTCTATTGAGTCCTTAAGCCTGGTATCAAGAAAATTGCCGGATTTAATTATCTCATCATCAGCAATCTTTAATGATTCAGCATCAAAAGTGTCAAATTGACGGCTGTAATCCCTGACAGCGCTGTCGCCTTCTTTCTTAACTTTCTCCATTATGGTTCTGACATCAGACTCCAGTTTTGCATTTTCGATCAGGGGCCGGCTGGAGAGTTTCTCCCACTCAACAGCCGGTGGATTAATAATCAACTTCATATACCTGATATTATAATTATACAATCATTTTTTCTATTGGAATCACAAGTATTCCCTCAGCACCGTAATCGCGCAATTTACCGATAACCTGCCAGAAATCATTCTCATTAACAACAGAATGCAGAGAACTCCAGCCTTTCAGAGCCAGGGGGAGCACAGTCGGACTTTTCATTCCCGGCAGAACACTTATGATTTCATCCAGTTTCTCATCGGGTGCATTGAGAAGTATATACTTATTATTCCTTGATGCAAGTACGGCCCGGAGCCTGAAAGTAAATTCATCAATGATCTCCTTTTTGCTTTCAGGCATATCAGCAGAAGCAATTAACACAGCCTCCGAGTTCATAATGCTTTCCACCTCTTTTAACCCGTTGCTGATAAGTGTGCTCCCGGAACTGACTATGTCAAAAATAGCATCAGCAAGACCTATACCGGTGGCGATTTCCACCGATCCGTTTATTACATGTATCTCTGCCTTAATATTATTATCATCAAGGTATTTTTTAAGAATACCGGGGTACGAGGTAGCAATCCTCTTGCCATTAAAATAATCCTTTCCCTGGTAATCAACGGATCTTTGGACCGCAAGAGAAAGCCTGCAACGGGCAAAGCCCAGTCTATCAATCACTTCCAGGCTGACCCCTGATTCAGCAAGTACATTCTCACCAACTATTCCGGCATCAGCCACTCCGTCGGCAACGTACTGGGGAATATCATCATCCCGAAGATACAGGATCTCCAGCGGGAAATTCGATGCAATTGTAATAAGCTTCCGGGAGCCATTACTGAGATTAATACCGGCTTCTGTAATCATGGCCAGTGATTTTTCACTGAGTCTGCCGGACTTCTGTATCGCAATTTTAAGTTTTTCCATTTTAAATCATATTTTTTCATTACTGCCGGGTACACAAAAAAAAGGCCTGCTATCAGTATGCAGACCTTTTGAATATTTAATACCCGTCATTGAATATTCTGCATACCTATCCCGCATCATTATGATGATGATGAATCAGGCTGGATACTGCAGAATTTAACAACATATCATTTCTGTTTTATAATTGCAATATTAAATAATATATTTATAAATAACAAAATATTTCCATAACCAGCATTTGAATTGTTTTAATTGAACCTGATTCTTTTTTGTTTGTTACTACAATAAACTAAATGAATTGATCATGCCAAAACATATTTTTAAAACAAATATAAACTGTAATGCCTGCAAATCGGCTGTTACACCTTTTCTTGAGAAAGATTCAAGAATACGCAAATGGGAAGTTGATCTTGGAAATCCCGAAAAGACACTTACGGTTGAAGGTGAAAACATTACCGGCAATGAAATCATGGATCTTATAATTGAGGCTGGCTACAGAATTGAAAAGCCATAATGAGCCTTGTAAAAAAAACATGGAACGTTGAGGGCATGTCATGTGCCTCCTGTGCCAGCAGTGTAGAGAAACTGATTGCAAACAATAAAGGCGTTCATAACGCCAATGTGAACTTATCGGTAAACAGCGTGCTGGTGGAGTACGATGATACTGAGACCGGATTTGATGATCTCGACACACGGCTTCGCAGGGCCGGTTTTTCGCTGGCAATGCGTGAGAATGTCAGTAAAGCTTCACGGGAAGAGAGGGATAATAAGAAATTACGGACACTGCGCAAAAGGTTTATAGCTTCGGCTATTTTGACATTGCCGGTTTTTGTTTACGGAATGTTCTTTATGCATGCTCCATGGGCTAACTGGATTATGATGGTCCTTACATTTCCCGTAATCACAATACTGGGACGTGACTTTTTTATAATTGCATGGAAAAAGGCAAGATATGCAGAAGCAAACATGGACACACTTGTGGCCGTGGGAACAGGTTCAGCTTTCCTGTTCAGTGTCTTTAACACACTTTTCCCCGGGTACCTCCTGGCAAGAGGCCACCAGCCTCATGTCTATTATGAGGCTGCTGCAGTAATTATAACCCTTATTCTTGCAGGTCGTTTTCTTGAGCAGAAAGCAAAATCAAAAACCTCTGAATCAATCAAAAAGCTGATGAGTCTCCGGCCTGCAGTTGCCAGGGTAAGTGTTGACGGGGAAATAAAAGATATCCCTGTTGATGATGTGCGTCCCGGACAAATAGTTATAGTAAGGCCGGGTGAAAAGATTCCGGTTGACGGCACTCTTACTGATGGAACTGCATGGATTGATGAAAGCATGATTACAGGAGAATCCATGCCTGTTGAGAAAAATCCCGGTGACAGGGTTATCGGTTCTACAATAAACGGAGCCGGCAGTTTCAGTTTTATGGCTGAGAAAGTCGGATCTGAAACAATGATTGCCCGAATCATTAAGCTTGTGGAGGAAGCCCAGGGAAGCAAAGCCCGGATTCAGAAACTGGCAGATAAGTTCGCAGGTATTTTTGTTCCCACTGTTATTCTTATTGCAATTGCAACCTTTATATTATGGTATTTTGCAGGACCTGCGCCGTCATGGACCTATGCATTTGTCACGTCGGTTTCGGTTTTGATAATTGCATGTCCATGTGCTCTCGGACTGGCAACTCCGACAGCCCTTATGGTTGGAATTGGCAGGGGGGCTGATATGGGTATACTTATTCGTGAAGCTCAAAGTCTTGAGATGGCCAGAAAGATTGATACTATTATACTGGATAAAACAGGAACCCTTACCATAGGGAAACCTGAAGTCACTGACTATTTCAGTGAAAACGGTAAGGATGACCGGGAACTTTCAGAAAGTCTTTTGCTTGAAGCAGAATCCAGATCTGAACATCCTTTGGGACAAGCCATCGTACGATATTTATCCGGAAAAGGTGTTAAGCCGTCAACAATTGATTCATTCGGCAGCATTACGGGCAGGGGTATTGAATTCGTTAAGGAACAAAATAATTATATTGCCGGCAGCGAAGGTCTGATGATAGAAAGAAATATACCGATATCCGGGAAAATTGCAGAAAAAGCCAGGGAATATGAAAAGGAAGGGAAAACACCTGTTTTCTTTGCTGCCGGAGGAAAAGCGGAAAACCTTTTTGCTGTATCTGACAGGCTCAGGGATAACGCACCCGATTCAGTGTCGGAAATGAAAAAAATGGGATTACAGGTACATATGCTCACAGGAGACAACGATGAAACAGCCCGTGTAATATCGACCATGGCCGGTATCGATAAGTATATTGCAAACGCCATGCCTGAGCAAAAGCTTAATTACATAAAAGCACTCCAGTCCGAAGGCAGGACAGTAGCAATGGTTGGAGACGGAATCAATGATTCTCCGGCCCTGACCCAGGCTGACCTGGGTATAGCTATGGGATCGGGCACAGATATAGCTATGGAGAGTTCTGATATTACTATTATTAAAGGAGATATTGACAAGGTTGTTACCGCACTCAGACTATCACTGGAAACCGTGAAAACCATAAAGCAGAACCTGTTCTGGGCTTTTATATACAATATAACAGGAATACCCGTCGCAGCCGGCATCCTTTATCCCCTGACCGGCTATCTTCTTAACCCTATGATTGCAGGGGCAGCCATGGCTTTCAGTTCTGTATCAGTTGTAACAAACAGTCTGCGACTTAAGAGAAAGAAAATTCAGTCCTGAACCAATCTTTATTGTTTAACAATATTTATGATTATTTTACCAAATCATATCACATTGAATATGTGCAACATACCGACTAAATGCTTATATTCATCAACAAGGTGAGTAAACATAGGATAATCCGGATCGTTTATAATTAATACTGATAGTACATTTGCAGTATCCAGAAGCACAAGAGAGATAATAAATGAGATGAATAAACTATTTCAGGTTATTGACATCTAAAAATGCAGGTTGTAGCAGCTATTTTAAATTTTATATAACAATTATCAAAATTCAAATGACGACCAGAAAAAAAGTAAGACTATCTATTATAGTTTTCCTGACAATAGTGTTAGTGGGAATTATTGCTTACCCGAAATTCAGACCAATTTTTGCCGGTACCAGCAATGCTCCCGGAAGCGGAAGTCCGGCACAGCAGAGTGGCCCTCAGGCACTGAATGTTCAGGGCATGATTTTAACTCCCCGCTACCTGAGTGAAATGATCAACAGCACAGGGACACTGTTATCTGACGAAGAGACCGATCTCTCATTTGAAACATCGGGAAGGATTGTGAATATACATTTCGATGAAGGCACACATGTCAGCAAAGGAGATTTGATGGCCAAGATAAATGACCGGCACCTGCAGGCTCAGTTGCAAAAATTGCAGGCCCAGAAAAGTCTGGTGCGGGAAAGAGAGTTCAGGCAGAGGAGCCTGCTTGAAAGGGATGCAATAAGCCAGGAAAGCTACGATCAGGTTGTTACTGAATTACAGGTAATTGATGCTGACATTGCCCTGGTAGAAGCAAGAATAGCCGAAACTGAACTCAGGGCTCCCTTTGATGGAGTTGTCGGATTAAGAAATCTAAGCGAAGGAAGCTATGTGAATCCGAATACAAAAATTGCCCGGCTGGTTAAAAACAAGCCCCTGAAAATTGAATTTTCTGTTGCCGAGCGTTATTCAGGAGAAATAGGACCCGGATTTCCAATCAGTTTCAGAGTTGATGCCGATACTTTCAACGCCAGTGTTTATGCCATCGAACCCAAAATTGACATCGATACCCGTACAGTGGTTGTAAGAGCACTATACCCGAATACCAATGAAGAATTACAACCAGGACGTTTTGCCGGTATAACTCTTCAGCTGTCGGACACATATAATGCAATTGCTGTTCCCACAGAGGCTATCATTCCTGAGATGGAAGGTGAGAAGGTTTTCGTTTACAGATCAGGGTTGGCACAGCCAAGATATGTTACTACAGGTCTGCGTACGGAATCTCATATTGAGATCACTGGCGGACTTGAGTTTGGTGACACTCTGCTTACATCAGGGGTGATGCAACTCAGGCCTGATCTGCCGGTTGAGATCTATCAATACAACGAAAACGGTAACCAATAAGAAACTGACATGAGTCTTTCATCATTAAGCATAAAAAGGCCGGTACTTTCTACAGTATTCATAATCCTGATAATTCTTTTCGGGGGAATAGGCATGACTTTTCTGGGAGTCCGGGAGTTCCCCAGTGTTGACCCGCCAATAATCAACGTGAGGGCATCCTACCCCGGAGCCAACTCTGATGTTATAGAAACTCAGATAACCGAACCACTTGAGCAGGCAATAAACGCTGTTCCGGGTATACGTTCCCTGACCAGCACCAGCCGTCAGGGCAGCAGCAGTATTACTGTAGAATTTGAACTAAGTGTCGATATGGAAACCGCTGCAAATGATGTTCGTGACAAAGTGGCCCAGGCCCAGCGAAGATTGCCCCGTGATGCTGATCCTCCTGTAGTATCTAAAGCAGATGCCGATGCAAGCCCTATAATGTTTATAAATGTTCAGAGTGCAGAGCGATCATTGCTTGAACTTTCTGAAATCGCCGAACTTACCATAAAGGAGCAATTGCAAACCATTGACGGGGTAAGTGCTGTTTTGATATGGGGAGAAAAACGGTGGGCGATGCGTCTGTGGCTGGATCCCGTAAAACTTGCCGGTTATGGTTTAACACCCCTTGATGTCCGGAATGCAATAGGACGTGAAAATGTAGAATTGCCTGCAGGAAGTATTGAAGGTAATACTACAGAACTTACCATAAGGACTCTCGGACTGATGACCAGTCCCCGTGAATTCAATGACATGATAATATACCAGTCGGGTGACCAGGTAGTGAGGTTTTCTGATGTTGGAAGGGCAGAGCTTGGTCCGGAAGATATCAGGGGAATCATGAAAAGAGACGACATTCCCATGGTGGGAACGGCAATCATACCCCAGCCCGGTTCAAATCACATAGAAATTGCCGATGAAGTTTACAGACGGCTGGCTATGATGGAGAGAGATCTTCCCGATGACGTGATTATAGATATAGGATTTGACAATACCCAGTTTATCCGTTCATCAATAATGGAAGTAAGAAACACCATATTCATTGCCTTCTTCCTTGTTGTGCTGGTTATTTTCTTCTTTTTGAGGGACTGGCGGACCACCATGATACCAATTTTGGTAATCCCGGTTTCCCTTATTGGATCTTTTTTTGTAATGTACCTGGCCGGATTCACCATAAATGTGTTGACCCTTCTGGCTATAGTGCTTGCAATAGGTTTGGTTGTTGATGATGCCATTGTGATGATGGAAAACATATATACAAAGATAGAAAAAGGCATGAATCCGGTTCAGGCCGGACTGGAGGGATCCAAAGAGATATTTTTTGCTATTATAGCGACAACAATTACCCTGATAGCTGTCTTCTTTCCTATTGTTTTCATGGAAGGAATGACGGGAAGGTTATTCAGGGAGTTCAGCATTGTTATAGCAGGTGCAGTTGCAATTTCATCCTTTGCTGCACTTTCCTTTACACCTATGCTGTCAACAAAATTACTCAAGCCACGTCAAAAAAAACATGGAAAGCTTTATGCATTCACCGAAAAATTTTTTAACAACCTTAACAATCTTTATAAAGATTCCCTCAGTACTTTCCTGGAAAACCGGAAGGTTACATTCCTTATTATTGGAGGTTCTGTTGCATTGATAGCCCTGCTTTGGGTTGTCATCCCTTCAGAAATGGCACCTTTGGAAGATCGTTCGCAGGTAATTATAAATATCTCCATGCCGGAGGGTGCAACTTATGAAATGGCTCTGGATTATAATAATGAGATAGCACAAATGGCTACTGACCTTGTACCTGAAGATGAACGCAGGGGAATTCTGGCCTTGACACGTGGCAGCTGGAGCTTTGTCCGTGTCCTGCTGAACTCTCCCGCCGATCGTGACAGGAGCCAGATGGAAATTGCAAGGGATTTAACTGCCGAAGCACGCACCAAGACCAGGGGTATGGCAAGGGTAATGCAACAGTCAACTTTCGGCGGACGCCGGTCCGGCCTTCCGGTGCAATATGTACTCCAGGCTACAAGCATTGAGAAACTCAGGGAAGTGATTCCCGAGTTTATGGAAAAGGTGAATGAGAGCCCGGCATTTCAGATGGCCGATGTAAACCTGAAATTCACACGGCCTGAGTTAAGGATCCACCTGAACAGGGAAAAAGCTGCCCTTATGGGTGTATCTACACAGAATATCGGCCAGACATTGCAGCTTGCTCTCAGCGGGCAGAGATTCGGTTATTTTTTCATGAACGGTAAACAGTACCAGATCCTGGGAGAAATGGAAAGGGATAATCGCAACAAGCCGTTAGATCTTAAATCCCTGTACGTTAGAAGTAACACCGGTGATATGATCCAGCTAGATAATCTTGTTACCCTTACCGAGGAAACCGCTCCTCCTCAACTGTACCGGTACAACCGGTTCGTTTCGGCAACTGTTTCTGCCGGTCTGGCTGACGGATGGACTATCGGACTGGCACTGGATGAAATGGACAGGATATCCGATGAAGTGCTCGATGACACATTCCGGACCGCTCTGGCAGGTGACTCAAAGGATTTCCGCGAAAGCGCATCAAGTCTTCTCTTTGCATTTGTGCTGGCGCTGGTTTTGATTTTCCTTGTGCTGGCAGCACAGTTTGAAAGTTTTAAAGATCCCCTGATAGTTATGATGACGGTACCCCTTGCTTTGACAGGTGCGCTTTTATTCATGTGGTATTTTAATATAACAATGAATATCTTCAGTCAGATTGGTATAATAATGTTAATAGGGCTTGTATCCAAGAACGGCATCCTCCTTGTAGAGTTTGCCAACCAGAGGAAGAAAGCGGGCATGAAAAAAATGGAAGCTATAAAATATGCTGCTGCAGCAAGATTCAGGCCTATTCTTATGGTAAGCATCTCCACTATTCTTGGAATAGTTCCTCTTACACTCGGACTTGGTGAAGGGGCACAAAGCAGGATAGCAATGGGTGTTGCAGTTATAGGAGGCTTGCTGGTATCTACCTTTCTGACTCTTTATGTTGTGCCGGCGATATATTCATATGTGTCAAGTGAAACAAAGTCAATAGAAAATGAAGTTACAGAAACTGCTGCTGCTTAACCTGGTATTCCTTGTTTACAATGCTGATTTTAACGGACAGGAAAAATATGATCTCAATGAGTTTATTAGCCTTGGTCTCGAAAATAATTTTTCTCTCCGGATTGCAAGAAACAGGCAGGAAATAACAGATAATAACTATACACGTGGTAATGCCGGGTTTTTTCCGGTTGTTGACCTTAATACCAGACAATCAGGTTCAGTCAACAATTCACGTCAATCCTTTGCTGACGGAAGTACAGGAAGCGCAAGTGGCATTCACAATACCACAACAAATACAGGTATCAATCTTGGCTGGAACCTGTTCAGCGGTTTCAGGGTGCAGACAACCTTTAGAAAGCTTGAAGAACTTAAATCACAGGGAGAGTTAAATACAAAAATTTCAATAGAGAATTTTATATCACGGACTGTAAGTGAATATTATAATTTCATACAGCAGAGCCGGCAACTGGACAACCTTGAATATGCCGTATCCCTGTCAAGGGAGAGATACCGGATAGATCAGGAAAGATATCAGATAGGTTCAGGATCGCGTCTTCAGATGTTGCAATCACGGGTATTTCTTAATGCGGACAGTTCAAGGCTTGCACGACAGCATGAAGTTCTCAGGGCCTCGCAGATAAGGCTGAATGAGTTGATAGGAGCAGATGACTTTGAAACACTTATGGGCGTAAAAGATACGTCTGTAACTGTAAATAAAGATCTTATATATGATGATCTGCTTTCATTAACAATTGAACAAAACACCAGCCTGCTCATTGCTTCCGGGAGCCTGGCCATCTCTGAACTGGACAAGAAGATTATTGAATCAGGAACATACCCTTATATTAATTTTACTACCGGTTACGGGTATACATACAACACATTTGAATCAGGGTCATTAAACAATCAACACACTCTTGGCCTGAATTACGGTCTTACAGTTGGCATTAATCTCTTCGACGGTTATAACCGCCGCAGGGAAATCAGCAATGCAACAATAGAGATAAATAACATGGAGCTTTATTACAGGCAACTGCTTCAGGAAGTAAAAGCCGATCTCATAACTATTTACAAAGCCTATGAAAATAACCTCGGGTTACTTGAGATGGAATACGAAAATCTTGAAACTGCCGTGGAGAATATAGATATTGCCTTCGAACGTTACAGGCTGGGTAGCCTTTCGGGAATTGAATTGCGTGAAGCGCAGAAAAGTCTTTTGGAAGCTGAGGAAAGGCTGCTTTCATTGCAATACCAAACCAAACTTGCAGAAATTTCTCTCTTACAGATATCCGGAAGGATACTCGAATATATATAAATATCAGATATCCTTAATAAGTTTATTATCCGGACTTTTAGCCATTATCTGGTTAAATGAATCCATTATTAGCTTAATTCTGTCTATCTCTTTTCCCTTCCTGGCAATAAGCACATCCATTCCGCGATGTTCAAGTTTATCAGTAAGTGATTTAACAGTTATCTTATGAATGTCCATTGCAGGCTGATAGGCTGTCTCCTTGGCAAACTTTGTTTTCGTTGCAGACAGAATATTGATATCCGTCAGCTCATACAGAATTTCTCTGACCAGCCTGATCGGAATCTTAAGCTCATTGCTTATCTGTCGTGCCGTATATGGCTGAATCCCGTTTTCAAAATTCTTAACAAGCAGGTGTGTGATATATATTGTTATCATCCTGCGGTTATATATGCTCATATTCAGGGATTCTGTTTCATATTCGTATTGTTCAACATTCTGATTGGCAAATGAAATTTCTGCCCCAAAAAGAACTACAAGCCAGCTGATCTGCATCCACATAAGCAACAGAGGCAAAGCAGCAAAACTTCCGTAAATAGCATTATAACGTGACACGCCAACCTGGAAATAAACATAACCCCACTGTACAAGCTGAAAAAGGGTACCCGCCACGATTCCCGCCATAAGGGCCGAAACGAAATTTACCTTGGTATTTGGCATCACCATATAGAGGATGGTAAATAATATCCAAAGCAAAAAGTATGGTATAAGTTGCACAAGAAACATAAGAACCGGGCTCAGAAAACCCATTAATGATATGTTCGCAGTTATTTCGTTAACCTGCGCAGTTAAAAAAACGGTAAATGCATTGGAAAGTCCCATGAAGAAAGGAGCAATAAGCATCATTGAAAAATAATCCGCAAACTTCCTTGATATGCTTCTTGGCTGGTTGATCTGCCATATTTCATTAAAAGAATGTTCGATATGGCCAAGGACCTTCATTATCGTCCAGAAAAGAATTATAAGTCCGATCCCCGCCATGAGTCCACCCCTGGTTGCTTCCAGTAACGACTGGGAAAAACTGAGAACCCACTCAAGGACTTCTTCCCTGCCTGTAAAAGCCTTTGCAAGTTCACTCTCAAAATACTGTTCCAGTCCGAATCCTTTTGCTATTCCAAACGCCATAGCCACTATCGGAACAAGCGATAACAATGAATAAAAAGTCAATGCAGATGCCCGAAGCTGAATCTTATCTTCTTTAAATCCTCTGACAGCTAAAAGGAGTATTTGTAAATACCTTAAAAGAAAGGCCCTGACAGGCGACAGTTCATGACGAGGAGTCTTCCAGATATCTGACTTAATAAATTTGAGGATCTTTTTTATTGAAAATTTATCATCCATAGACACCGGTTCTATAAAGTTTGCAGTTCAAAGACAGGTAAGCATAAGTAAAGATACACTTTTTATTAAATTATTATTAACCTGATCTATTGCAGTCCTTTGAGTGCTTTCTCAATGCGGTTAAAAGCCTCGTTCAGCTTTGCATCACTTGCGGCATAGGATATCCTTATATGCATGGGAGCCCCGAAAGCTTCACCAGGTACAGCTGCAACATGGGCAGACTCCAGTAGAAACATGCAAAAATCATTATCATCCTTTAATTCTTTCCCCTCATAAATTAGTCCGATATACCTGCGTATATCAGGAAAAATATAAAAAGCTCCCTCAGGTCTTGAAGTATTCATTCCTTCAATCCTGCCTGCCCTGTCCATAACAAGGTTACGCCGTCTTAAAAAAGCCTCACACATTTTTTCCGTATAGGAATTGTCGCCCGAAAGGGCTGCCAGCGCCGCCTTTTGCGCAATGGATGAAGCTCCGGAAGTAAACTGACCCTGAAGCTTGCTGCATGCTTTGATCATCCATTTTTCACCGGCCATATATCCTACCCGCCAGCCAGTCATAGCATAGGCTTTTGAAACACCGTTAACAACCACTACCCTGTCCCTGATATCTTCAAAATCTGCAATGGATTCATGTTTTCCACGAAAATTGATATGTTCATAAATCTCATCGGAGATAACAAAAATATCAGGATATCTGGTCAAAACTTCAGCAATTTCAGCTAATTCATCTCTTGTGTAAACACTGCCCGTGGGGTTGCACGGTGAACATAAAAGCAGAACTTTGGTTTGTGACGTAATTGCCTCTTCAATTTGCCCGGCTTTGACTTTAAAATTATTTTCTATACCCGATTCAATAATAATATTGTTGCCGCCGGCAAGTTTGACAAGTTCTACATAACTTACCCAGTAAGGAGAAGGTACTATGACTTCATCACCATGGTCTACCAGCACCATTAATGCGTTGGCTATGCAATGCTTTGCTCCGCTTGAAACCATAATATTATCCGGCCCGTAATCGAGAGAATTCTCTTTTTGAAACTTACGGCTGACAGCTTCCTTCAAATCGGGAAAGCCACCAACAGGAGAATAAAATGAGAAATTATCGTCTATAGCCTTTTTTGCCGCTTCTTTAACATGCGGTGGTGTATGAAAGTCAGGTTCACCAACACTAAGATTAATGATATCAACACCCTGACTTTGCAAATCCCTGCTTTTCTGGTTCATAGCCATTGTCTGAGAATCAGAAAGCTTCCTTATCCTGCCTGATATTTTTTCCATAAATTTTGTAATAATGTTAAAATCAGATAACAAGTTTCACACTTAAGACAGCTGTTTCCGGTCAAATAGCGGTTCTCATGTCAGACTGCCTGCACTCTCCGTCGAACCCATATAAAGGGAGTTCACTTTTGACAAAATATAAAATCATGAACAGATAAACCCTAAAAATAGAAAAATATTAATTCTTGTAAGCATCATGGATAAAAATAATTAATATTGCAGTTAAATCGATGCCTGTTATGGTTGTTGTTGCCGAAATATTAAAATATACACTACCCGCCCTGATAGTTTTCCTTACTGCATATCTGCTTATCAGGAAATTTCTGGAAAATGACCGGAAATTAAAAAAAATGGATTTGATGTACAGAAATGATCAATATATACTTCCCATACGTATGCAGGCATATGAGAGGCTTGTATTGTTCCTTGAACGTATATCACCCGAATCCCTTCTTATGAGGGTGAATCGTAAGGGCATAACAAGCAAACAGCTTCATTCTGACCTTTTGGCAACAATCCGGGCAGAATTTGAGCATAATCTCTCGCAGCAGATCTATGTAAGCAGGGAAAGCTGGGAAATAATTAAAAATGCACGCTCAAACCTTATTAATATTATCAATACGGCAGCCAAAAGTATTGAGCCCGACTCACCTTCATTAAAACTGAGTCAGACGATACTTGAAGCAATAATTGACAATGAGAGATCTCCTACCAGTGTCGCTATAGATTATATCAAGAAAGAGATAAAAGAGCTTTTCTGAAATCACACAGAGTGGCAGATCTTTTCTATCTGAAACCAATGTAATAAACATAGCCGAGGCTTATATTAAAATGATAGTTCCTGGATTTCAGTCCGGTTTGTCTGACAATCCCCGGTAACCCTGCAGAACCACGCAGTGATAAGATAAAATCAAAATCATCATATAGTCTGACCATCATCCCCGTACCAAGTATAATGCCATAATCATACTCATAAAAGTCCGATGAAACATTTTCATTCACTCTTGTCACTTCACCACCTGCATATTGTTCACCGCGTTTTATTGCATTTATCAGCCATGACCCATAAAAACCGGTTATAATGAAAAGCCGGGGATCCTTACCGGTAATCCATTTCATATAAACCGGAAGAGCCAGGTAATTCAGGTTAGTGTTAATATCATATATATTATCAACGGCTCCTTTTTGCTCAAATGCCAGTGCTGCTTCTACTGACCAGGAGTCAGTGAAAGAAAAGTTACCGGATAAATTTACGGAGGCACCAAAGTTTTTACGGTGACTGTCATAATTTAATGATGAACTTATTCCTGAAATATTAAGCCCCGCATCAAATGAAATATAACGTAACTGCGGATGTTTACCGTCTCCGGCATTTAACGATCCTGACAGGATTAGTGAAAGGATTACAGAGGTTATTTTCCTGCTCATACTCTGATCTTAATCTGATCAAAAATAAGGAAAACTAAATAAAAACCAGCCGGTAACTGATTTTTACCGGCTGGTCCGGTTTAAATAAACAATCTATATCAGATCAATACTTCGCTTAACAAAAGCAGAAAGGTCCTCGCCTTTGAGCATGTTATTGGATAGCAGAGCAAGGTCTATTAATTGTTTTACAAGTTTGTTGTTGCCGGCAAATTTTTTTAACCGCGCCTCTCTTTTCTTTTCTATATCATCCAGCTTTTCGTTCAGATCACGAAGCCTGTCCTTGTCCTCCTGACTGATCTCATCCTCTTTTTTACCGCTGTTTGCTTTTTCCAGCTCCTCTTTACCGGCCTTGACAGGTTCCATCTTTTCCCTTATTTTCTCCAGATCTTTCCCCGCTGCTTTTTCTTTTTCAGTGGCTATTTTAATTACAAGTGGATGATTGGAATTAACAACCAGATTATAACTGTCAGGCATATCACCGTAAAAACCCATTCCTCCGCCAATTTCTGACATATCTTTCATTCTCCTCATGAACTCCGACTGGGTGATGGTTACAGGATTTTCCTTTTCGTCCATACTTTCAAACGTAACCGTAAAACCGCCTTTATCAGGTAAAACACTGCGAAAAACTACTGACAGGTCATCCTGTTGACCGGCAGAAAGCTTCGAATCAATACTCTCCTCCTTTAGAATAAGTTTATCAATTACATCAGAATCAACACGCAAAAATCGGGAGTCTTTAAACTTGGTTTCAAGGTGATTGATAAAATGAGTGTCAAGTTGTCCGTCCATAACCAGGACATCATATCCCCTCGACCTGGCAGCTTCAATAAAAGTATACTGCTTTTCGGTATCGGTAGAATAAAGATAAACAAGGTTTTTATTCTTATCTGTCTGGTTTTCCCTGATCATTTTCTTGTACTCATCAAATGTAAAGTACTTATTATCTGTATTTTTTAAAAGTGCAAATTTCTCAGCCCTTTCATAAAACTTTTCATCACTCAACATTCCGTATTCAATGAATATTTTAAGATCATCCCATTTATCCTCAAACTCTTTGCGATCATTCTTAAAAATATCCATCAGGCGATCCGACACCTTTTTAGTGATATGAGATGATATCTTCTTAACATTTGAATCACTCTGTAAATAGCTTCTCGAGACATTGAGTGGTATGTCAGGTGAATCAATTACGCCATGCAACAAGGTAAGGAATTCAGGCACGATTCCCTCAACTGAATCGGTAACATAAACCTGATTGGCATAAAGCTGTATCTTGTTTTTCTGTATTTCAAAATTACTTTTGAGTTTTGGGAAGTAAAGTATACCGGTAAGATTAAACGGATAAT
>JAWODJ010000119.1:0-5352 GCA_046483315.1 Bacteroidales bacterium | reverse complement strand
GCTCTGGCTGTGTTTCTTAAAATGCACCACAACGGATAGCGATATGTGTTGACCGGGAATTCAAGGCAACTTAAAAACACTTCCAGAATAAATGTAGATAAAAAATTCAGAAATCCAACCCTATGCCCTGCCCGGATAACATATATCGTGTGTTACCGCCTGGCAATCTCTTGTTCGATTATATTTATAAGCCTTTCTATGGGATCAAAATATGGAAGGACCTTTTCACTATCAAAATCAAAGAGGTCGTCATAGTCTCCTTTTTGTCTCCAAGTGAAAAGTTGCGAATAGATTTTACCAAATTCTTTAGGAATTATTTGGCTTTTTATGAAGTGGTTCGAAAACTCAGTCTTCGCACCTTTATGTGTAGTGGGTTTTAAATTTGAATTTAGGAGTAGTGCAATAACTGCATAATATGCAGCATAATAAAGTCTATTAATAGTCGAATTCCATTTCTTGTTATCGGCTAAAATCCGGGCATCATCAAGTGTGTCCTTTGCTCGTTCCAGACGATAATTTACCAGGTCCTCTCGTGCACTAGTCATTTTATCTTTATAGATTCTTTTTCAATATTCTCGAATAATGGAGTTTCCTTATGTTTATTGACCCATTCGTTTTTGGAATATATTAATGGAGAAATGATTTCACCTGTTTCAAGCTCTATTTCATACATATCATCCATGATATTTGTTTCAAGGGAGAATGTAACGCTTGGGAAATTAAGTAGAACTAATAAATCCCAGTCTGAAAAAGGTTTATCATCACCACGGGCTCGGGAACCATAAAGGTAAATCTCGGCATCTGGATATTTTTGCGCTATAACAGATGAAATTCTATTTAAAATTTTTTCACGCTTATTCATAAAACAAATATAACCAATTTCATAATCTTCATTGTCTGGTAGCAAGGGTATTTTTTGCTTGGCGGTAACGATTACGGCTAAAAACTGGCGGGCATTTCAACCCATTTCTGTGTCAACCAGCACTATTGTTTTTTTTTGTAATTCGTTCATATTAACACTTTTCGCCCGCTTGTTTTTGAGCCGATGTTAGCTGTATTTGTTGTTGTGAAATAACCCGAATTAAAAATCAATTAATATTATTTATAAAAGAGCCTCCCTACCATGTTTCATTTTATTTCCGAGGTAAATACTTTTTTTACGGCCTCCAGGTACCCGTAACGGAACATGGTACAAGGCTGCAGGTAACTGGTTTCGGTCCACTCGTTCCAGCTATTGATGGTGATCAGGGGGACCTGCCCAGGACGGTCATCAGCAAAGGCTTTGGCCTTCCTGAGGGCCTTTTCAAAATTTTCGGGGGTATTGTTCTTAACCACCCCTTTCCTGAACATTTCGAAACGCGGGTTGTTGTCCCATCCGATAGACACATGTGCATAATAAGGTATGGAATAATCCTCATCCAGGGTGGTCCATTCCTCGACCACATCGTCCATGATCTCATTGTAATCCCTATCAATATTTACAAAATGAACGAACTGGTAATGGGTAATCCCATCGAAACCCAGTTGTTTAATAACATCGGGCTGACTTCCTAGGTTATCACCGTCAATACCTGTTACATTATTATCGTTGCGACGCAGTGTCAGCTGCAGGTCCAGTCCCTTGAAACCCGCCTTGACAGTTTCCTTACGGAACCATTCTAGCGCATCCCTGGTTTCCTTCAAACCTCCCAGTCCCTGGATAAGCGTATTCAGATCATAGATCATAAAACTGGGCTTGTCATTGATTCTGTAATATGAAGGATGGGAAAAGTATTTTTCGATTACCCGGTGACATACGATTTCGAATTCATCCCTGTCAACCCCGCCTCTCCATACCAGCTCATCATTCGGCTTACCTGCATTGCGTTTATCCCAAGTCATCGTGACATTGTGGTTGGCCCACATCAGGTAAAATTTCACTCGCCCATTGTTTCTTGCTCCAAGGTAACCATCATTGAGATGTCCTTCCAGGTAAGGCATTCCATCATACCAGTACCAGTCGAAAATAAATATATTCACCCCGTGGTCGGCGGCAGCATTGATCTCCATTTCAGCTACATATGGGTCTGCCTCATTGATATATCCCCATAAGGGATAACGTGGCTGTTCATGTCCTTCGTACTTGGGTTTATTATTTATGACAGTTTGCCACTCACCAATTCCGTCAGGCCAGAAGATCTTCGCCCTGTCGTCGGGGTGGTATGCAGGCCATACAAAAGCCGCTATGTCATACTGGTTTTGGTTTTTCTTGTTTTTGTTTGATTGAGCCGCGAGAGTTCCAATGAAAGAACTGCCAGTAAAAACTGTCAGTAAAAGTGAAATGATGATTAATTTTTTCATGACACATATGATTTGATTTATGATTACTACTATGTAACCCGGGAATTTATTAATTGATAAATTCATAACATCGTTTACACTTTCGTAGCATGACATCGTTTACACTTTACTCTGATTTCGTAGCATTAGATCGTTTACATTTTTAATTACCGACCTTTGTTTACAACTAAACTCGCTATTTCTCATACACGCTGTTGTGGTGTCGTTATTTTGTTCGGTTCAGAGAAGAGTCAGTCCGATTATACGGTTCAGACCTCGCTCGAAAATTCGTATCGATGTCGAAAGTTGTATATTTTCTTTTCCGTTTTCAAGATTAGAAAAATAGCTTTTTTTTGTCCCTGCTTTTACGGCCAATTGTTCTTGTTTCAATTTTGCTTCTTTGCGTGCGTCTTTCAACATCTCGCTCACAATAAACATTTGAGCACCTTCTTCATATTTATTTCTGCTTTACGTGTATCAAAAACCGGTTCTTCTTTTACTGAATAGAGTATCCCAGGCATCAAGTGCTGGTTTTGGGTTCAGTTCCGTATCCACAAGGCCAATATGAGCAAAAAATTGCAATTTTTCCGGCACGGGATCAGGTAAACTGCTTAAATCAATATCTGTAAACAGCAGCTGAAATACAGCTGTGGCATTTACCTCATCCAACAGCTTTTCATGTATCTCAATATACCTTTGTTGTTTTTCAGGAGAACTAATGCGGTTAAAACCATCTGTTAATATGGATGATGAAGTCCATCCGCCCTCTGAGATAAACACATTCATTGCTTTTCCCTGAACCAGCCTGCTATAATAATTCATGGGAATATCTTCCGGATTGTTGAACCCAAAATAGGGATATGATGAAATTCCCAGCTCGGTTATAAATGGGAAATCTTCAAAATCGGTATCTATACTGCGAAAAGGTCCTCCAATAAGCCTGCCCCAGGCATGATCAGCCTGAATACTGATACTCAGCTCAGCAGTTGTCTCCCGTTCTTTAAGTTCCTGCGCCACCTGGTTCACAGCTGATCTGATTCCCTGGTAAATTTCAGGAGTGGAGATATCCCTGATGAGATTTGTTTCCAAAGCAAGACCAAGATGATCCGGCTTTAAAATGCTATCCATTACTACCACGAACTCCTTATATAAATTCTGTATTTCAGGTTCAGCAATACTTCTTCCGGCGTTTTGAAGTTCAACTGCGTCTGAAGAGCGGTCTAATCCGTTCTGAGGGTCGATATATACCCATAATTTTATATTTCTGCTGCGGTAAAACTGAGCAAGCCCTGTGAATCTTTCATCCACTATGTCACTTATGGATTGACCGTCAAATATTGCCTGCCAGGGAACTTCAACATTTATGATGGCTGCATCCGCTCTTGAAGTCCAAATGTCTAAAACCTGCAGGCTGAGTTCCAAATCTCCCGGCCGTGGCGCGGAGTTCATGAAACCCATATACCAGTTTAGGTTATCAATTTCGGGATCGGAGGGCATTTCATCTTTTACATTACATGAAGAAAAAACACCTGACAGGGATAGAATTAATAGAAATGAATATTTCATGGCCGGCTTTTTATTTCGGGGTTTTTTGTGTCTTTTTATGAAACCCATTAAAAATTAAAGATAACATATTCCAAATTTTCGAAGAATTATTTTTGGGTCTGTCATAATGCACCACAACGGTTTCGCGGTATGTGATGGCCGGGCATTAATAACCACATAATTCTATTTCGAGATTAATTGTAGAATAAGATTTCAGGTATCCAACCTCATGCTCGGCCCGGCTGACATATACCGTGTGTTGTGCGTTCGGCGATTTTTATTTTAATTCTACATTGAAATTAATCTTAGCGTTCAAGGCCCTAAAAACCTTCAAGATAGTATCAAACCGTGCATCAGTCAGATTATTTTCAATCTTAGATATTTGTGCTTTTTTTACTCCAACCATCTCTCCAAGTTGACTTTGAGTTAAATGCTTCTCTTCTCTTATTCTTTTGATTGTTTGTCCTAAAATATCAAGACGTAATTCTTCTTCAAAAGCATCTCTCTCTTCAGTCCCAACTTTGCCTATATGCTTATCAATCATTTCATCCAGACTCGTTCTGCGTAATTTACTATTTTCCATTTTTCTTTGATTTTAGTTCAAAATAGGCTTTTCGTATTTCCTCCGCCTTATTTATCTCACTTTTCGGAGTTTTTTTAGTCTTTTTAATAAACCCATGTGTTGCTAAAACAAGAATATCTTTTTTATCTGTCTTGTCCCAGAATGCTAGCAATCTGTAATACTTTTTCTCGTACAATGTCCGAAACTCCCAGATATCCTCAGTTAATTTTTTAAATAAATCTGGGTCATTGAAAATCTGCGCTTTCCTTGCATTATAATAAATCTTCCGACGGGTTTTCTCGTTTAAAGAGTCCATAAAATCAATGGCATCACCCAAAAAGTCAACTTTGAATTTTTTATCCATTAATTATTTTTAAAACAAAAATAATGGTTTCCTAATTAAGAAACAAATTGAAGATTTGCAATATTTCTCTCGCTCACGCACAACGGTCGGCGGTATGATTAGTAGCCGTTAACGGCTTTAGGGCCGCTATGGCGTGCTTTATTTTCAGTTCCGGTTCTTAACGCTGCCACCTGACGGAGCAAAACGCTGCCACCCTTTTGTAGTATCAGCATAATTAATATATGCAAAAGCTGTAAAATGAACTAAACCGGACAAGTTTTTTTTATTTCGGAAACGGGTTTTTAAACAGGGTATAACTATTGGGTAATACGAGCCAGAGGGAAGCTGCTCGCCTAATTTTAAATGGGTTAGAACCCCATTTAAAATTAACTTATCTGTACTATCTAATACCATCTATTTAAGTCAAAATGTTGTATTTTAACAGTTTATATCTCTTTAATTAATAAATATTAGAGAAAATTAATTGATATTGCTTAAATAAGCTTACAATCATGTACGAGTCCTCGCTCGCGAACTTGGAGGTGATGAAGGACCTGTACATGTCGATGATCCTCTCGATGAC
>JAWODJ010000086.1:0-9912 GCA_046483315.1 Bacteroidales bacterium | reverse complement strand
GCAGGCAGGGAGCTTTTTCCGAAAGCCATACTCCCTGCTCCGGGAATAAAGCTTAGTCCGGCAAATGCAGCGGCACTGCCAAGGAATTTACGCCTTGAAATATGGCTTTTTGAAAGCTTGTGGGTTTGCATAACAGGTTTTTTTAGGATTAGATTATTGATGGTTTCTTTTGGACTTGATAAAATTGATTTCTTTAGAATTAAATTATTGCTGGTCTCCTTAGGATCTAATTCAATTGATTTCTTTATGAAATGATTATCGTTGATCTCCTTTGGATTTAATTACGTTGATTTCTATAGGATTTGACGATCGTTGTTTTTATACTGGAAAAATACAAAAAATTGTCATCAATTTAAAGTCGTATGGATTAAAGATCATCAGGAACAAAGGTCAACTTAACCGGCAAACCTTTTCCGGGTTCAACCAGAAAGTTATCAATATTAAGCTTTAGTTCAATCTGATCGTACTCTGAAGTATCGTTAATATAAATGGAAATATTGCGGTATCCCCCGGCAGGAACAGTGGTCGTACGGAAAAACTCAAAGGCCGGATCATTACCGCGGGCCTTGGATATCTCGATAGGAATATCAGTTGGATTAAACAACGTTATGCCGTAACTGCCTCTGTGCCTTGTAACTGAAATAACCTGAAGAGACTCATCAAAAAGTGCATCAAGATACTCCTCACGCCCCACCAGCTTATCCTGAAAATAAACGGCGGTACGCCCGGCAAAGAGGGCCTCCTTTATCGCCTCCCCGCTTTGTTCCCTGGCAAAGACAAGGGTCATTGGCCTCCTCTCCCCCATAGAAAGATCATAGTCCATCCCAATTGGATTGTGAATGTCGGTTGTACCTATCATCGTCAGGTTCTTTTCAAGGCACCACATATGGGCCTCGGGGTAGTATGAGCCGCCGTTCACAACCTCAATGCCGTGCAGCATTCCGTTCTCCAGTAGCCACGTATGCTCCTCCCACCAGAGGGTGGTATCGGGCTGCTGACTTGCCCAACCGGGATGGTTCCAGAAGATGAAGGCATCCTGGGCCTTTGCAGCTTTCATAGCATCCCGCCAGTCTTCTAAATCAATCGGATTTGCATCCTCAAGGAAAACAGCATTGAAATGCCCCGGGGGCATGGCTCGTGTTATCTCTGTTCCGTGAATCAACAGGATATCGAGCTGGCCGGCAAGTGGCCGGGCTACTTCATATGCCCTGTTGTGATCAGAAATAACATCATCGCTGAAAGGCCTGTACTCGATATGGTCAGTAATGGATATTGCATCAAGCCCTTCCCTCCAGGCTTCATGAACCCTCACAGTGGGCCAGACGTTACCGTCAGAGAAAACAGTATGCATATGAGGATCATATTTCAGGGTTACATAACCCGGAATATCAGGTATCCTGATGGCATCACGTACCTGCGCTTCACCGGAAATAATAATTCCCAGCAATATGATAATAACGGCTGAAAATCTTTTTATCATGGTATATAATTTTTAATTAACTTATGTACAACAAAGACAAACATATAAATTAAAAAGAAACAAAATCAATTCAAATGTACAATACTTTGATACATACTCTAAACATTTTTTATCAATATACCATAATTAATGATTATTTAATTTAACTTGTCTTTCGCTTATCACACGTCAACATTTCTATGTAAGAACATAAATATATTAAAATGAGATCATTTCTAAATCTGATTGCAGTTGTTTCATTATTGATCATTTCATCGTGCACACAGGAGAAAGAGAATGATGCAACAGATGAAATGTTGTTTGAAGGTTTTGTCACTCCGCCGGCTGAGGCTCGCCCTTTTGTAAGGTGGTGGTGGAACGGCAATCATATAACTGCTGAGGAGATCCTTCGTCAACTGGATGTTTTACATGATGCAGGAATAGGTGGTGTCGAGATAAACCCGATTGCCATGCCGGAGGAGGCAAAAGATATCGGAACCAGTCCCCTTGTCTGGTTAAGCAGTGAGTGGAATGAAATGCTTGTCCTTGCAGCAGAAGAAGCAAAAGAAAGAGATATGATAAGCGACCTGATAGTAGGTTCAGGCTGGCCTTTCGGTGGTGAATTTGTTCAGGAAGATGAGACAATACAAAGGGTGATGAGCCACAAATTAAACGTTTCCGGGGGAGAGATCATCAGTGAGGACAAAGAGAGTCTCTATAAAATGCTACGCGAATCTTTGGACATGAGAGTTCTCAGGTATCAATCAAAAAGCTACGAAATACACTTTATTCGATTGGTGCCACGCAATATAAAGACATCTTCAGAAATAATTGATCTTACCGGCAACTACATGGAGAAGGGAAGGCTTGAATTTGAGCTACCCACGGGAGATTATGAACTTATCTATGGAATTCTTGAAAAAAGTGTGCGCGAGGTAATGCATGGCGCTCCCGGCGCAGCCGGTCCCGTCATGGATCATTATAAACGTGATGTTACCACTGCATATCTCAACCGTCTGAAAAAGATCAGTGAAGATACCGGAATACCCCTCCACCAGCTTATAAGGGCCCTCTTCTGCGACAGCATTGAACTGGCGGGATCCAACTGGACAGATGGATTTGAAGAGATCTTCTTTCAAAACTACAACTACAGTCTCGAACCATATTTACCCTTTATCTTCTACAATCCATATGACGGCTATCAGGATGATGATTTCCCAGGTGAATTCAACGACACAATAGAAAGGGTCAGGTATGACTACAATAACCTGCTGGTGAATGTGTTCAATGACAATTTCACCCGTGTTTTCCAGGATTTCTGCACTGAGAACAATTTGCTTTGCCGTTATCAGGCCTACGGAACTCCATTACTTATGGGGATTATGGAAGGTAACCTGATTCCGGATATACCCGAGAGCAATAACTGGATCTATTCAGCCAGTATGACTTCTGACGAATGGCAATGGAACCAGGGTCACGGTTACATGATTTGGAATGTCTATGCTTCATCAGCAGCACATCTTATGGGCAGGCAAATCATAAGCAATGAATCGATGACAAATACACGCGGGGTATTTAAAACCTCCCTGGATGAGATCAAGCAGCATGATGATATGAATTTCATAACAGGCATGAACCACGCCGTGCTGCACGGATACAATTACTCCCCTACTGAAGCCGGATTTCCCGGATGGGTGAGATATGGCTCCTATTTCAGCGAACAAAATACATGGTGGCCATATTTCAGCAAATGGGTGGATTATAACGCCCGGCTTTCCTGGGTTTTCCAACAATCCAGTCCGGTAAAAAAAATTGCGGTGCTGGCTCCTACCGGGGACATATGGACGCGGAAAGGATTGACCAGGGAACCCTTCCATACAGAACCATGGTACTGCCACCGGCTCTGGGAACCAATCAGCCAGGCCGGCAGTTCATGCGATTATATTAACGAAGAAATAATACATGAAGCGACCACATCTGACGGAAAACTGCGATTCGGACCAATGTCATATCAGGCTGTTATTCTGAGCAGTATCAGGTCATTGCACCCCGAAACTGCTCTCTCCCTGCTGGATTATGTCAGTAATGGTGGCAAAATAGTGGTTATTGACAGTACGCCTTACAGGTCACTTTCGCTGACAGATTCCCCGGAAGGTGATAACACAGTAAAAAATTCCTTTGCAGATATGGCACAGAGCCACTCTGAGAACATTATTTTCCTTGACGGTCCAAATTCAGAAAACGACCTTTTGCCATGGACAATGGATATGTTAAGCCGCTTGTCAATAGAAAGTGATGCGGAAATAAAAAATCCCAACCCAAATGTTTTTCAGATCAGGAAAAAATCAGGAGAAAGGGATATATATTTCTTCACCAACTCCAATCGAAGTAAAACTGCATCACTTGAAATCAAATTTCCAACAGAAAATAAGATCCCCTGGATCTGGAATCCTGAAGACGGAACAAGAAGACCTTTCCCTTCCGGGGAAAATAACAGCGAGTTAAAAATTGAACTGAACCAACTGGAATCGCTTTTACTGGTATTCGAGCCGGATGACATAGAATATAATAAAGAAGCAGAGGCAAGTTCTGATAAAGCCGGCCCGGGGATAAAACCCGGAAATCAGGCTGTTTTAATAAAAGGACCATGGAATGTGAAATTTGATCAAATTGATGGCAACGATTTTGAAAGGATCTTTGAAAACCTTTATGATTTTGGGACTTCAGATGACCGGGCGCTAAACACTTTTGCCGGGACGGTCATTTATAACCTGACCTTTGAATCAGATGGAAACGGGCAATGGCTCGAACTTGAGGAAGTCAACAAAGGCGTAACAGAAGTACATTTAAACGGCAGTAAGATTGGGCTGAACTGGTACGGCAGACCGGTTTTCCCTGTTGAAGATGTGTTGGTTAAGGGGGAGAACCATATGGAAATAAAATATACAACCGTTTTGAGCAACTACGCCATGAGCCTTACCGGCAATCCGACAGCAGAAAGATGGACAGAGGGCTATGAAAAAATACCGGTGGGACTTGAAGGGGTTGTAAGAATCTTCGGGGACTGACATTATGATCTGGTCCAATAATCTGACAAAAAGATTTGAGTCAGTAATCCGACAAGATGATCTGGGTAAATAATCTGACCATAAGATATTAATAAATGATCTGACCAGAAAATCGTGCCGACCGTAAAATTTTACAAATGGGTTGATTCTGGTTACCTAATTCTTCCCCGGTGCAAAATTCCTCCCGTTTGTCCATTCACCGGCGAGGTTTTCAAGATAGCTTATCACCTCAGCATATTCCGGAAAGTTGTACAAATTGACCTTTTCACCGGGATCATTTACAAGGTTGTACAACGCTCCATCTTTATCTTCTACCCTGTTGTCCATAAAAAATATCATTTTCCACTCTTTGGTGCGTACCATCACCCTGCGTCCTGTTCCCTGGCGCAGCTCCTCATACATACTCTGGCTGTGGTCAATTTCAGAAAAACAAACCTCCCGCCAGCTTGTCACTTCACCGCTGATCAATGGTAAAAGGCTCGCTCCCCTTATTTCTTCAGGGATAGGCAAGCCCGACATTTCCATTAAAGTGGGCAGAAAATCGATCATCTCAACTTGTTCATCAACTGTGAGTCCCAGAGGAAGGGTCTCCGGGTATCTTAATATTAAGGGAACAAGAACGTTTTCTTCATAGAAGACCCTCTTCTTCCACAGACCGCGCTCCCCAAGCTGGAATCCCTGGTCAGATGTAAAAGCAATGATAGTATTATCCAGCAAGCCTGATTCTTCAAGTGCTTGTAAAATGCGGCCAACCTGTACATCTACCATATCCATCATGCCAAAATAGGTTCCCCTCGCCAGATCAATCTGTTCACGTGTCAGATCAGCTTCGGCGTAGATTTTTAGGGGGCCCTTCTCGAATTCCGGCTTTCCTGCAAGTTCATCTTTCTCTGGAAGCGGCAGATCAATAAGGGTAGGATCGACATAGTATTCGCGCGGCACGTAGCATGCAACATGAGGTGCATGGAATGAAACCCGAAGAAAAAACGGATCATTCTTCCCGGCAAGCTCATCAACCATATCCACGGCCAGATCACCCAGTCGCCAAGTTTCCGTAGCTTCAGGTTCAATATCCAGTACACCGCCAATCTGCCAGCCATGTGTTTTGGTAAATACCCTTTCGACGTTCATTATTTCTGAATTTTCACCGTATTTATCATTGAAATAATCTGTCGGATTACCAAATACATTAAAAAGCCTGAGCGGATCGCCTCTCAGGTCAAAATGATCATGGAAAGCATGAACCTTCCCGATCTTTAAAGGTTTCATGCCTATAGCGGTCCACGAATCCAAAAGGTTAGGAGATTCATTAATAAGCTGCATTTTGGAATGGTCAATATAATCTCCTTCCTTTTCGGGTGATTTTCCCATAGCAACCGGACCTGCCTCGTAGGCATAATATCCTGTTTTCATGCTTTTGCGCGAGGGCACACAAACCGGATTCTGGATTATGGCCTGGCTAAACATTACGCCTTCGCCAGCTAGCCGGTCAATATTCGGGGTATTGGCCCATTGCCCGCCATAACAACCTATACCATCGGCCCGCGCATCATCAAGATTGATCCACAAAATATTGGGTTTTGTTGTGGAATTATCAGTTGCGGGCATGCAGCCGGCAAAAAAAGAGATACCTGCCAGCCCAAAAGCACCGTTAAGAACTTTAAATGCTATACTCATAATTATTATTTAATGTATAAATAATTGCATCAAAGATTATAATGCTTAATATTACGCTGAACCTCGCGTTTGCCTTTGATTTCATCTAGCTCGCCTTCTTCGTGAATATTATTAATGTGCCGACTTATATTTTGTTCTGTGGTTTCAAAAAGCTCAACCATTTGTGCCTGTGAAAGCCTAACTGTTTCTTCTTCTAAACGGACATCTATTTTTGTTTGACCATCTTCGGTTTGGTAAAGTAATATTTCGGAATTATTGCTCATGTCTGTTAAATATTTATTTAAAAATAATCACTATTCTCAAAATAATTCTACTCATTTAGATGCAAAATAAAATATTATCCTATTTTTGGTATCGTTAAAATTTTCTCTATCAGTTGAGATAATAACCATCCAGTATATATTATGCTCCGGGAAACAAATCCCAAAAAATAATTAAATCTACAAATTTTAATCACATCACGGAAAACAACGGCAGCAACATGATCAAATTCGGCAATGGTGAGCACAGGTACCTGTCGAACTTCACAAGGTAAGAATCGTTCAGAAGCTAAATCTGAAACCGATCGAAGAGAGGCTTGAGGCATCTACCAACCTGATTGGCGGTCAGCCTTTCTCGCTGGCAAACACCGGAAAGTAACCTCCACACGGGGAGACGGAATCTGTACAGATGACAAGGATATATATATGAAACTCCGGGATCTGATACCGTTATATGAGGGATTTCTGACTTACGTTAAGCAAGAGGAATATCCTGCAGGAGCGCTTGCTTCTGCGCTGTTTATTATTTCAGGCTGTCGCGGAACGGAACGCGGTACGATATCCAGCCTCAGAGATGAGAACGGCAACGATATTCTGGCCGATATGGAGCTCCTCAGGCTGGCTTTTCCAAGGAGGGTGTTTACGCTTTCGCAGACACTCTTCTTGCTCGACCGGGTCAAATGGCTATATGCCAACCGTGATATTCTAGGCGGACTTAAATTTGTAGAAGAACCACCTGTTTTGCGTTTCTTTATGGGGCGGCTGGCACCGGTAAGTGACTGGCCCAGGAAACTGGCCAGGAAATTCAGGGCTGACTTTGGAGAGTCTCTTTAAAAACGCTACCTTAAGGTTTGCTCGTTAAATTGACCGGTAAAGCTCTGGTCCCGCTCCTCTGGAGTACTGATGTATCTTTTTAAACCGGAATGACAAGTTTATCCTGTAGCTTGTTCTTCAAATTTTCGTAACTTGCATCTGATTAATTCCAGACGTTATGCGCTTGAACCACAAACAGCAGGTTATTATACACAATACCGCCCGGAAGCACTTCGAAGAGGATGTTGCCGTTTTTCTTTTTGGATCAAGGGCAAACCCTGATGAAAAAGGCGGAGATATTGACCTGCTGCTTGATAATGTACCGAAGGAAAAACGCACTGTTGAGAACAAGGTTGCATTCCTGGCAGATCTGAAGAAGCAATTGGGCGACCAGCGCATTGATGTTGTATTCAAATCATGGTCTGCCCCGAAATCTGTGTTTCAGAAATCAATTGATAAAACAAAAGTGCCCTTATGACGAAGTCGCCGGAATCTCTCAACCTCGAAACCCTAAAACCCCAACACCAAAAAAACTCCGAAACCACTGAACCCCTGAACCCCGAAAAGCAATTATGACCATAAAAGTACTGATATGAACAGGCCCGAATACAACGACAAACTGAAAAAGGTCATTGAAACATGTAATATCCACCGGGAACGTATGCTGTTTGCACTAGGCAGTCTGGAAAAAATTTTTCCGGTTGATCCTGTTAATATGAAAAACCTTACGCCAGAACAGATAAGTCTGACTGATCAGCTTATTTACAGGTTTTCACAACTCCAGGACACAATAGGAAATAAGCTTTTCCCATTGATTATAGAGGGGCTTGGGGAGGATATCCAAAATAAACCATTCATAGACATCCTGAACAGACTTGAAAAATTATCCATTACTGACAGTGCTGATAAATGGTTATCTCTTCGAGAGATAAGAAACATTGTAACTCATGAGTACCCGGACAATGAAGAGGAAATTGCTGACGGACTGAACCAGCTCTCCAGGGAAGCATCTTATCTTTCATCCTTACTGGATAAACTGACAGAGTACATAAAAAGCCGGAAGCTTCTGTAATAAATATCCAGTATTAAAGAAAACACCAGATTTTCTACAGAATTAGTCAAAAAATTTGAATCTTGGTGGTTATATTCACCATTTTTATATGTTTTTGGTGAATCAGAAGCACCTAAAGATAAACTTTCAACCAGCTTTACTTTATGCCAAAATACGGACAAACATGGTGGGGCGGTGAATGGATGAAAGCCCTTTCCCACATCGACTACTCCAACCGGCTGCCCAGGGGCCGCAATTACGCGAATAAGGGGGCGGTAAGGGAGATCACCCTGAAAAGCAAAACTATTAAAGCCCTGGTGCAGGGCACCCGGTCAACCCCATATAAGGTAACTGTCAAAACCCCCGGCTTTACAGCGGCCGAGAAAACAACTATGACCAGTGCCATACTGGAAAACCCACTTTTATTAACAAGGCTTCTGAACCGGGACCTGCCCCCACAACTGCACCAAATCGCTGCAAAAAGCAACATCCGTATATTCCCCCGGCGCTGGGATGATCTGCAGATGAACTGTTCCTGTCCCGACTGGGCTGTTCCCTGCAAGCATCTGGCCGCGGTAATAAATGTAATTGCAAACGAGATAGACCGCAATCCTTTTCTGCTTTTCAGGTTCCATGACTTCGATATTGTTGACGAGTTAAGCAAACACGAACTTGATGCCTCCAATATATCTGGCGGTATTTTCAATATGGCTCAGATATATACTGAAGTTGCGACGGAAAATGATAAACCGGGCCATGATAGTACTGCCACCACAGGAACCGGCAAGCAAGACAAGAAAAGTGCTGCCGTCTTCGCGGACCTTGATTTTTCTGCTATAGAGAATATGCGCGAAACAATCCTCTCACTGTTACCGGAGAAACCTCTTTTCTACTCCGGCGATTTCAAAGCCGTTACGGAAAAGCTTTATAAAAAGGTATCAAAAAGCGTCACCAGACAACTGGAGATGGCAGATGAAGGTGACCGGAACGGCATCAATTATGAGAAGTTCAATGAGGTGCAGATAAACTTTAGAGAAGATATCTTCTTCTCATCCTGTCGCTTACTCAGCCTGCACCTCTCAGGCGAAGAATCGGTCACATTCACAACCGGTTGGGACCTTATATTATTCCTCTCGGAAATTCCACCGAAATTCTCCGGCCGGTTGCAGGGATATCTGGCATTCTTGTATTTCATGTTGCTTTTTGCACGACGTCTCGCCGAACAGTCAGCCTTTATTCCCCAGATCGTTCGTCTTACAAATGGCAGCTATACCGTTCGCTGGATCCCGGCGTAAAATGAAAAATATTTATTCCGCCAATAATACTTCAGGCATAAGCCTGAAGATGGAGGCGCTCCGCTGTCTTTGCTATAATAAATTACATGAAATACAAAAAGCAGAGCCATGGCCTATATTACACAAGATATCACATAGTGATATCGACCAAATACCGAAGGAAGGTATTAAAGGAAGGTATGGGAGAATATCTAAAACGAAAAGTGCTTCATGTAAAAAAATTTTATCCTGAAATTGATATAATTAAAATAAACACCAAGATAATTATGGTATCAATACCATCAAAAAT
>JAWODJ010000071.1:0-28423 GCA_046483315.1 Bacteroidales bacterium | reverse complement strand
GCTTCGGGCTGCGTTGCTAGCGGAGCCCGACGGACAGGCGGGAACGATGCGTGCTGCACAGGTCGGGGGTTGTCCCGGAGCCGTGGCAAAAAAAAACACCTGCAGTGATGTTTGCAAGTGCTTTAAGTGTCTGTGGGCCCACCTGGGCTCGAACCGGACCGAGCGTTAAAAATTAACCCGGTGGGTTAATTTAGCGAGGGGCCAGGTTGCAGGGATGGCTTCGAGCCCTTAAAGCAAGTACATAATAAAAAAAGCACCTGCAGTGGTGTTTGCAAGTGCTTGATTTCCTTTGTGGGCCCACCTGGGCTCGAACCAGGGACCCCCTGATTATGAGTCAGGTGCTCTAACCAGCTGAGCTATGGGCCCGGAAAAATATGTTAATATTTTTATTTGGGACTGCAATATTACATATTTCTCCTGTAATAGCATAAATTTTGTGTAAATTAATTATCAAAATTTACGCTGAAAAAAATTCAGATATATTTGCATTCTATTTCAACACTGTCTTTACCTTTTTTATGAGAAATATAAAAATTAAGCCCCTTTCGGGGAAAAAACCAGATGCAATAATTTTTGACCTTGGAGGAGTTTTGCTCAACCTGGATTTCAAAAGATCTATAGATGAGTTTATTGCAGTTGGGTTCAGGAATATTGAAAATGAGCTGTCAAGGCTTCTTGTCAGCCGGCCTGCCGGAAACGATTTAAGCTTTTTTCATCTCTATGAGACCGGGCGGATAAGCAGCAGGGAGTTCAGGGATGAACTCAGAAAACATGCAGGCAGGGATATTCCTGATAAGGACATTGACAGAGCGTGGACCGCCATGCTTGTTGATATGCATGAGGAAAATATCAGGATCATTGAAAAACTGAAAAGATTATACCGCCTGTTTCTTCTCAGTAACACCAATGCCATCCATATTGAAACCCTTCTTGATAGCAAAGAAAAGGGAGAGGGTTTTAGCAGGCTTACCGAATTATTTGAAAAGTTGTACTACTCACATGAGGTAAAGATGAGAAAACCTGACAGGGAGATATTTGATCATGTTTTGAAGGATGCCGGACTGAAAGCAGAAAATGTATTGTTTATCGACGACTCGGTCCACAATGTTGAAGCTGCCAGGACAGCCGGTTTACAGGCATACCATCACAAAGCAAATACAAGTCTCCGCGAGGTTTTTGAGATCAGGTAAAGATTGCCGTGGTATAAATTTGCCCACTCAGGATATGACGGACTCTCTTGTGATAGCGGACATGAGCGGTAATCCCGGCACTATTCCCTCCCGTGCCAGTCCCCCTCCTCCTTTATCAGTCCGATCAGCTCATCAACAGCATCTTCTTCGGGCACATTACGCTTAACCGGAACCTGCTTTTTATAAAGACTTACCCTGCCCCTGCCGGAGCCAACATAGCCGTAATCCGCATCGGCCATCTCGCCGGGGCCGTTAACAATGCACCCCATCACCGCAATTTTCAGTCCGCGTAAATGCGACAACCTCTTTTTAACTTCCGCAGTGGCTTTTTGAATATTGAACATTGTCCTTCCGCAGGAGGGACAGGAGATAAATTCAGTTTTGGTTGTTCTTACCCGGCACGACTGCAATATTGAAAATGCAGTTGATCCTGCAATCTGTGACAATTCAGGTGAGAGTGATTTGCCGGTGACATCAGGTCCAGGATCAACAGTGCCGGAAGCATCAGGACCGTATAATGTGTCAGGTGCAGATGAACCGGCATTCGCATGGAAAACACCCCGTGGCAGGTACTCCAGCCACAGTCCGTCCCCCGCCCTTTCAATAAAGAGAGGAGCAAAATCTGCAGCCGCAGCAATCTGAAAATCTTCAGACGAAGAAAAATTATACCCCTTTTTAAAGATCACCGGGTTGCTGCAACCATATTTGGTGAGGGTTAAGATATATTGTCTCATCTCAAGAGGGGGACAGTCGGTCATGGAGTGAGCCACGAAAACCACTTTTTTGTCCGATGAAGCTTTTTCAAGCAGTTCTCCGGAGAGACCGGCCAGGGAAGCCTCCAGGAATATCAGCCCGGTTTCTTCAAAAGACCCCTGCAGATAATTACTGCCGGTTACCAGGGGATAACCTCCCAGCCTGGATGTCTCGGCTGAAAAGAGGTAATCAGGTCCGGGAACTTCAGAGGAAGAGATCACTACCGGCATGTTATCTCCTCCGATATTAAGCACGGGCCGGGATTTCCTGGTCATTAACCGTGGTTGACCGCTTATACCATTATCAGCCGCAATATCTCCGGCCGTGCTGCCTGCCCGTTGCCTTTCAATATGCTCCAGTAACTTCCTCGCCACCGGCACCTCCTTCTCAGGATCTTCAGTAAGAGAAACCCTTATGGTATCGCCAATACCTTCCGTAAGCAGTGTCCCGATCCCGGTAACCGATCTGATCCTTCCGTCCTCTCCCTCGCCTGCCTCTGTCACTCCAAGGTGCAGTGGATAATCCATGCCCTGCCGGTCCATTTGCTCAACCATCATGAGGTTGGCCTGCACCATTACCAGGGTATTGCTCGATTTAAGAGAAACTACCACATTATGGAAATCTTCCTCTTCGCAAAACCGGAGAAATTCCATCGCCGACCGGGCCATCCCCTCCGGGGTATTTCCGTAACGGTAAATTATGCGTGGCGAGAGAGATCCGTGATTGACGCCAATGCGCAATGCAGTTTTGTGTTCGCGGCATATCTTAATGAGGCGGCTAAAGGCTGTTTTTGCCCGTAACAATTCCTTATTGTAATCCTTATCAGAAAGTTCAGAATATACCTTTTTGGGAGAAATTCCGTAGTTCCCGGGATTAATGCGGACTTTTTCGACAATTTTTGCCGCTGCCTCGGCTATCGGGGGATTGAAATGTACATCGGCAACCAGCGGTATGAAACAATCCATCTTTTGAAGACCGGATTTTATGTTTGCCAGATTTTCAGCCTCGCGCATATTTCGCACCGTCATACGGACTATCTCGGCTCCCGCAGAGGCAATGCGCATGATCTGATCAACAGTATTCTCTGTATCAGAAGTCGGTGTGCTGGTCATCGACTGCACCCTTACAGGGTTTTTGCCTCCAATGCCGGTATTCCCGACCATCACCTCACTGGTAGGCCTTCTATGCAGTCTGTTATCCATTAATATCCAATAGTTGTACAGGGGTTTTTCACGATCAATCAAGTCCCCCGGGAATTCCCTTCACTCTTTTATCTCCCACTCAAAACCGTCTTTTTTGTCCTTTACCGTTATCCCGAACCCTGCAAGCTCATTACGGATGCGGTCAGACAGTTCAAAATCCTTTTTCCTTTTCACCTCAAGGCGTATGGTGAGCAACAGATCAACAAGTTTTGAGGTAAGGTCTCCCATCTCCTTATCTTCCTCCTCCTTCAATCCGAGAATATCGAATACAAACACCCTAAAGAGATGTTGCAGTCTCTCAAGGTCTGGTGCGGTGATTGATTCCTTTCCGGCGTAAGCGGAATTGATAAAACGGGAAGTCTCGAAAAGATGGGCTATCAATACCGGACTTCCAAGGTCGTCATTCATGGCTGCATATGCCTTTTTTTCAAATCCGTCAACGTCAAAGCTTCCTGTCTTAGCGGGTTTTATCTTGCCAAGCACATTGACCGAGCTCATCAGCCTGACCAGACCCTTCCGGGCTGCTGCCAGGGCCTCATTTGAAAAATCGAGCGTGCTGCCATAATGGGCCTGCAGCATAAAGAACCTTATGGTCATGGGGCTGTAGCTGTCATCCAGTAGTTTATGGCTGCCAGTGAACAGCTCGTCAAGGGTTATAAAATTGCCCAGTGACTTGCCCATCTTCTGGCCGTTGATGGTAACCATATTATTGTGCATCCAGTACCTGACGGCATCTTTGCCGTTTGCAGCAACAGACTGGGCAATCTCGCATTCGTGATGCGGGAAGAGAAGGTCCATCCCCCCGCCATGAATGTCAAACTGCCCGCCCAGGTATTTGCTGCTCATGGCCGAACATTCCAGGTGCCAGCCGGGAAAACCCTCACTCCACCTGGAAGGCCATCGCATGATATGTGACGGTTCAGCCTTTTTCCAGAGGGCAAAATCGACATTGTTCCTTTTGTCATCCTGGCTGTCCAGTTTCCGGGCATTGCTAATAAGATCTTCAAGCACACGGCCGGACAGCTTTCCGTAATTATGGTCTTTGTGATATTTGATAACATCAAAATAGACCGATCCGTTGGACTCGTACGCATATCCCCTTTCAAGAATTTTTTCCGCCATCAGCTGCTGCTCGATAATATGGCCCGAGGCCCTTGGTTCAATGGAGGGCGGAAGAACATTGAGACGGGTCATTGACTCATGGTAGCTGTTGGTATATTGCTGTACCACCTCCATGGGCTCAAGCTGTTCGAGCCGGGCTTTTTTCAGAACCTTATCCTCACCTTCATCGGCATCGCTTTCAAGGTGACCAACATCGGTAATATTTCTTACATACCTTACCTTATATCCCAGATGCCCCAGGTACCGGAAAAGAAGGTCAAATGTAACAGCCGGACGTGCATGGCCGAGGTGTGGATCACCATAAACAGTCGGGCCACACACGTATAAGCCCACATGGGGCGGGTTTAATGCCCTGAACAGCTCTTTCTTTCTGCTGAGAGTATTGAAGATATATAACCTGTTGTCCTGATATCTGCTCATGAGAACAATATTACCGGGGGTAAAAATAAGATAAAGATCTTACTATTTAAAAACATCGCTCTCCTCCAGCATCTTTTTTGCCTTCTTATAACCTATTTCAAACATCTTTCTTCCCTCGCCCACATCAAGTAACCCGTATTTTTTCAGTTCCTCCGGTTCAATAAACAGATCGCATTCCTTTGCCAGCTCGGTTATCCTTGCTCCGATACTAAGATGAAAAGAGCGCTCTGCTATTTTCATCATACTGTTGATCTTGTCTTCCGGACCGGTATAGTTGACATTTACCCCGATAACTTTTTCGCACTTATCCCTTATTGGCCTGACAGGCAGGTTATCAAGGATCCCTCCGTCAGCATATACCGAACCGTTCATGGTGGAGGGAATAAAAAGCACAGGTATGCTGGAAGAAGCTATCACAATGTCAATAAGATCACCCTCATTGAAATATTCCGTCTCACCTGAATTCATGTTTGTAACGGCAACATAGAGAGGGATGTTAAGATCTTCGAATTTTTTGGCTTTCAGGTTCTTCTGCAAAACTTCCTTTATACCTTGTATCTTCAGCAAGCCCATCTTACCGAAAGAAAGACTGAGAAACTCATAAATTTTCTTTTCCATGAAGATCTCAAGCAGCTCCTCCGGATCATAGCCATCGGCCAGGAAAGCACCGGCAATTGATCCGGCACTGGTGCCTGATATTACATCAGGTTTTATATCCTTTTCATAAAGGGCCTTAATAACACCCAGATGCGCCAGTCCGCGGGCCGCTCCTCCACTCAGGACCAGCCCTGTTTTGTACTTTTTAGCCATGATGAAAAATATTTAATATTATAACTTCCTGGGTGAAGATTTTCTCTCTTCCAGCATCTTTTTGGCATATTTGTAGCCAATATCGAACATCTCCCTGCTCCTTGAAACATCCATCAATCTATAATTTCCCAATTCTTCAGGCTCTATGAACAGGTCACATTCATCTGCCATTTCTGAAATCCTTGCCCCTATGCTTAAATGAAATGAACGTTCTACAATTGACATCGCACTTCCTAATTCATCCTGCGGTCCGGTATAGTTGACATGCACCCCTATTACCTTTTTGGAGACGTCTTTTACAGGTCTGACAGGTAGATTATCCAGAACACCCCCGTCAGCATAAAGTGAATTATTGATTTTTACAGGAGTGAAAAGCCCCGGTATACTTGATGAGGCTATAATCTTTTCAATAAGGTCTCCTTCGTTGAAATATTCCACCCTGCCGGAATTAAGGTTTGTGCATGCTACATAAAGCGGGATTTTCAGATCTTCAAATTTCCTGGCTTTCAGATTTTTTTCAAGGGCATCCCTCAGCCCTGTCATTTTAAAAAGGCCTACCCTGCCAAGGGTAATACCCAGGTATGAAAACATCCTTTTACCCAGGAAAATCTTAAGCAACTCGTCCGGTTCGTGGCCATCTGCCAGAAAGGCGCCTGCTATAGAGCCGGCACTGACACCAGCTATACAATCAGGCCTGATATTTTTTTCAAAAAGAGCCTTTGCAACACCAAGGTGAGCAATTCCGCGTGCTGCACCGCCACTCAGAGCCAACCCGATTTTATAAGGCTTTGCCATTTTAAAATAATTTAATAGCATTAATGATATACTAATATGTTATATTTGCAGAACCAAATATTTTTTAATCCACATCTTTCTGTTTGCAGACCCTGCTGCCTGCAATACTGCCTGATCAAAATTAACAATCTATTTCCATTTACTCACATCAATTTTCATTACTTTTATTATTTAATTCCAAAATACAGGATGATCCTGTGTAAATACATTTATTATGTCGAAAAAGAAAAAGATCAATAAAAACACAAAAAAATATAACCACCAGAGCCTGAAGCAGGCTGTTACAGGAGTTTTTGGTAATCACCCCAACAAGACCTATAACTACAAGCAGTTAGCCAGGCAGCTCCAGATCCGCGACAGTGAAACAAAAAAAATGATCAATGCCGTGCTGAAGGATCTCTCCTCAAAAGATGAACTGGACGAGGTTTATACAGGAAAATACAAGCTTAAGTCCAAAGGAGGATATGTTATCGGCACCGTGGAGATGAACCCCAATGGTTCAGCCTGCATTGTGTCGGAAGATTTTCCTGAGGAAATCCATATAAATGAAGCCAACCTGAACCATGCACTTAACGGTGATATTGTCAAAGTTTACTGTTATGCCATGCGACGCAGGAAGAATCCCGAAGGAGAGGTGGTAGAAATCCTTAAGAGATCACGTGAAACTTTCGTTGGAACGGTGGAGGTTTCAAAAAACTTCGCTTTCCTGATAACAGATAACCGGGTTCTGCCGTATGACCTGTTTATCCCGCTGAAAAACCTGAAAGGCGCGCAAACAGGAGACAAAGCAATTGCCCGTATAACAGAATGGCCTGCAAACGTCAAAAACCCCATTGGCGAGGTAGTGGAAGTACTTGGCCAGAAAGGGGAGAATGAAACCGAGATGCATGCCATCCTGGCCGAGTATGGTTTGCCATACATTTTTCCAGGAGAGGTGGAGGAGGCAGCAGAAAAAATCACTGAAAAAATTGGCAGGGAAGAGATAAAAAAAAGAAGGGATTTCAGGAATGTTACCACATTTACAATTGACCCTGCCGATGCAAAAGATTTTGACGATGCATTGTCAGTAAAAGAACTGCAGAACGGAAACCTGGAGATCGGTGTACATATTGCCGATGTCACCCATTACATACAACCTAAAAGCATACTTGACCAGGAGGCTTATGAACGGGGGACATCTGTTTACCTTGTTGACAGGGTAGTGCCCATGCTGCCCGAACGGTTGTCAAATATGATATGCTCGCTGCGGCCTGATGAAGATAAGCTCTGCTATTCGGCAGTGTTTGAACTTGACGGGAATGCAAAGATCAAAAAAGAATGGTTCGGAAGAACGATAATCCGTTCCGACAAACGGTTCAGTTATGAGCAGGCCCAGAAGGTAATTGACAGCGGAACAGGTGAAATGAGCAAGGAAATACTTTCGCTGCACAAGCTGGCTAAGAGATTACGGACCGACAGGTTTAAGCAGGGGGCTATCGGATTTGAAAAGACCGAAGTTAAATTCAATCTTGATGAAAAAGGCAGGCCCCTGGGGGTTTATTTCAAGGAGATGGGCTCGGCAAACCACCTTATAGAAGAATTTATGCTGCTGGCAAATAAGAGGGTGGCTGAATTTGCCGGCAGGTCAGGCGGCACAAAAGAAGATGCCCGGGCTGACAACAATAAAGAAGGGCAGGGCAGAAAAAAAGGGAAAACATTCGTCTACCGTATCCATGACAAGCCCAGGTCCGATAAACTGGAGACCTTTTCGAAATTTGTCAGAAAATTCGGTTACAGCATCAAAACCGGTAGCAGCAATGCCATATCCACTTCCCTGAATCGGCTACTTGAACAGGTTCGAGGCAAAACAGAGCAGAATCTCATAGAAACCCTTGCGGTGCGAAGTATGGCCAAAGCAGTATATTCAACGAAGAATATAGGGCATTACGGACTGGGTTTTGATTATTATTCACATTTCACTTCACCAATAAGGCGCTATCCCGATATGATGGTGCACCGCATGCTAAGTCATTACCTTAATAACGGCGAATCAAAAAGCGCCAAAAAATATGAGCCCCTGTGCGAGTATGCCTCGGAAATGGAGCAACGTGCAGTGGAGGCCGAAAGAGCATCAATAAAATATAAACAGGTTGAATTTATGAGTGACAAGGTGGGAGAGGTTTTCAAGGGAGTAATATCAGGTGTTACAGAGTGGGGACTGTATGTTGAGTTAGTGGAAAACAAGTGTGAGGGACTGGTTCACATAAGAAACCTTGATGATGACTTTTATGAATTCGATGAAGATAATTACTGCCTTACAGGAAGACACAACAAAAAACGCTACCAGCTTGGAGACAATATAACGGTGAAGATCTCAAGGGCCAACCTGGAAAAAAAACAACTTGACTTTACACCGGCTGAGCCGGAAAACAAAAGATAAATTTATCGTGTAAAAAAGAGCCAAAATTTTGTTCAGAAAATATAAAATTTTCACTTACAGAAGGAACCGCTTCGCTTTCCAATGAAATTTTTTTCATTCGTTCATGTGTAATTTTTAATGAAAAAAATTTCATTTACATTTGAAAGAGACTTTTTTGCATGTTATTTTTAGCGACTGTGAAAGATAAAATCCAAACCAAAAAAGCAAAAAAATGATCACCCCGCATATTAGTCCCTCATAATTGACACTGGAGAACCAGGTGCTGTTTTCACTTTATACCAAACCATGAAAAAAGACGAAAAAAGAGAAAAGATCATCACTGCAGCAGGTAAGGTGTTTGGTCATCATGGCTTTAAAGAAGCAAGAATGGAGAATATTGCCGCCAAAGCAGGTATGGGGAAAAGCTCCCTTTATTACTATTTCATAAGTAAAGAGGAACTCTTTGAAGCTGTGGTGGAACGTGAAGCGGAATACCTGAAGCACGAGATTATAAAGGCCACCAAAGATATTACAGATCCCTACAAAAGGATGAAAATTTATGTGATAGCAAGAATGCGGGCTTTTAACCAGTCTATCAACCTGTACACCGCGGTGAAAACCAATTATCTCGATCACCTTCCCTTTATAAATAAGGTACGCGCCAAATATGACAAAGAAGAGATGAAGATGGTCGAAAGCATCCTGAAAGACGGGGTAAGAAACAACCGCTTCAAGCTTGTAAACACTGAACTGGCAACAGTGGCCATAGTTACTGCCATCAAAGGGCTGGAATACAATATTGTAATCCGCGAAGGCCCGGTCAGCCTCGAACAGCAGGTAGAACAGCTTTTAATGTTCCTTTTCTACGGTATTGTAAAGAGACACTAATTCCCGGGATACCCCACCGTCTGACCAAAAACAACATGCTGGGCAGGCCTTAGCTTCAGAACCTCCTTCAGCCTGTCCCTGTCCACCAGTCCCCGCACCACGGTAGCCATCCCTTCGGAGGCACAAAACAGGTAAACATTCTGGGATATGAATCCCACGTCGGCAGCCGAGTAAAACTCCCTGTTTGACTCGTTTGAACCTGTCATTCGTTCATAATCAGCAACATAAATAAGATTAAGGGGGGCTGTTGCCACAAAGTCCTGGCTGCCTGCATCCTTACGAAGATCTTCGTTCCCCATTTTCAGCAATGCATGCTCCTGTGGTTCATACAGGTACCAGCCGTCTGCCATGATAAGGTAAATATCAGTCTCCTGCCAGTTACGGGCCGAAGGGGCAGTGCGCCTGCCATCATCTCTGTTGATACCGAAAGCCGCCCATAAAAGGTTTGAAAGATCCTGCCTGTCCGGCTCCCTGGAACTGTAGGATCGTATGCTCTGACGGTTATTCAGTGCTTCAAAAAGAGGCATGCCTCCTGATTTTTGGGAATCCGGCAAAGGTATGGTTTCCTTAACCTGGGCTGAAAGGCTAGCCGAAATGATAATAGCAACAATAAAAGTTACGGATAATCTTTTTTTCATAGCAAAAACGATTTTTGTTTAAAGTCTGGTTTTAAGGCCTGCAGGGCCCCTCTTTTAACAGATCAAATTTAACAAAAAGAGCCATAGCAGGATATCAAAAAATGCAAAAGATTGTTAAATTCAAACTTTTAACCGGCCGGATTGTTTAGTGTAATTGAAACAATTAAATTTAAGCAGAGCTGAAACGAGCCATGAGCAAAATTCACACACACGAAGACAAAAGTTTTAAAATGCCTGTTAACATTATTTAAATAAGTAATTTATCATATGCGGACCATAAGCTTTATAATTTTTTACAGCATAGTGCTTGCAATCTATTTCCTTATCAACTATTACATCTTTATACGTGGCTGGCAGGCTCTGCCTTCCACCTCTAAAGTCCGCGCCATATATCTTGCAGCCTTCCTTTTCCTTTCACTTTCATTCGTGGCAGGACGCATACTTGAAAGATTCTGGCTTGGCCCTCCTGCCAATTTCCTCGTGTGGACAGGCTCGTTCTGGCTTGGTGCAATGCTATATTTTGTGCTGATACTTTTATTAATAGATATTACCAGGCTCCTAAACCTGGCTGTGCCGGTATTTCCTTCGGCCTGGCTTGACAATATTGAACACACCAGGCTGGTCCTTTTCAAAACTGTAACGTCAGTTGTCATTGTAATAGTTGTGATTGCCCATTTGAATACCTGGTTCACTAAGGTTAACAGGATAGAGATTCCCCTTGAAGGTCAAAACAGCAAAATGAGCTCGGTAAACATAGCCCTTGTTTCTGATATCCATCTTGGCAGCCTTACTCCGAATAACAGGGTCGGCAAGCTGGTTAAAAAAATAAATTCGCTCAGCCCCGATATCATCCTGGTGGCAGGAGACATGCTTGACGAGGATGTCGGCCCCGTCATTCACCGCGATCTGGGCAGTTCGATAAAAAATCTTTCTGCACCACTGGGGGTTTACGGTATAACGGGAAATCACGAATATATAGGAGGAATAAGTAAGGCGGCCCAATACCTTACCAGTCACGGGGTAAACCTTATCCGCGACAGCGTGATAAAGATAAACGACAGCTTCTACCTTGCAGGACGCGAAGATCTGAATATTGAAAGGTTTTCAGGGAAAAAAAGAATAAGTGTGGAAGAGCTCCTTAAGGATACCGGCGATGATCTGCCAGTGATACTTCTTGACCACCAGCCTTTCAACCTGGAGAAGTCCGCCGCGGCAGGAGCCGATCTGCAGCTTTCAGGACACACCCATCACGGACAAATTTGGCCGTTGAACTTTATTACCAGGGCTGTGTACACTATTAGCAGGGGTTTTGGAGAAGTTGACGGGATGAAGGTTTATGTATCTAACGGAGTCGGCACATGGGGCCCGCCCATGAGACTTGGCAGCAGACCAGAGATAGTGCTGATTACTATCCGCCTGCACTAAAGGAAAGTTTGTTTCCAACACGGCAGATGATCCCAAAGTGAGCTGTAACATTTGATCTGCTAATACTTTTTTTTCTTATATTGTGGTCGGAAAACCACAATAATATGATTAACTCCCGAAGGACATTTCTAAGGAAAACCGGTATTGCATCAATGGCCATTCTGGCCGGTTCAAAGTCCCGGGGTAATATAACCGGTATGCCCCTTCAATCCGACAGAGATGGCGGACCGATGGTTATATCCACATGGAAAAACGGTGTACAGGCAAATAATGCCGCTATGGAAAAGATCGTTGCCGGTCAGCGGGCACTTGATGCCGTTGAGGCAGGAGTACGCATTGTTGAAGCCGACCCCGATGATATGAGCGTAGGATACGGAGGCAGACCAGACCGTGAGGGGAATGTAACACTTGATGCCTGTATAATGGATGAGAACGGCGACTGCGGATCGGTTTGCGCCCTAGAGCATATAATGCATCCCATTTCCGTTGCCAGGAAAGTAATGGAAGAGACGCCACATGTAATGCTTGCAGGAGACGGGGCCTTGCAATTCGCCCTTGAGAAGGGCTTCAAAAAGGAAAACCTGCTAACCGAAAAAGCCCGGGAAGAGTGGAAAGAATGGCTAAGAAAATCAGAATACAAACCGGTTATAAACATCGAGAACCATGATACCATAGGTATGATAGCCATTGACCTGAATGGAAACATTGCAGGAGCATGCACCACCAGCGGTGTTGCATACAAGATGAGGGGAAGGGTTGGTGATTCACCCATCATTGGTGCAGGGATGTTTTGTGATAATGAGGTGGGCGGAGCCGTGGCAACAGGGACAGGTGAACTGGTAATGAAAACCCTTGGTACTTTTCTTGTGGTGGAGATGATGCGCAACGGGCTCACTCCCCAGGAAGCCGTAGAAACAGCAGTAGGGCGATTCATTAAGAAAATACCCGGTTACCGGGAACACCAGGTGGGATACCTTGCAGTGAACAAAAAGGGTGAAAGCGGGGCATACAGCATTCAGCCGGGTTTCAACTATGCATTGTACAAAAATAATGAAAACCGGCTGCTGGATTCAACTTCGTATTTATGATGCCGTGAGGATAGCCGATTTGTAACAAGTCAATACAAAGAAACCTTAAGATGTTTAACAATAAAACCCCTGAAAATGGAAAATTCAAGAAGATCATTCATTAAAAAATCAGCCCTTGGAGTTGCCGGAATTACTATAGGCGGAATGAGCATGAATGCAAACAGCTACAACAGGATTATCGGCGCCAACGACAGGCTGAATGTGGCTATAGTCGGACTGGGACGGAGGCTCGGTGCATTTCCGGAACCAATTGCAAGAAAAGAGAGCAATGTGCAGCTTCTCTACCTGTGTGATGTTATGAAAAGTCAGCGGGAAAAAGCAGCACAAAGATTTGCCGGCATCATAGACTACACTCCCTCGCTGGAGAATGATGTTCGCAAGATTCAGGATGATAACAGGGTTGATGCAATGATCCTGGCTACCCCTGATCACTGGCATGCTCCGGGAACTTGCTACGCTGTTCAGGCAGGCAAACATGTTTACGTTGAAAAGCCGTGCAGCCACAATCCCCGCGAAGGCGAACTTCTTGTTGAACTCCAGAAAAAATACGGCAAGGTGATACAGATGGGCAACCAGCAGCGCTCATCACTGACCTCTACCGAGATAGTGAATGAAATCCACAATGGTTCAATAGGTGTGCCCTACAAAGCCATTGCTTTCTACAGCAATGCACGGGGCGAGTCTCCCGTACCTGTTAAAGCGCCCGTTCCGGAGGGACTGGATTGGGACCTGTTTCAGGGCCCCGCACCCAGGCAGGAGTATAAACATGACACATGGGATTATAACTGGCACTGGTACGGATGGACGTGGGGTACGGCAGAAACGGGCAATAATGCGGTACACGAACTTGATATAGCGCGCTGGGCACTGCAGGTAGATTTCCCCGAAAGGGTCGAAGTTGCTGCAGGAAAGTTTCATTACCCGGACGACGGATGGACCATGTACGATACCATGGATGCCACCTGGAGCTTCCCGGGAAACAAGATCATAAAGTGGGACGGCAAAAGCCGCAATGCATACAAAACCTATGGGGCCGACAGGGGAACGATAATATTCGGCTCCGAAGGATCGGTATTTATGAACCGGGGTGGTTACAAACTTTATGACCGTGGAGGAAACCTTGTGCGGGAAAGGGGTACAGGCGATTATGAAGGAGGCACGGCCCTTGGAGGTGGAGGCAACATGTCAACCATGCATGTGGTCAATTTTTTCAATTCAATCAGGGGAAAGGATGTGCAGAAATCACCCATAGATGAAGGTGTAAAAAGCACACATCTCGGCCATCTGGCCAATATTGCCTACAGGATAGGAAAAGGCTTTGATGTAAACTGTGTTACCGGGCAGGCACTTGACCGTGATGCACTGAAGCTTTGGAGTCGTGAATATGAGCCGGGATGGAAACCTGAAATTTAGGCGCTTCAGGGAATTGCTTCCCGGCCGGCTGGTAGTCCTCGGACATCAAGAAACGGTAACCAGTAAACCATCAAAGTATAACTTCAAATCATGCACAGCAACCTACTAAAAGCCGTTATTACGGCAATCATTATGGCTACAGGCATTGGCACAACAAATTGCGGGGGACAGGAAACGGACGGAAGCAGGCACCAGCTTCCGCAGGACTTTATCTTCACTGGTGAATCGCCAGATATTGATCCCGTCATTTTTGAGCTCCGTCGCAGGAAACTTATGGAAAAGATGAAAGGCGATATTGCCATCATATCAGCATCTGCAGGAAACGATTTTATCTATCTTACAGGTTTTACCGGGGAGAGAGATGCCGTTGCAGTGCTCGATCCCTCTTCAGAAAAACCATTTACCCTCTTTGTCCTTCCCAGGGAACCTATGAGCACATTATGGGACGGCGAAAGACCGGGCGTGGAAGGGGCAGTTGAAGGGTACGGAGCTGATGCAGCCTACCCTGCCGGCGAGTTTACTGACAGACTGCCCGATATGACAGCAGGTAAAAAATCCGCCTCCATCCATGATGATGACGGGGTAATGAAAGACAAAATACGAAAAATTTCCGGCCAGGCAGGAGAGATCGCCAAATCCCTTCACAACGATCTTGCTCCCATTCTCCATGAGATGCGGGTTGTTAAGGATAGCTGGGAGATCGCCCAGCTCGAAAAGGCAATTGAAGTTACCGGCCTGGCACACAGGCGGGTGTTACAGACAGTAAGGCCGGGACAGAAGGAATATGATGTGCAGGCTGAGATTGAGTATGTTTTCAGAAAGAACGGTCTTCCGACAGGTTTTCCCACGATAGCCGGATCAGGCCCCAACGCAGCAATATTGCATTATACCGAAAATGACCGTACCCTGAAGGATGGTGACCTGCTGCTGATGGATATCGGGGCTTCCTGCAACGGCTATGTTGCCGACGTAACAAGGACTATTCCCGTTAACGGCAAATTCAGCGATGAACAGAAGGAGCTTTATTCGCTGGTGCTGAAAGGCAACCTCGAGGCCATTAAAAAGATGGTGCCCGGTCACCGGATACTGGATTGCCACCACAGGGCCACCGAGATCATTGTAAGGGGACTTTATGATATCGGGCTCATTACCGACACCACTTCATGGTGGCAGAAGCGGTTTTATATCCAGTACCGGAACAACCATTATATCGGACTTCATGTGCATGATGTGGGCAGTTATGGCGACCTGGATGCGCCGGACCGTGATTCCTACATTCTCAGCCCTGAGATCAGGGGCAGGGAAATTCTGCCCGGTATGGTAATGACCATTGAACCGGGAATTTATCTTTTGGGCGACCGGCTGGAATATCTCCACGAATTGTTTGGCGACAAGGCATCCGCAGATGAACTTGACGCTTTCGCGGAAAAGGTCCGCCCCGTATATGAAAAATATGCCGGAACAGGAATCAGGATAGAAGACGATGTGCTGATCACTGAAAACGGCAACAGGGTACTTTCGGGAAACTCTCCGAAAACCATAAACGAAATAGAGGAAGCAATGAAAAGGTAACGGCAGGGCACGTATTTCTTCTTTTGAAATATATTTCCTTAAAATGAACCCGGTATATAATATTTGTAACTAAAAACCGGTTATAACCGTATATTACTTGCGCGCATATAACTTTCGCGAAATGGATAGTCTTATTTTACCTTCAACATGCAATACACCTGCGGTTACCTTCCTCCCTGACGGGAACCTGACCATTTCAGGCAGGGCCATTTCTGCCAAAGCATGGCGTTTTTTTGAACCGTTGTTTGACTGGGTTAATGAATATAGAGAAAACCCCGCCCAGGATACCACGCTTAACCTTGAATTTGAAATCCTTCACGTTGATTCGCTGGTTAAAATAATGGATATTTGCAGATTACTTGCCCAACTTAATAAAAAGGGCTTCAATGTTTCAGTTAACTGGTACTGTGAACAGGGAGACGATGACATGAGGGATATGGCAGCAATGGTTTCCGAACTCCTGAAGTCAGTTACCATTAATGAGGTAATGATAGAGAAAGATATGACCTAACCTGTAAAAAGGTCCTTCCCGTTACAGAAAAAAGTATTTCCGGCAGTCCTGTTATTATTGATCAGGCAACCCCGGAACCACCGTTTCTGCAACCCACAACAAAAGCCGCTCATTACAAGCGGCTTTTGTTGTTAGATGGTTGACCGACCAGGATTCGAACCTGAACCGGCAGAACCAAAATCTGCAGTGCTACCATTACACCATCGGTCAGTCTTTTTCCAATTCCGGTGCAAAAATAATAAAAAAAACCAATTCGGGAAATTAAATCCGTTTTCTCCTGGTAGCGATTACAGGTCTCATTTACCCCTTGAACCAGGGTCACAATTACAGGTCGTATTTATTAGATGAACTCGGGCCTGGCTCTCTAATTAACCACCTGAAGACCCTCTCCTGTCATATTCCATTTTTTTCCGGTCATTGATGAAATTCTTATCCTGTCGGTAGTCCGTGCAGAAGTTATTATGCGATCCATTTTATCACCTATATAGACCGCATGATCTTCAGGCAGATTCAACCTCATGCTTACCCCGGAAAAATTCCATTGCCTGCCAGGCCCGGAAGTAAACAGATTGTCAAGGATAAGCACCGAGTCCATTAACTCCCAGTTGTAAACTATATTTTCGGCATTCAGCTCCGAATAAAGCTGGCTGGAACCCCGGGCCTTCTTTTCTATTACCAGTTCAGGCTTTTCGTCTGAAGTATATCTTATGATAAGGGAAGGACGTGAATATAACATCTCATTTGAGGTGTCTAAATATATTCCCCTTGTAGAGTGTTGCACCCTGTATAAACCCCGTGGCGGATTGCTTAACCATGTCAGATCTTCCAGCCGGGTCATATTTACCTCCTCTTCCATTTCCAGGTACAGGGTTTTGGAAGGTGGCGGAGTGATAACTACATTTTCCTGAACAACACCGCCAAAAGCATACTTTCTTGATTCAATAAAACCAAGTGTAAAGAGCACGGAGATACTAATAACCCATATTACCAGCGCCAGTATGCCAATGCCCCTGTCCCTTGTCCTGATCTGGAAAATCAGCTTAATGCCACCGTAAATAATCGATATTAGCGGTATCAGAACAGCAAAAAACAGGGCAACAAGAAATACCGAAAGATTGACAGGATCAACAAATGCTGACAGGAACTGGCTTAACGGGAAAAAACTTGTGTTGAACCATCCGAGGGAAAATACTGTCGATTTGAAAAAGAATACGCCCAGAAAGCTCATCAGAAGCACAAACCCGGCAATAACCAGTGCAATGCCGAGCAGTACAAGCACCACTTTTACTATCGCAACAACTATTCGTCCGAGTACCCTGAATATCTCCTCAACAGCAGAGGTTGCCTGTTTGTATCCTTCGCTTTTCTCTATGTTTTTGAAGTTGGACTTAACCTCTTCGTATTCATGCTTTACGGTTTTCTCAATATTGGATATGGTAACCCTCTCTCCACGCATTTCCAGTTTCTGGGCAATGGAGACAGCCTTTGGGATAGCTATCCACAATATTATATACACCACTCCCCACACCCCATGGCCAACAATTAACAAAACAATAAACAGTATTCTTAAGATCACAGGATCGATACCAAAATATGCTCCAAGTCCCCCGCAAACACCACCCAGCACCGCATTGTCGGGATCCCTGTAAAGACGTTTTGTCCCTTTTGAAATGGTCCTTTTTGCTTCCTTGGAGCTGCTTTCACCGCCGTTCTGCTCTTCACCGGCATCTTCTGCTTCTTCGACGAAATCGCTGGGATCACCCATTATTGCCGTAACCTCGGTAACATCTTCAATGGTGATAACCTCCTTTTTGTCTTCGCTGACGCGCGCCTGGAAAAGTTCGGCAATTCTGGATTCAATGTCGTCAACTATCTCCTTCCCTCCCTCTTTACTGCTGAAATACAATTCGACGGTTTTCAGATAGCTTTTCAGCTTCTCGTAGGCATCATCATCTATATGAAAAATAACGCCACTGATATTTATTTTTATTGCTTTCTTCATTTCAGGGTTGGTTTTTAGATTTTGACTTACTGCGTTTTTTATTGATGGAGCCTACGGCAGTGATAAGATCCTGCCATGATCTGTCCAGTTCTTCCAGGAATATTTTACCCTTTTCCGTGAGAGTGTAATATTTCCTTGGCGGTCCCTGCTGAGATTCTTCCCATCGGTAGCTGAGCAGGCCGGCATTCTTCTGGCGTGTCAGCAATGGGTACATGGTGCCTTCAACAACTATCATCCGGGCATCCTTCAGCTCGTTGATGATATCGGAAGCATAGGCATCATTATTTGCCAGAATGGATAAAATGCAATATTCCAGCACCCCTTTTCGCATTTGCGCTTTTGTATTTTCCACGTTCATTTGTAATAGTAAATTTAGGTTATCTGAATTAATATTACCGGTAACAAGGTGCTTACCGCTAATAAAATGAAGTAAAATATTTCATCTGCACCGGCCTGGCGGTCGCTGACAGGAAAGGATATTAAAATCGCCTCCGGTAAATCCTTATGGTTTATCATGGCTTTAAATTTTAAGGTTTCTGCGTACATTATTGAATTCTTCCTTCACTGCTTTCCCGATACTGGAGATGTTCACAGGTTCACCCCGCATTTCAAGTTTCTGGGCAGTTGTCTGCGCCGGCGGTATAACGAGCCACAACAGCAGATAGACAAGAAACCCAGAAAAAAACAGCAGCGAAAGAACCACAAAAGCAATCCTTATCCACACCACATCAATGCTCCAGTAGGCAGATATTCCGCTGCAGACACCTCCAAGAACCCGGTTATCAACATCCCGGTATATTCTCCTGTGGCCTTTTCTCCCGGCAGAGGACTGTTCGTTTTCTTCAGTATTTTCCGCCTCTTCAGCCATATCTGCAATATCGCCGGGATCACCCATAACCTCGATGATCTTTTCAACATCTTTAATTGTTACCGGTTTAGCGCCTGACCTGTTCGCGGCAGAGAACAGCTCTGATATCCTGGACTCTATATCTGCCATAATCTCATTTCGGTCATCTTCATCGGAAAAATAACTTTCAATTTTTTCAAGATATGACTTGAGCAGTCCGTAAGCATCTTCATCAATGCTGAATACTGTTCCGCCCAGGTTGATGGTAATGGTTTTCTTCATCTTTACTATATTTGTTAAGTTACATAAAAACAGCAGGTGTTGATTTTAAATATACCTGTTATCACCTGCATATATTCATTGCAAAGATATATCATTTTATTTATACTATGCAATACATAGTACTAATTTTTTTAAATTATTTTTATCTTTTTTTCTTTGTCTTTGATCTTATGATAGTTACATCTTAATAATAAATAGCTTTAATGGCAATTTATACAGGCAACATAAAAAAAATGAAGGTTCTGCCCGGTGATCCGGTATCTTATTTTCTCCCTTTCGGGGAAGAAAAAGCAGATATGAACAGCCTTATGGGTAAAGAAATTTCATTTGAATTCCTTAATGAGATCCATTGCATCGGGTGCGGAAGAAAAACAAGCAAATCATTCGCACAGGGCTACTGCTATCCATGCCTTATGAATTCGCCGGAAACGGACAAATGTATTCTCCATCCGGAGTTGTGCCGGGCACAGGATGGGGTATCACGCGATATGGAGTGGTCAAAAAATCATTGCCTGCAGGATCATATCGTGTATCTTTCAGATACAACCGGACTGAAGGTGGGTGTAACCAGGGTGTCGCAAGTACCAACACGGTGGATAGACCAGGGGGCTACGCGTGCTGTAAAAATAGCGCGGACACCCAACAGGTTCCTTGCCGGCACCATTGAGGTTTTTCTTAAAGATCATTTCAGGGATAAGACCAACTGGCGAAACATGCTTACAAACAAACAGGAGTCAGGGCCCGATCTGCTGAAGGAAAAAGAGAGAGCCTTTATGATCATGGCAGAAGAGTTCAGGCAGTACCTTATTGATGACAATGAGATAACTTCCGTTAATTTCCCCGTAAGGGAATACCCGTTAAAAGTAACTACCCTGTCATTTGACAAAACCCCTGTAATAAGGGGCAACCTTCAGGGCATTAAAGGGCAGTACCTGATGTTTGACGGCGGAAGGGTGCTGAATATCCGCAAGCACAACGGCTACAAGGTCAGGTTGGTGTTTTAGTGTCATGGAACTGCTTACCTGTAAAACCGACACAGATGCTCCATAACATATCAGCCTCTCCGGGATATTATACTATTCTGATTATGTGACATATATGGTGGCTGCTGTATCGAATTAGTTGCTGGCAGTCAGCCTGCCGGAAAAAATTAATATTGTCTGTTCGGCTTAAATATATATTTTCACCCTGTAAAAAATTGACTTCGTCGATTATACAGTCAGTAAAAATGATGATTGCATTATGGAACTGATGTGAAATTTATCATTTTTGTGAGACGCAGTATCATGGCGTTTCATTTACAGTTAAGGTTTTATATAATTTTAACCAATAAGATATGCACAAATATTCAGTAAGAGCAATTCCAAGAAGAAAATTTCTGGAAATGAGCATGAAAGGAGGACTGATTGTTGCAACCACTCCGGCACTCCTGAGTCACCTCTCCTCCTGCAGTCAGCCGGCTGCATCAGGTAGCGGACTGGATCTTGAGAAACCGGTTCTCGACAAGGTTATTGCCAAAGCACTTGCCCGCGGGGGTGAGTTTGCCGATGTTTACCTTGAAAACAGGGTGTCAAGGCAGATCATTATGGAAGAGTCATTTTTTAAAAGCGGACTTTACGGTATTGCCCAGGGGGCCGGTGTGAGGGTTGTGTCGGGCGATAAAACAGGGTTTGCATATACCGATGAGATAACAGAGGAAAACCTTTTGAGAGCCGCCGAGGTGGCATCATATGTGGCACGTAACTCGCCGGTGATAACGCCGGTAAATATTGCCGGGGCGGAGCGTGAATCTTACATTACCGTTCAGCAGCCCCTTGAAGAGATAGCCGACACCAGGCGCACAGAGATAATGGAAAGGGCAAACCAGGCCGCGCTGGATTATGACCCGCGTATCAAAATGGCAAAGGTGGATTATTACGACCAGGTGCGAGGCAGGGTTATAGCAAACAGCGAGGGACTGTACCTGAGGGATGAACTTCCGCTGATGTTCTTTATTGTTGAGACAATGAGTGATGACGGTACCAACAGGCACATGTCGCGCGAACGCCTCAGCAAGCACTCGGGATTTGAAATGTTTGAAAAGTACACACCCGAATATGTTGCAGAGAGGGCTGCCCGGGAATCAATAGCCATGCTTCAGGCCGAAGATGCACCTGCCGGCATGATGGATGTGGTGATGGAGAACGGCTGGGGCGGCGTTTTGATACATGAGGCGGTGGGACATCCCCTGGAAGCTGATAACATTGCCAAAGGAATAGGCGCTTTCACAGGTAAACTGGGCCAAAAAGTGGCAACAGAGAATTTCACTATGGTTGATGACGGGACCATTCCCGATATGCGCGGAACAATCAATTTCGATGACGAAGGAACTCCTGCACAACGCAATGTGCTTATTGAAAAAGGTATATTAAAAGGTTACATGACAGATATCCTGAGCTCGAAACAGCTTGACATGAAACGCACCGGTAACGGAAGACGTGAATCTTTCCGCGACATACCGATACCCAGGATGACCAATACTTTCATTGAAAATGGCAATGATAAACCAGCCGATATACTGGCTTCCACAAAAAAGGGACTATACGTTCAGAGCCTTAGCGGAGGAAGTGTTAATCCGGTGACCGGTGTTTTCAACTTCACCTGCCGTGAAGCATATCTTATTGAAAACGGTAAAAAGACAACTCCCGTTAAGGGTGCGACCCTGATAGGATCATGCATGGGAGTTATCTCCAGCATAGATGCCGTTGGTGATGACCTGGATTTCGGACCCGGTATCTGCGGCAAGGGCGGTCAGTCGGCCGAGGTATCTGCCGGACAACCTACTGTCAGGATCAGGGGAATAAATGTAGGCGGAAGCCGGGCTTAGTTTTGAACCTATAAAATATTATATATATCATGGACTATAAAGAATTAACAGAAAAACTGGTTGACAAATGTCTCCGACTGGGTGCTGACTCGGCCGAGGTTTATCTCCAGACCGGAAGAAACCTTTCCATAAGGGTTCGCAATGCAGATATCGAGACGATCCAGGAGGCCTCCTCAAGTGGTGTGGGCTTCCGTGTTATTGCCGGCGGCAAATTGGGATTCAGCCATTCCAATGATCTCAGCGAAAAAGCCCTGGATGATACAATAAGCAGGGCTGTTGCCTTTGCGAAGCTTACAACCCCCGATGAAAGCAATGTTCTTCCGGATGATCCGGGTTACTCCGATGTTGATGGACTGTATGATCCTGAGATAGCCGGGGTCACAATGGACAAAAAAATTGATATGGCCCTTGAGATCGAAGATCATGCCATGAAAGACCCGAAAATCACCCACAGTTCAGGTTCCTCGTTCGGAGAGAGAGAGGGGGAGGTTTTTATTGCCAACTCGAATGGAATATCAAAAACCTATAAATCATCGATATGCTCTGTTGGAGTTGGTGTGGTTGCAGAAAAAGGCGATCAGCGAAGGACCGGGGGCGAATACTGTTCACGCAGGTTTTTTTCTGACCTTGAGCCGCTTGACAAAATAGCCGGCAAGGCCGCTGAAAAAGCATGGGAGCTTCTTGACCCGCAAATGATACAAACACAGAGGGCAGCGGTGATATTTGACCCGACAGTGGCTCCGTCACTTTTAAGAGGTGTGATAGCAGCTCTAAACGGCGAAAGGGTACTTCAGGGGGCAAGCTTCCTTCAGAATTCAATGAACGACCAATTTGCCTCATCACTTCTTACCATTACCGATGATGGCACCAAACCAAAAGGTACAGGCAGCTCTCCTTTTGACGGAGAGGGAGTGCCGACCGCAAAAAGGGTGCTTATCGAAAACGGCATTCTCAAAAGCTTCATATATAACACCCGGATAGCTGCAAGGGCGGGTGCTGAAAGCACGGGTAACGCCTCAAGGGGCGGATATACAAGCCTTCCGGGAATAGGCACACATAATCTGTACCTGGCTGCCGGTCAGTACAGCCAGGAAGATATTATCGCTGCAACGCGACGCGGACTCCTGCTGAAGGGATTGACAGGTTACGGGATCAACCCGGTGACCGGCAATTTCAGCGGTGGGGCAACAGGATTCTGGATCGAGAATGGAAAGATTGTACATCCGGTTGAGGGACTTACCATCGCGGGCAGCGCCGGACAAATCCTTAAAGGAATTGACATGATGGGCAATGATATCGATATGAACCGCTCGTTTGCCTCACCCAGCTTCCGTATTGCCGAAATGCAGATCGGAGGAGCCTGACAACTAATAATCAACCGATTTCCAGGCCGGCTATAGTTTACCTGTACCGGCTTTTTTTAACCGATGCATTAAGCACCCGGTGCAAAAGTAATGAACTAAAAAAAGGATTTACCGGAATTATATTTCGGGAAAAAGGTTGCAACCCGGCTGGGGTTTTGTGCATCTTACTTAGAAAAGAATTTATTAACCCAAAGCCCTGCAGAATGAATCAATTAAAAATATTTGCCCTGGCTTTGATACTGATAACGCCGGGAAGCCTTACAGCCCAGTATTATTCTGACAGGCCTCTGGAAATGACCTTTGAACAGTCAGATTTCTTTTTCATTCCGTCATTCCTGAATCCTACGGGGCCGGCAAATTTCGAAGCTGCTACAGTCCTCACCTCAGATCAGCCGCTTATTGCAATGCAACGAAACCCTTCAAACCTTTCACGTTTTGACCGTGATACCCTGTCTTCAAACTATTTTTACCTTGATTTCAGAAATACCCGCGACATTGTAAACCGGGGCTACGGCATATATTATCCCGGCTATAAAATATACAGTCCGGGATACTCCTATCCCGGCTGGGGATATTATCACACAACTGCCAGGGCTGAGCTGACGCCCCTTATCAGTGCTGCCTGGCTCACCAGGCTTCCCGTACTTAACAATTCGATTACCCTGGGGGCAACCTACCAGTTAATAAGCCAGGCCGGCGGTTATTATGCCATACCGCATGATATTTATCGTAACCAGGCCGGAAAATCCCTTGACGGAATAGCTTATGCGGGAACGGAGGGTTATGAAATAACGGACAGGTTTTCGGGATCGGATGACATGTACCATGAAGGACATGCCATGAACATCTTCCTTGCCTGGAAAATTAATGACGCCCTGGAAATTGGGTTCAAAACAGGAGGTCTCATGTTTGATCGTGACGGCAGCCTTGGGAGTGATAACCTGTGGAACCAGCAGGCTGATTACTCCTCCTACTGGAAGACACATGAACAGAGGGAACAGGAGTACGGTCACATGGACTACTCACTTGGTGTGAACTATACCGCAGGCAATAATAAATTCGGACTTTTTGGGGGACTGGTAACGGGTGAGGTGATACAGAATATGATAAGTGATGATGAATCAATGTCGAGGCACGGGATAAGGGACGGTACAAACTGGAGTAATTACAACAACTGGCACCAGTCAGATCAGAACTGGGATCACACAGGCAATACATTCTATTCGAGTTTTCAATGGGAAAGGCAGATGAGAGAAGATCTGAGCTTCAGGTTAATGTACAACTATTCCCTTGCCCGTCAGGATCTCGGACTGGCATCGGATATTGAAAGCGAATCAGATAATGAATATTACTATTCTAATAATGGCAATTTCTCCGAAAGTGAGGGTTTCTCCATCATGCATGACTTCCGGACCGGAAGCGGCGACAGGGACATCAAAAGCAGCACCCTGCAATCGGCTATGAACTGGGATGTTGATGAAAAGCAAAACCTAAGTGTCGGCGCAATTTTTGGAGTCCGCCGCCAGTCCACCAACACCATCGAAAAGGTTGATGCATTTTCCGAATCATTCTACCACCGGGTCTACTTTTGGGAAAATGACACAAGCACATGGACACAATACAATAAAACAATAGAGGACAAAACCATTAACTGGGAATTTGCCTCCAGCCTCCGTTCAATCCAGATACCTGTTATCTATGAGTATGACGTAAACGAGAGATGGGATTTTCTAATAGGGCTGAACCGGGTGATGAACTTCTGGAAAATAGAAAATAAGACACTGGTCCTTTATGATTACAGGGAGAGAGTGCAGAATGAAGAGGTAATAATCGAAGAGATGACAGGCGAGCGAATCACTCAGCCACGCGAGCGCCTCAGCATTATAACTACAAGCTTTCTGGGTGGCGTCACATTTTCACCATCCAGATCGTTCAGCATACAGCTTATTGCATCACCCGGCTTTGAAAGAAACTCACTTGTTGACGAGCAAAGGGTGGGAATGCAGTTCTGGCTCGGTATGACCCTCAGGCCCTGATGCAAAAGAAACAGCTGTAAAAACCCGGCCCGCAGAAATTAAAATCAAAAACAAAGCACGATAAGAAGCATATTTCTCAAAGGTATCATTAACCTTTTCCCAAACGCTTCCTTTATAATCCGAAGCTTCTCCCATTTTGTAAATGTTCTTTTTCCCATCCTTATAAAAGTGCGAATATTAATCTATATTTTTGTCGGATGATATAAGTGGCCAATACAATTCCACATCTTAAGGTTTGATCAGAACATTTGAATTAATGAGTTTAATCAAAAAGCCCTTTTTGCCTCTGAAAAGATTTTTACAGCACAAATGGAAATCTTTTCGCTTCAACCTCAGCTCAGGCAATAATAAATTTTTTCTTTTTTATTACAGGCATCTTTTTAAGCCAGAAAGGGGAAGTCTGAGTGAATTTCTAAATGAATATTCCCTGGCTCATCAGGAAGATTTTACAGTTATCCAAATCGGAGCCAATGACGGAATCACACATGACCCAATTCATAAATTTATCAAAAGGGATAACTGGAATGGCGTTTTACTTGAGCCTCAACCAGATGTGTTTAATCAATATTTGAAAAGGCTTTATGCCAAAAACAAGGGAATTAAGTGCGTATGTGCTGCTATTGGGGAAGAAGATGGAAGTCAGCTTTTATATAAGATTGGCTTTTCGGATATGCGTTGGGCAACCGGATTGGCTTCTTTTTCCAGGCAAAAAATTGAAAAAACATTTGAAGACGGTATTGTAGCTTCCAACTGTGAGCGATCAGGAATAGATATTCCCAAAAACAAAAGCGAATGGATTAGCCATGAAGCTGTAGAGGTAATCTCCCCGGCGACTCTGATTAGCAGATATGAAATAAAAAAAATAAACTTGTTGCAAATAGATGCAGAAGGTTATGATCTCGAAGTAATCCGCATTTTTGATATTGGAAAAACACAACCTCAGGCCATTGTATTCGAAAATGTTGGATTGCAAAATGATGAATACGAGGCTGGTATTTCCAATCTGCATAACTACGGTTATTCAACCCGGAAATTCGGACCTAATACCCTTGCCATGAAACAACCGTCCGGTTCATTTAATAAATTCTTTTTATCATGAATTAGTAACATGTTGATAAACTAATTGATAACTATACTCGATACGTATGAAAAAAGAACTGGTTTCAGTTATTATTCCATGCTATAATCAGGGGAAATACCTTGCAGAAACAGTTCAGTCCGTTATTGCATCCTGCTACCGGCCCCTTGAAATAATAATCGTAAATGACGGGTCAGAAGACAATTCTGTGGAAGTTGCCCTCCAGCTGGAAAAACAATATTCTGAAATCAGACTTATCAATCAAGCCAATGAAGGTGTGGCAAAGGCAAGAAATACCGGAATAGAAGCTGCATCAGGAAAGTACATCCTGCCATTAGACGGAGATGACTTGATCTCAAAAGAATATATTAAAGAAGGAGTTGCAATATTGGAATCAAATCCTCATGTTAAAGTAGTCTATTGTCAGGCCATGAAATTTAATAAAACGAAAAAAAAAATATGGAAATTAAAGCCGTTCAGCAAAAATCAACTTGCACGGGATAATATGATTTTTGTCTCTTCCCTGTTCAGAAAAACTGACGCCGAGTCTGTCGGGGGATTCTCAGAAGATATGAAAATGGGAAGGGAAGATTGGGAATTTTGGATTAAAATGCTCAAAAATGGCGGCAAAGTAGTTCAGCTTCCAATTACAGGGTTTTATTACCGGCAAACGTCAAAAAGCAAAAGAAAAAAGACAGGAACTAGTGAGAAAAAACGGGAAAGAATAAAATATTTGAATTCCAGGCATTTGGATTTCTTTCAAAGAGAGCTGAACGGGCCACTCAGATTTCAGAGAAGTTGGTCGAAACCCTATAATACACTGTTAAAGTGGCTTGGGCTTCTTTAGTCAGATCTTATCCAACCCTTTCCAGAATTTCAAAAAATAATATTTCAACGGATGGGTGTATTTCAACTGCTTCCACGGACGGCTGGCATGCGGTTTATGTAAAACAAGAGTATCCATCAGTAATATATTGTGAAATCCCAGCTGCAGGGATTTTTTCGAGATGAAAGTGTCATACCAGTCCTTTGCCTCATTTAAGCCGGAGAAATTGTAGTTTCTTAACAATTCCAACGAAAATAATGTACAGCAAAAACTCAGGCTTCTCCCGGTCAGTATTACTGATTCTTTAACCCCTTTAAATTTCTGGTAGGGAAAATTGATTTTCCCTTTTTCATCAACAGTTATTGCTCCGATGAGCCCGGCTTTTTCATCCGAAAGCAGATGATTAAGGAGCCGTTCAATGGTATCTTTCCCAATCACAACATCTGATTCTACAACAATTAGAGGAATATTTTCCTCTAATGCTTTTTGCTGAGCTATCTGAAGCACCAGCTTATAATTTGGTGAGGGATGATCAGTCAGTTCTTTCAGATTAACCAGTTCATATCCTATTTCTAATTGATATGATTCTAAAACAGACTGGGTTTCGGGTGTGCTGAAATCGTTAAAGATTATATGTTTGACCTTGACTGAAGAATTAGCAACAGCCCGGGCAGAACTGAGGGTTGTTTCAATGGAGTCTTTTACCGGAGTAACGACAAGTGCTTTAATCATTTGTATGGACTTGCAACATTAAAATTGACAACAACAGGTTAAGTCAAAAGTAATTATTGATTTTTTTTCTCTGTCTCTTTTGCTAACATTTTTTAAAAAAGTGGTATGAATTCTCCTGGTATTGTACCGGGTTTCGATATTCTTCCTTAATCAATAATCCGGATG
>JAWODJ010000063.1:0-9688 GCA_046483315.1 Bacteroidales bacterium | reverse complement strand
ATTAGGAATTTATAGAGGAATTTTGGCTGGAGAAGCAGAAGAAGAAGAATTTCCTGTATCAACTCTTCGTAGAGCTAGAAGGTCAGTTGGTTCATTAGGTAGAGGAGATTATTTTTAATGTTTGAGGCTGTTCATGTGGACAAGTGGCAAAGAGTGCGAAAGACAGCTAGACTTCATGAAAAGATTCCTCTATTGGTATCTATTTCATCCAGTCCGTAATGTACTTCTTTCTGAGTTACCGAAAGTGAAAGATATGCCACCGAGCCTGCCGGCAATGAGGGCACAAGTTCAATCTGTACCTTCTCCCGGGTTCCGAATTTATTTTTTAAAGGGCTGATACTTACAGAGCCATGCCGCTGAGTTTTGTTATCATGGCCGGGTATGTAATCCGGAATGGTTTCCTTGTAATTTGAACCTGCATTTTTTCCATCCTGTTTTTCCGGGTTTGCCGTATTCAGAAAATCCAGCTCCTCGTCAAATCGGTTAACTATCATTACCTGATTTTCAGCAAAATGTTCCTGGCCCGAATTTCTCATCCAGTTGGTGAATGCTACCAGCTGATATACCGAACTGCCGAGGGTATCGGAAAGATATATGCTGCCAAAGCCTGTATTCTCTTCAAGAAAAATAAAAACGTTGTTTATCAGTGTATTGTCCTGGTTTCTGAGTGAAATATATGCAATCCGGCTGACCGGATCGCCGGTATTGTTGAAAATATCAAGCCTGAAATAGAGCCTTTCTCCTGCTATATAAAGATCTCTGTCCGTATGCATTATAATTGTTTCGTAATAAGGATTTTCAGCGGACGGATAATGCCGGGCATCCGTATCCGCATAAAAAGCCCCGCCGTGAAGACAGGTTAGTATAAGAGCCGTTACAAGTAATATTTTTTGCATCTCTTTAAGCCGGTTTTTAAACCGTAAAGGGTTTTTATGATTTATCATTCTTACCAGAACCAGGGTTTTTCGTTTTTAAGTGACCCTCTGAGTGACACATTATCAAGGTTCATAATCTTTGAGAATTCCAGTATATCATCCTGAAGTCTTTCAATAAGCATATACGTCTCCGTCCGGGTTGATGAGGCTTCGAAAAAGCCCGCCGCAGGTTTGCCCGGATGGCTGGTACATCTGATATTTGAGGGCAGTTGCGAAACTATGGGGTCGAAAAGTTTATTATCTGAATTGATCTGTTTAAAGACTTCGGCATGAAACCTGTACGCCTCATTGTTCATGGTGTAATACCTTATTATCAGAATTTTTTTGTAGATGTGCTCCTCATTGCTAAGCTGATAATGGGTTTTATTGCCGGGAAGGAAGCAGAGGTTGTGCATTACCCTGCTGAAACCCTCTTCAAACCGGTGCAGGTTTATCTCTTCCGTATCAGTGAGCCTGATCTTTTTCCATCTGTAATAAACATTAACGTCAGGACCTATGAATTCATAGTAGTTGTAGAGTAAAAGAAGTGTGGGTTCAATCCTGAACCTCAGTATATCTTCATCTTTACCCCTCATATCGGCATAAACCTCAAGACCGGGAATCTTTTGCCTGTAATACCTGCCACTGTGGTCCTTAAGCATGAAATCCTTAATAACATTTACCGGGATCAGTTCTTCAAGCTTTGCAGCAGAAACAATGGTTTGTGGTTCAGATTCATAAACTTCATTACCGGGTGTCTCTATGTGCAGAGTATAGCTGCGTCCTGTCACTCCTGTAAATGGTGAGGATGGAAAATAGTGTCCGGGCTTCATGGGATCATTATCGGTGAAAGGGAAAATATTGCCTTCGTTATCTGTTACATATACGGTGGCGTTTCCGAGTGAGACCATGCAGCTGTCTTCCTTACTTTGATGGTTCAGTTTTATTGCGCTCATTCCGGGCCGGTCAGTAACCAGCCCGTCCACAGATATGACATCCTCCATCGGGTCTGTCTCGGGGTGGTATATCTCCTTGCACGAAGAAACAACAAAAATGACAACCGCAGATATTATATAGTATATAGATTGCTTCATGCTATATATCAGATAAAACAGTTGTTATAATAAAGTTGGTTATAATTGGATTGCTCATATTCAGAAAATAAAATTATAGGTTAAAGTTGGTACCGGTCTTCCGATTATATATAGCTTGTAGAGGTTAAAAGAGTCACTTTGTATTGACGGACCCTGAGTTTCCCGTTCATAAAATACCGAATAGGGATTTTTCCTGCCATAAACGTTAATCAGCGATAATGTCCAGTATCCTGTCCTCCGTTTGTTAATCTTAATAGATTCATTCCTGGTGATGTATATATCGAGCCTGTGGTAGGGAGGCAGGCGGTATTTATTCCTGTCGGAGTAATAGATCAGTTCCCTGTCTCCATGGTTGAAATGCATCTCCGGGAGTGTTACAGGACGTCCGGTATTGTAGTTGAAAGTTGCACCTATACGCCATCTCCTTGATATATTGTACCCGGCATTTAATATAAGCTCATGGGGCTTGTCATAACCTGCAGGAAAATAATTGTTGTTGTTTATCTGATCTTCAGGAAAATGGCCCTCTGACCTCAGCCTTGAGGAAGATAGTGTGTAGCTTAGCCACCCTGTCAGCCTGCCTGCATTCTTGCCTGCATAAATCTCAATACCGTAGCTGTATCCTTTTGCATTGATAAGGCCGGTTTCGATGTTCCGGCTCATCAATATCTCCGCCCCTTCCTTGTATTCTGTTAAATTCCTGATATTCCTGAAATACAGCTCGACAGAGGTTTCGATCATGTTGTTCGAAAAGTTCCTGAAAAAGCCCAGGGCATAGTTGTCACTGCTCAGGGGTTGCAGATGACGGTCGCTCAGCTTCCATCTGTCCGACGGAGTTATGACTGCGGTATTTGAGATCAGGTTTATATACTGGTTGTTACGGGTATAGCTGGCTTTTACCGAGCCTGCATCAGAAAGGCTGTACCTTATACTTATGCGCGGTTCAGGTCCGCCGTACCCGGCCACTGTACGGTTATTCCCAAAAACCAGGGTATCGGTAATAAATTCAGGCCTTTTAGGGTTGTTTTCATCATAAACAAAGGATGCCGACGGTCCGAGGTACAGGTACCTTGTGTATCTGATACCTGCCTCTGTGCTGAGCCTGTCGGTGATGCTGAACTCATCGCTTATGAATATTGACATCTCCAGCCCTTTCTCCCTGTTAATCTCTATAGCATTTAATAAGGAAGCAGATCCCAGTGGATCAAGTTTGCCGGGATTGATGCCGTACCTGATTATATTGATACCGGATTCAATTATGTGGTTGCCGTCAGGAAAGTAGAGCAGGCTGCCTTTGAGGCTGTGGTAATCTACCGAAGAGCTGAGCGAATAAGCTTCAAGAGGCGATGATTGAACTGTCTCACTTACATTGTAGTCATACATGCTCAGTCCCCCGCTCACATTAAGCGAGAGCTTTTCTCCCATTACCCTGTTCCACCTGATTGAGGCCAGGATATTCCCGTAATCATACTCCGTATCTCCTGCGTATGAGAATTTGTCATCGCTTTGATAAGCAAATAATGAAATGTTGTTATGTTGATCTGGTGAGATTGACAGTGAGGTGCTGATATCATAAAAGCCGGCCGAGCTGTTCAGTAACTCTTCTGCAGGCAGTCTGTCAAGCAGCCAGTTTGAATATGATGACCTGCCTCCTGCCGAGAAATATACCTTGTCTTTGACCAGGGGTGTTTCCAGGTGGAGTTTGCTGTTAATAATTCCAATACCGCCGGTAAGCCTGAATTTTGAAATATCGGTGGTGTTGGCCCTGATATCCATAACTGATGAAACCCTTTCACCGTAACGGGCAGGCATGCCACCCTTGTAAAGTGTCATTTCCGAGATCATGTCAGAATTAACAACCGAAACCAGTCCGAAAAGATGAGAGGAATTGAAAAGGGGAACATTTTCAATCAGTATAAGGTTCTGGTCGTTGCTTCCTCCCCTTACATGAATTCCAGATCCGAATTCTCCGACGCTCTGCACCCCGGGCAGAAGGGTCATGCTTTTTATAATGTCCTGCTCTCCCAGGTTTCCCGGCAGCTCTTTAAGTATCCTGGAGTCCATACTTATTACACTCATCTGTGTGCGTGTTACATTCTCTTCTGCCCGTCTTGCCATGATTGTTACCTCATCAATTCGGTGTGTTTCTTCAAACAGGTAAAAGTCATATTCGCCCGGCCCGAGCAGATTGACTCTCCTGTACTGGTCCTCATAACCGATGTAGCTCAGTCTCAACAGAAGCTCGCCTGCAGGAAGATTGATGGAAAAATCACCCTCCCGGTCAGTTGAGCTTCCCGTTCCTGTTGTTTCGGAATAAATCACCGCACCAGGCAGTGATTCTCCCGTGGTGCCGTCGAGTATCCTTCCTGAAAAATCCACCCTGTTATAACGGCCATAATCGGCAGGGTTGCCTATGGTCAGCAAAAGGGTGTCGCGATCCCTGCGATGACCGGCACTAAGGTCCTCCGGCAAAAGAACGAAATAATCGTATACTCTTACGTACGTGAGATTGTTTTTCCCGGCCAGGGTTAAAACAGCCTGCTCTGGCGGGAGCTCAGCCAGGGAGCTGCTGAAAAGCTTATCATTAAACCATTCCGGTTCGTAAAAGATCCTGGTTGAGTGCAGCTTCTCAAGGACCGTGATTATTTCATCAATGGTATAACGGGGCTGGCCAGGCTGCCTTACATCCCGGGCACTTACAATGCCGGGTGAATGCAACAGGGTAACGATAATAACCAATAATGTTTTTATATACCCGGACATATTGAGAACACTGGATAATGTGTAAAGAATTATAGGTATACCGGAAGTAATTGCGGCTTTTGCAGCAGACCTGGTACTAATCTAACAAAAACCCGGCTACTTTATTGTACCGGGTTGAAAAAAAATGTTAATGTACCTGTACTGATAATATATAAGCTTTAAATATTGAAGATCAGGGCAGATCATCATACCGGTTGTTAGTTGCCGGATATTTTTTACTGCTGATTTCTTAATATGTTAACATCTTTTACAGAGATTTATTTTTTGAACTGCTTAATTTATTCTATTTTGCTTTTATTTTTATAAAAGGCGAACAGAATAGATAAGTTGTATTTGATAATAAAACAATATTGTAAGTATGAAAAAAAATCGTATCTCTTTTGTAAAAATACTGGCAGGTATATTTCTTATACCCGGGATCACTACCCTGGTTAATGGTCAGAACCTTGATGTACCCTATGTGCCGACACCACATGATGTGGTTGCAAAAATGCTTGATGTAACCGGTGTGGGACCGGGCGATTATGTGATTGACCTTGGATCGGGTGACGGACGTATTGTTATTGCTGCAGCTGAGAGGGGAGCGATAGGACATGGCATTGATATGAATCCCACAAGAGTGGAGGAGGCAGATGAAAATGCACGGAAGGCCGGTATGTCGGACAGGGTTATATTTATTGAGGGTGATCTTTTTGAGGCTGATATCAGCAAAGCCACGGTTATTACAATGTATCTGCTCAGTTCTGTAAATCTCAAACTCAGGCCTGCCCTTTTTGAACAGCTCAGGCCCGGTACACGGATAGTATCTCACAGTTTCAGCATGGGAGAGTGGGAAGCTGACAGCCATTTTGAGGTGGACAACCGGCATATTTATTACTGGGTGATCCCGGCCAGCCTAAGGGGACGATGGGGGTGGGAAAACAATGGAGAGAGGTTTTCAATGGATGTTGAACAGGAGTTCCAGAAAGTGAGTATCAGCATGAATTCGGGCAACCGGAAACTTCATGTTAATGATCCGGTCCTTACCGGTGAGAGAATATGTTTTTCTGCTGTCAATCCGGACAATGGAAACCGTTACATATTCAGCGGCAGGGTGAACGGGAGTTCAATAACCGGTATGGCACAGATCAGAACCGGTAATTCACGAACCATTGAAAACTGGTCGGCTACACTTGATTCCAGGTGATGCAGCAATTCCCGTCAGGCAAGCCGGTTCCTTCTTTCACAACATTCAGCTCGATGGCAGTTGTTATCGGCATTGTGATAGGCATTGGTGTTTTTCGTCTTCCTCCCATTGTAGCCACCCATTCGGCCAACGAGTTCCAGTTTATTTTTTTCTGGATAGCAGGAGGGTTTATCTCTCTTATGGGAGCCTTGTGTTATGCTGAACTCTCATCTTCAATGCCCGACGCCGGCGGGGAGTATTTTTTTTTAACAAAGGCCTTTGGACCGGCAACGGGTTTCTTCCTCTCCTGGGGCAGGATGACTGTTATCCAGACCGGCTCTGTTGCCCTCATTGCATTCATACTTGGCGATTATGCAACGGTAATCCTTGATCTGGGGCCACACAGTTCAGCAATTTACGCGGCTGCAACTATTATCGTGCTTACCGGATTGAATCTTGCCGGAACGCTTTATTCAAAGTATTTACAGAATATTCTTGCCTCAATTATAGTAGCTACACTTCTCATTACGGCATTTGCCGGATTATTATCTTCCGGTGGATTATCCGGGTCCAACCTTTCAGGTATGGGTAATCTCATATTTTCGGGTGGAACTCCGGGAACGGCAATGATATTTGTATTGTTGACCTATGGAGGATGGAGCGAGGCAGCCTACCTTACAGGTGAGCTCCATAAAGTCAGGCGAAGCATTGTCCGTGCCCTGGTTTTTGGAATTACGATTATTACAGTGTTGTATGTATTAATCAACCTGACTTACCTGCATGTTCTCGGATTCGGGGCACTTAAAGAATCGACAACGGTGGGATACGATCTTACAGAAATGATATTTGGTCCTGGCGGTTCGCTTCTGGTTGTTGCTATTGTAATAGTATCTGCCCTGTCAACTGCTAATGCCACAATTATAACGGGAGCCAGAACCAATTATGCCATTGGAAGGGATTTCAGGCTTTTCGGTTTCATTGGAAGCTGGAACAGGAATCGTAACACTCCTGCCAATGCCTTAATCTTTCAGGGGATAATTGCCCTTATACTGGTTGGGGCAGGGGCATGGTCACAACAGGCAATAAGTACCATGGTTGATTATACAGCCCCGGTATTCTGGTTCTTTCTTCTGCTTATTACTTTGAGTTTGTTTGTTTTCAGGTACAACAGGACGGGAAACCCCGGGTCATACCGTGTGCCCCTTTATCCTTTACCACCGGTACTTTTTATTATTGCCTGCATCTATATGCTTTACTCAAGCCTGGTATTTACAGGTGCAGGAGCAATGGTCGGGGTATTAATATTACTTGCCGGGGTCCCGGTATGGTTTGTTGCCAGAAGATATCAGCGTTTAAAATAGTCCTGTCTCCAAATTAACACATACCTGGATAATTAAATTAATTGCCTTAACCTGGGGGTTGCTTTAACCTGCTGGCCCTTCAAGCTGGTATTTTTTTATCAGGGGTTTAAGGATTTCCCGGTTTTCCTCTTTGATATCATCACTGAAGTTATCCCAGATAAACTGCATCAGCTCTGAATGTATCTCATCAAGGAGGATCATATGCACCTCAGTGATATCTTCTTTCCCGAAACACAGATTGTAAATATCTTTTTTTGAAGACCCGAGTACCGTAGTACCTTTTACTCCGGAGTTGAGTTCATGGTAGTTACCCTCTTTGTCCATTATCATCCAGCGTCTTGGCAATCTCAGTAATTCTGACAGCCTATCCAAATAAGGTTTATTATCCATAATGTTTTTTTTACCGGCCGGTAAAGTTACGAAATCCCTCGAAAATAACAGTAGCTTTCCGGCGGGAGGAGAGGATTATCTGGTACATAGCGGGAACGATCACCAGGGTAAGGAAAGTGGCAATTGTCAATCCGAATATTACTGTCCATGCCATTGGACTCCAGAATGCGGCATTATCACCTCCAAAATAGATCTGGGGCCGTAGTTCAGTCATAAGAGTCACCAGGTTGATATTCAATCCTATCGCTAAGGGAAACAGTCCCAGTACAGTCGTTATTGCCGTTAGTATCACCGGTCTGAACCGGGTTTCTCCTGCATCTTGTATTATGGATAGAGAGGTATCGGGATCCAGTAATTTGTCATCTGCGATATCCAGCTCTTCTCTTTTCCTCTCATGCAGGTAATCGGTATAATCAACAAGCACTATTGCATTGTTTACTACAACTCCTGCAAGACTTATTATACCAATGCCAGTCATAATAATAACGAATTCCATATTGAACAGGGCCAGCCCGAAAAATACCCCTGCCGTACTGAATACCACGCTTCCTATTATTATGAAAGGTTTTATAACGGAATTGAACTGGGTGACAAGTATCAGCCCGATAAGTGCCAGGGCTATCAACAATGCCGTAATTAGAAAATCCATAGACTCTTCCTGTTCCTGCTGTTCTCCTGTGAAGGCGTATGAATAACCCTCCGGCATATTGTATCTGCTGAGAATATCCCTGAGCTCTTCGTTTATGCGGTTGGCATTGTAATCAGGCAAAACATTGGAACTTAGTGTAATTACTCTTTTCATGTCGATCCTGTTGACCGAACCATAGGTTTTTCCATATTCAGGAGAGGCAACAGCTGACACCGGAACCTGTTTAATCTGCCCGGTGGCAGCACTGCGGAATGTAATTTGCTGATTCATAAGGCTGCTTAGATCATATCTGTAGCCTTCCTTTAGTTTCATCATTATCGGGAATTCCTCTTCACCTATTTTAAAGTTTGATATTTCATTGCCGAACAGACCTGTACGTATGTTAGTTGCTATGGCTGATGTTGACAACCCGTATCTTCTGGCCCTGTCCCTGTCAATGTTTATAGTTATCTCAGGCATGTCGACATCCAGATCCATAGACAGCCCTTCAATACCCTGTATTCCCGAATCTTCAATTTGCTGTTGGATTTCATCTGCTATAGTGAGAAGTCTGTCAAATTCTCTTCCGCTTATTTCTATGTTCACCGGAGGACCGGCGGGAGGACCTGCCATATTCTTTTCTATGCTGAAATCAATATCCGGATAATTTCCAAGCAATTCATTGCTTATTTCGGTCATTACGTCATTGGTGTTTATACCTTCCCTGTGCAGGAAGTCTACGAATGTTATGGTAATGCGGGCCCGGTTGGGTGTATCATCTACTGTAAAATCCATTTCTCCGCCTGCTCCGCGCCCCACTGTGGTGAGAACCGATTTTACAATATGCCTGTAAGGAGCTATTATCTCAGTTACATGATCTTCAACTTCCCTGATTTTTTCGTCGGTATAAACTATATCAGTGCCGATAGGCATTTCCGCCAGAATATTAATGTACTGGGCTTCATTATCAGGGAAGAACAATACATTAGGATTTCGTATGCCGAAAAACATCACTGACAGAATAAGAAACAGCAGAGTGCCGGTAACAAAAAACCAGGGATTCTTTCCTTTCAGCGCAAATGCAAGGGTGCGGGAATACAAACGCTCATTAAAGGGGAGAAGTTTACGCTGGAACCAGTTCTGCAGTCTGCCCAGTAAAAAATAACTCAGAGCCCAGATAAGTGCAGCCAGAATTAATATATTTCCTGAGAGTGTGAATGAGACTATATGAAAAATAATCCCTGAAAGTGCCATTATTACTATAAAAAATAATGGTCTTCTATATATTGGGCGGCCATGTTGCTTCTCAGAAGAATTATTACCGGCAGTTTCCCCTTCCTTGAAAAATGTCTTCGAAAAAACCGGTATTATTA
>JAWODJ010000104.1:0-11996 GCA_046483315.1 Bacteroidales bacterium | reverse complement strand
CCCGTATACGGACGGGTTGACAGTTCGGTGGAGTTTGATATGGAATGGGGACTGGGCAGCAGCTCTTCGCTGATATCGAATGTGGCCTACCTGTTTGATGTTAACCCTTTTGCACTGCATTTTGCCGTTTCCCGGGGTTCAGGGTATGATATTGCCTGCGCGAGGTCCGGTTCCCCTCTGTTGTACCGACTAGAATTTCAGACAGATAAGTACCGTTCAGAAAAGGTTACTTATGATACACCGGACAGTTTTCCTGTTCCTGTGTACAGGGAAGTAAGCTTCAGGCCGCCTTTCATTGACAGTATCTTTTTTGCATACACAGGAAAAAAGCAGGATTCTGCGCGATCGGTATCCGGATTCCTTGCCGGTAAAAAAACCGGACAGAAAGAGCTGCAGGAGATAACCGGGATTACGGAAGGTCTGCTTGCTGTGAGTGATTTGAATACTTTTAATGAAATGCTCAGGGAACACGATATGATTTTATCCCGCATACTGGGTGAAAAACCGCCTAAAGATACTATATTTAAGGATCTTCCCGGGTATGTGAAATCACTGGGAGCGTGGGGTGGTGACTTTCTCATGATAAGCTGGGACAAAGGCATTGTGGAATTAATGAATGCACTTAAACAAAAGGGGATAGATGTTGTTTTTCCCTATAATAATTTAATTTATGATGGAAGGTAAATCACAGGATGGCGGCAGCGGGCAGGATGGCGGTAACGGACAGGAGGGGGGAAGCGGAATGGTACGCTGGCGCAGTCCGTCGAACATCGCCCTGATCAAATACTGGGGTAAAAGAAGTGGCCAGATACCTGAGAACCCTTCAATAAGTATCACTCTCAGCAGGTCGCACACTGAAACGCAGCTCAGGTTTTCACCGGCTGCCGGTAAGGAAGGGAACCTTACGGGTTTTCTATTTGAGGGCATGGAGCAGAGCTCTTTTGCAGGCAGGATAGGTTCTTACCTGGCTGCTGTCAGGAGCCTCTATCCTTTTTTAAAGGATTTTGATATCAGCCTGGAGAGCAGTAACAGCTTTCCCCATTCTTCGGGAATAGCCTCCTCAGCCTCCGCCATGTCTGCCCTGGCACTCTGTCTTACCTCGATGGAACGAAAGCTATTCAATTCACCATCTGACGATGAGAGCTTCTTCAGAAAGGCTTCCTATGCTGCAAGGATAGGATCAGGGAGTGCCGCCAGGTCGGTGTATCCGGGTTATGTTCTGTGGGGTGCGATACCTGAAATCCCTCATTCGGAAAATGAGTTTGCCATGCCCCTGAATAAAGGGATACATGACGATATGAAAAATATGGGGGATGCCATACTGATAGTTGATGATAGTCCAAAGCCGGTATCCAGCAGCAGGGGGCATGAGCTTATGGAGACAAACCCGTGGTCGCCCGTCAGGTATGATCAGGCTCAGCGTCATGCCGCCAGATTGATACAGGTGCTGGCATCGGGCGATATGGAGGAGTTTGTTACCATTGTTGAACGGGAGGCTCTTACACTGCATGCTTTAATGATGAGCTCGGAGAGCGGATATATCCTGCTCAGGCCCGGCACACTTGATATCATTGAGAGAGTGCGCCGCTTCAGGCAGGAAACGGGAATTCCTGTTGCCTTTACACTGGATGCCGGACCCAACGTACATCTTATATACCCGGCCGGCTTTGGCGACAGGATAAAAATCTTCCTTAAGGAGCAGCTACTTCAGTTTTGCCGGCACGGGAAATGGATTGATGATGCTGCGGGCAACGGTCCACTGGAATTAACCGGAGGAGAAACCATCTGACATTACCACAATAAAACCTCAAGTTGCAAAAAGAAATAAATATACGTGAAGATAGCCGGGAGCTTTTTCATTCAAAGATCCTGCTTTTTGGTGAGTACAGTATTATTTTCGGATCAATGGCCCTGTCAATTCCCTTTGGCCATTATTCAGCCCGATTCAGCTTTTTTAATAAGAAAGAGTCTCCTGCAGATGATTTTTCCGTGCGTTCAAATGCCATGCTGAGGGAGTATTGTTCATGGCTTGAGATTACAGGTAAAAAGGGTGACCTGAAGGGGTTGTTAAATACAGATGCATTTAAAAGGGACCTTGATAAGGGTATGTTCCTTGAATCGGATATACCGCAGGGATACGGACTGGGTAGTTCAGGTGCACTATGTGCAGCCGTTTATGACAGGTATGCGGTTGAAAAGATTGATAACAGTCCCCCGGCAGGTTATGATGAAATCCGGCAGTTGAAAAAGATATTTTCTGCCATGGAGTCATGGTTCCATGGTACAAGCTCAGGTACGGACCCTCTTAACTGTTATTTCCGCCGGCCGTTGCTTGTTGAAGCAGGTGGTAAGATCAGTGTGACAGATATTCCCCGATATAACGGGGGGGAAGGTGCTGCCATATTCCTGCTGAATACCGGGGGACCCGGGAAAACTGAACCTATGGTCAGGCTTTTCATGGATAAATGCAAAGACCAAAGATTCCTGGATGAGGTTAATTCGGTTATGATACCGGCAGTGAACGGATGTATAGGTTCACTGATGAAGCCTGATGTGCAACTGTTGATGAAGAATCTTAAAACATTGTCGGTATTTCAGATTGAGAATATGCAGGCTATGATACCGGCCGATTTCATGGACTTCTGGGGAAGTGGACTGGCATCGGGTAGTTATTATCTGAAGCTCTGCGGTTCGGGAGGCGGTGGTTTCCTGCTTGGGTTTACCCGGGATATGGAGAAAACATCAGATATCCTGAACAGGAACAAGCTGAAACCGCTTCATGTTCTTTTGAACACGGTCAGACAGGGGTAAGGCCGTTCCTAAAGAGAGTCTGTCTATAAAATCAGTGCCTGTCCATAATGTCAGTGCCTGTCCATAATGTCAGTGCTTGTCCATAATGTCAGTGCCTGTCCATAATGTCCGTCTTCTGCTTTACGCTTGTCAAAAAGACCGGTATAAAAGTTAGCTGCTCCCGATAATAATTTATGGCAGGAGATGTTTATTCAGGCAAAAAATGTATTTTCGCTGTGACATGCAACATCTGTTTTCCGAAAACTTTTTTGAACCTAAAGGCTCTTTTTTTGTTATTTTATAAGCTGAAGCTAATTTAATCATCGAAATACTTTAATAACAAATAATGATATCCGGAAATAATTTTCTTAAACGGAAGATAGCGGATAGATAACTTTAACGGTTATTTTTAATATAAGGATAGATGGATAATAAACTTTCAACTTTTGCTGCCTGGATGGCACAGATACGTGCCAATTTCCTTGTGCTGGCTGTTTTCCTGGTAGGTATTGGACTTGCTGTTACGTGGAAGTCCGTGTCCGCGGTAAACGGTGATTTCAATTTTTTTCATGCAGCGCTGATAATGACTGGTGTGGTGCTGGCTCATATTTCTGTTAACCTGTTCAATGAGTATTCTGATTATAAAACGGGAATAGATTTTAATACAGTTCGCAGTCCCTTCAGTGGTGGCAGCGGTATGATGGTAAACGGAAATACTTCATCACGTTCTGTACTTGTGGCTGCCATAAGTACCCTTGCCGCTGCCTTTGTAATAGGGCTCTATTTTTCTGTTGTGTCGCACTGGAGTATTATGGTGCTGGCTGTGCTGGGCGGACTAACAATTGTGTTTTATACTCCTGTACTGGCCCGGTTCATGCTTGGCGAATTTTTTTCCGGACTCACACTGGGAACCTTCGTGGTTATTGGTACATATATAGCCATGACCGCCTCGCCGGGGATGGCTGTTTCACAGATATTGACATCGGAGCTGATCCTTATATCCATACCGCCGGGAATACTGACATCCCTGCTGCTTCTGATAAATGAGTTTCCCGATGTGGAAGCCGACCGTCGGGGCGGAAGAAAACACCTGGTTATACGCTTTGGCAAGCAGAAGGCAGCATATATTTATGCTTTTGGTGTTTTTCTCACTTTCGGCATTATCCTTGCGCTTCCGCTGCTGGGCATGGCCTCTTTATGGATATACCTCGCCCTGATACCTCTTCCTCTTGCCTTAAATGCAAGTTTCCTCGCCATTAGGTATAATGATGACAGCGGCAAGATCGTCACTGCCATGGGGAATAATGTTATGACGGTTCTTGGAACCGATTTGTTGATTGCTATAGCTATACTTATTTGATTGATAAGGGTATAGTCGTTTGATGAGAATGACTTTGCCTGGATAAACCGGAAAATGCAATATCCGGTTGCGGGGTCTGTGCCAGGGGTACGGACCCTTTCTGTTTTAAAATACTGCCATACTCTGCCTGTACCGGTATTTATTGCCGCCCGGGTATGAATCCTGACCGTTCATGATTTTTGCACCTGCAATGTTTGTATTCGCAATGCACTCTTTTTAACTTAATATGACAAAGAGTATATCCAATATAAAAATATGCGAAAAATAACGTTAATGCCTGTTACTTACAGGATGGTTCTTATGTTTCTTCTGGCATCGCTTGTTGATGTGGCTGGCGGACAGGTGCCGGTGTCTGCAGAGGCTTCACTGCCCTTTCCGGTGGCGGGGGAGGTGGTTGTCATAACCCTTTCTGCCGGGGAAGAGACAGATTTTTATTCGGCTTCCGCGGAAATCTCCTTCGACCCCTCTTTGCTGGAGTTCGTTTCGGTGGGAGGGGGACTGCTAAGTGAGGACGGACTGTCTTTCGCGGGAGAGCTGGAAGAGGGGATGGCGGGGGCTTCAGTATCGAGAACCGAACCTTTGCCGGGCAAAGCTTCCGGCTCTTTTATGAATCTCTCGTTCATGGTTAAGACCCGGGCTGTAGCCGGAACTACCTTACTGACCTTCCCGGGTATTGAAATTTACGACTCTGAAGGTGAGCAGGTGGAATGCGGACCGGTACCTGATGTTACCCTGGAAATTGCAGAGAGCATAGCCGATATAAGGCTACTGATACCTGCCATGAATGAAATTGAAGAGGGTGAACTGTTCAATGTTGAAGCAATGATCTTTGCTTCAGGTAAATCCGGTGACAACGGGATACTATGCCAGGTGGGAGTGAATGATGCCGACACCGATCCCTCACTCTGGGATGAGGGGGTGTGGAATGAAATGATTTATGAGGGTGTGGATGAAAATGACGATCTCATTTTTTCATCTGAGATTGCTTTTATGAGACCGGCAGGTGAATGGTATGTAGCTGTGAGGGGATCGCTTGACGATGAGGGACCGGTTTACGGCGGAGTTGACGGTATATGGGATGGTGACGGGAGCCTTTCCGCATCCCTGAACATACTGCCACGCCCCTCGTATCGCTATGCACTGGCGAAATGGGATTTTGACAACGAGTCGCTGCTGCCATCAGTCGCTGTTGCCGGGAACAGGGATTCAGATCTCCGTCTCACAGGTGCGGAGATGTCAGGATTTGCCGGCGGTGACGAGGGACTTGCGGTTAATTCAAGGGGCTGGGATGGCAATGGCGATGACCCAGGATACTGGATGGTTGAAATATCGACAGCCGGTTTTGTCGACATTGAGCTTTCTTCGAAACAATCCGGCTCCAATACCGGTCCGCGCGACTTTATACTGGAGTACAGCACAGATGGTACCGGGTGGCAGATGATTGAGGGAGGAGAAATAACGGTTGCCGGTAACTGGACAGTCGGAGTTGTTGAAAACCTTCCCCTGCCTGCTGTGCTGGAAGACAGGGAGGTGATATTCCTGCGATGGTTAATGAACTCCAACATCAGCGTGGCCGATGGTATTGTAGGTTCATCCGGAACAAACCGTATTGACGGTATCCTGGTGACGGGCATCAATCCCGACCCACAATATGTGAGTGTATATCCGGGTGATTCGAACAATGACGGGACGGTAAATGCCGATGACGTACTACCCCTGGGCACATGGTGGCTGAGTGCCGGTCCTCCTGCCGTATGGGATAGCACCGGATTTATTCCGCGAAATATCGAGCAGTGGATACCTTCTGCTGCCACATTTGCCGATACCAACGGTGACGGTGTGGTAGACCACCGTGACCTGATAATGGTAGGACTTCATTTCGGCAAGTCGGCCGGCCATGAAAACAAGGACAACAAACGCCCCTTGTTTGAATTGCTTATTGATCCCGGTGAAGGAGGCAGCATAAGGGAAATAATGGTTACGGGACAGGAAGAGACGACCCTCAGGGGGGTTGCCTTTAATATCGAAATAACGGGTATACCTCCTGACATGTGGGAGATCAGGAATGTATTTCCTGCTTTTGCCGGGGAGGTGCCGGAGGAGCGTTTGCTGTCTTTTATGGTCAGGGACGGAAGGTATTTTGAATCAGCCTTTGCCCTGAAGGGACCGGGTGATATTATTACCGGCAGCAAGCTTGCAGGCCTGGAGCTTGTAGTTGATGACAGCTGGAATGATGCCCTTACCCTGAAGCTGAACAGGCTTACCGTCAGTACCGGCAACAGTTCTGTTTTTATGACTGAGGGAGGGAAACTGGTTTGTTCAGAAACCCTGTCGTCTTTGACTGACGCTCATACCGACGGTGGAGGTAACGTTCTGATGCAGAATTTCCCGAATCCTTTTACTCTATCCACTGCCATTACTTTTGGTCTTGATACTGCCTCAACGGTCCGGCTTGAAATAATCTCTGTCCAGGGTAAGGTGGTGGCCGTACCCCTTAATGAGAAAAAGAGTGAAGGCCTTTATCAGGTGCTGTTTGACGGCAGCTTCCTTCCTCCCGGGGTATATTTCTGCAGGATGGTTACTGCCGAAGGATATACAGGTGTTGTGAGGATGGTAAAAGTACCGGCTTCCGGTACACGGTGACAGGGGATCATGGTTCCCTGTTGCCAAGGGTGTATACTATCTTTTTGTTTATGAAGGTTATACTGATAAGATCAAGGACTATCAGGTTTACCAGGATGGTGGCAGCCGTTTGCATATTAATACTGGCAATACGCTGGAACATGGAAATGGTTACGGACTCATTTTCGCGAAGGTAGTCAAAAAGTATCTTCTCTTTTGCTGAATACCTGATAAGGGTTCCCTTTGGACGGCCACGACGTTTCCATACCCTGATCATAATGCTGTTGGCAAGTATGTTTTCATCCTGTACCCTTATATAGGCCAGCCACCTTCCTGCTTCCGAGCGTGCGTAGTGGGGTGGGGCGTTACTTTTTTCTATCCTGGCTTCAAGAACAGTTTTGCCGTCAACCTGCCACTGCCTGACGCTGAAGCTGACCTCCGGCTTGCAGTACAGCTGGGCTGCAGCCTCCAGCATATAGTACTCCTCGTCTGAACGTATACCCGCTATCCTGCCGTTATCCTTAACCCCGACAAGAAGGGTGCCTCCCTCGGTATTGGCGAATGCTGAAAGGGTACGGGCAATCTTTTTTGAGTCTGAGATTTCAAATTTGAAATCCAGCCGAAGGCCCTCCCCGCCGGCAATCATCTGTTGCAGATAAGAGTTCATAAGCTTTCGTATAACACTGTGTCTTCCTACAAATCCCTAAAGTAAGGGCTTACCCGCCCAGCTCCTTCAGCAGCTCCCTGACACTTTCAACCGAATCTGTATAATATCCTGCTTTGGTGGACTTTGTTCCCACCTTTATGGTGACAGCCTTATCCGGCATAGAGCCGAACGTGTATTCATCTGTCCAGTCATCTCCCAGGGCCATGATAAAATCATATTCTTTCTTTGTCAGCTGCTGTGCAGCAGCTCTTCCCTTGTTGATGCCTGAATTTTTTATTTCAATGACCTTGTCCCCGTCCATGATCTCCAGGTTAAGGTTTGATACCAGGTCACGAAGCTCATCTTTCAGCTCCCGGGCACGAATAATACCAAGATCCGGGTCGGCATGCCTGTAATGCCATACCAGTGAATAATTTTTTTCTTCCAGCAGCGACCGGGGAGTGCGGTCAACATAAAAGCTTATAACAGGCCGGATGATATCCATCCACTCCCTGTCAATCTGTTCGATCATGGACCAGTCGCTACCCTTCTCCTTTATCCAGACACCATGTTCTGCAATGAATGTTATCCCGTCAAAGTCACTGAACCATTTGCCCAGTGTTTCCTTGTCCCTGCCGCTTATTATGACTATATGGTTGTTTTTGTCACTCACCAGTGACCGGAGGATATCATAAAGCTCCTCATCAGGCATGGCTTTCTGGGGATCATTGTGAAACCCGGTGAGTGTTCCGTCATAATCCAGAAAGATGATCCTCTTTTCCGATTCATTGTACTGTTTCCGGAAATTGTCCGTTATCTTTTCCGATATTTTCCTGGTAAGGTTGGTCTCCTGAAGTTTTTTAACATTTTCCAGGCTGGTGAGTATATCGTCCGCCCATTTTTCCTCATTGTATATCTTGAGCCGCTTCTGAAGAATGCTGTTTGTTTTTTTCTGCTCTTCTTCAGGCATATTGAAGGCTGTTTTTATTGCTTCTGCAATTTCGTTTTTGTTATGAGGGTTGACAAGTATTGCCTCGCTCATCTCCTTGGCGGCTCCGGCCATCTCAGAGAGTATAAGTACTCCCGTTCCGTCTGTGCGGGCAGTAATATATTCCTTGGCAACCAGGTTCATCCCGTCACGCAGGGGAGTGATAAACGCTATGTCTGAAAGTGTATAGAGTTCAATCATCTCACTGCGGCTTACAGGGCGGTAAAAATAGAGTACCGGCATCCAGTTTACCGTGCCGAACTCTCCGTTTATCCTGCCCACCAGCTCATCCACCATCTTCTTCTGTGTCTGGTACTCGGCCACTATTTCACGCGAAGGTATTACGAAAAGGGCCAGACTGATTTTTTCCAGGTATTCCGGATTATCTCTCATAAATTCCTCGAAGGCTTCCAGTCTTAATGGGATGCCTTTGGCATAATCGAGCCTGTCGATCGAAAGGATAAGTTTACTTCCTGAATTTTTATTCCCGTAATTGCCGAAAAGACGGCCAAAGCCTTCCGGTTCTCCTCCCCCGGGTTGTGCAAGGCAGTCCGATGCCTCCTTCTGGATCTGATTAAAATCTATGCCCATAGGGAAGTTGTCAATCTTGATCACCCTTTCATTGATTTTCACAGTATTGAGTATGTTGTCATAACCAAGAAGCCTTCTCAGGCTGCTCATGAAGTGTCTTTCATAATCGAAGGTGTGAAATCCCACCAGGTCGGCTCCCAGCATGCCCTCTAACAGTTCCCTGCGCCACGGCAGAATCCTGAATATTTCAAAAGAGGGGAAAGGGATATGCATGAAGAATCCGACCGACAACTCCGGATTTGCATCCCTGATCATACGGGGCAGCAACATAAGATGATAATCGTGTATCCATATCTTGTCTCCCTTTTTCGCAACTTCCAGCACCTTGCCGGCAAATTTCCGGTTTACTTCCCGGTACCCATTCCAGAAATCTGTGTGAAATTCACTGAATTCACTGAAATAATGAAAAAGCGGCCAGATGGTGCGGTTGCAGAAACCGTTATGGTGATTTGCCACCTCTTCCTCGCTTAGTTCAACCGGATGACAGTTTTCCTCTTTGTACCGGCTGTATATCTTATCTTTCTGGCTGCCGGACAGCTCTGTGTTTTCATTGCCTGTCCATCCCACCCAGCTGCATTGCAGGTAATTGTAAAAGGCATTGAGACTGTTTGTTATGCCACCGGTCTTCTCTGTTAAAACAGGTTGCCCGTCCTGTTCGGTTATCTCGAAAGGCAGTTTGTTGGAAACAATTATCAGCTTGCTCATAACGTTAAGGTTTATTAAATATGTCATCCGCCGGAATAAATATCTAACAGCAGGTTTGGTGTTTTGTTAATAAAATGTTATATAATCCTTTGCCGTACAACGGCATTAAGTTGGTTTTTACTTGCTAATTGTTTTATTTTAGCGTCTGTTAAATCATATTTTTTTCTGTTTATCATCCTGACGCCTGTTATAGCAGGGTAACAAACTGTTAAAATATAAAATAATTATGCAAAAATACAGCTTTGATGCGGTAATTTTTGACCTTGACGGGGTAATTACACAGACAGCCATTACCCACGCGCATGCATGGAAGGAAATGTTTGACGAATATCTGAAGCAGAGGGAAGAAAAACATGGTGAACCTTTCAGGGAATTTACTCATGCAGATGATTATCTTCCTTATGTTGACGGCAAACCCCGTTATAAGGGGGTAGAATCTTTCCTTAAATCACGTGATATTAATATCCCCTTCGGCAGTCCGGATGACAGTGCTGACCAGGAGACGGTTTGCGGACTTGGAAACAGGAAGAATGAGGCTTTCAATGAAATTCTTGAAAAGGAGGGCGCAAAGGTTTATGAATCATCGGTACAGCTTATAAAAGAGCTTAAAGATTCCGGTATCAGGCTTGGTGTGGCATCTTCGAGTAAAAACTGCAAACCTGTGCTTGAATCGGTAAACCTGCTTGATTATTTTGAAACGAGGGTGGACGGAATTGTCTCGGCTGAAATGGGATTGCAGGGAAAACCTGAGCCGGATATATTTACAGTGGCGGCCGATAACCTTGGCGTTCCGTATGACAGGGCGGTTGTTGTTGAAGATGCTGTTTCGGGTGTGCAGGCAGGACAAAAAGGTAACTTTGGCATGGTGATAGGCGTTGCAAGGGAGAACAATGTCAGGGAACTCAAAGTTAACGGTGCCGATGTGGTGGTTGAGGACCTTAGTGAGGCCGGAGGTATTCCGGGTATAGAGGAGTGGTTCACCAAAGGGTTGAAGGAGGATATGTGGAAGATTGCCTATACGGACTATGACCCTGTAAGTGAGCGCTCAAGGGAAGCTTTGATGACAGTGGGGAATGGCTATTTCGGCACCAGGGGAGCTATAGAAGAGCTGGATGCCAATCAGGTCAATTATCCGGGTACATATATGGCGGGACTGTATAACAGGATGGAATCGATGGTGGAAGACCGTGTGGTTGTCAATGAGGATTTTGTGAATGTGCCTAACTGGTTGCTGATGACCTTCAGGATTGAAGATGAGCGGTGGTTCAATCCAAATAAAACAGAAATACTGGATATTGAGCGTTGCCTTGATTTTAGAAACGGCCTTCTTACAAGAAAAATGACCGTAGAGGATGAGGAGGGGCGCAAAACACTTATTGAATCGCGAAGACTGGCCAGTATGGCGGACAGGCATCTGGCTTCGGTTGAATATATGGTCAGGCCGCTGAACTATTCGGGAAAGATAACATTACGTTCGGGATTGAACGCTAACCTGATAAATGACGGTGTCAAGAGATACAGACAGCTCAATCAGGACCATCTCGATCAGGTTGACCAGGGTGCTGATGGTGCCCTGTCATGGGTGCTGGCAGAAACAAAACAATCAGCCGTTAAAATAGCCCAGTCCGCTCTGCTTAAGATTATGCACAATGACCGGTTTGTAAAGCCTTCATTAAGCAGTAAACAGGTTAAAGGCAGGGTTGATACCTCTTTCAGCCTTGATATGGAGGAGGGAGACAGTCTGAAAGTAGAAAAACTTGTTTGTATATGCAACAGTCTGGATGGGAGTCATCCCGACCCTCTTGAATATGTAAAGGAGAGGGCAGGGAAACTTCCTTCTTTCAGCAGTATGCTGGATGAAAGTTCCGGTGCGTGGGAAAGGATATGGGCTAAGGCAGATATGGATGTTGAAGGGGACAGGCTGACGCAAAAGCTGTTGAGGCTCCATATTTACCATCTTGTGGTAACAACCTCACCCCATAATGAGCAGATCGATTTTGGAATACCGGCACGTGGATTGCACGGTGAGGCTTACAGGGGGCATATTTTCTGGGATGAGCTCTATGTTATGCCGTTTTTCTGTCTGCACTTCCCTGCAGTGGCCCGTTCGGTGCTGATGTACAGGTATCGGAGACTTGATGCTGCAAGGGATTATGCACGTGAGCACGGGTATAAGGGAGCCATGTTTCCGTGGCAGAGTGGCAGTAAATCCTCTCACCCCGACCACAAACAGAAAGTCAGAGGGTTAGACCTCATGGCCTTTCCGGGGCGGGTCCGCAAAATGAACAATGTTC
>JAWODJ010000046.1:0-7432 GCA_046483315.1 Bacteroidales bacterium | reverse complement strand
GAATCAAAAGAAATTGAGTTAATAAATGGTGAGAAAGTAATCCTGGAGTTACTGGATATTAATATCATCCGTGACAGTCCGAGGAATGCCATAAGATCGGCTTCTGTTAAGATCGCTGTCAATGGTGAAGTTATTACAATAGGATCAGGTAATTACAATTTGCCGGTTACTGTTGGAAACATAAAGATTGACTGTCCTGTCCTCAAAGAACATACAGTTTCCAATTATTACAGACATGGAGACGGCTTGCAGGGTGATGCACGGTTCAGGCTTTGGCCAAAAGACTCACCTTACATCCGGCCCGGAACATTTTCATATCCTCTTAAACAGATCTGGTTCGCAAGCAGGATGCAATCACAGAATGAGCTGGCAGGTTTAGGTTGGGCTGAAAATCTGCAAAGTGAAAATACTGGTTATCATCCAACTCATGATTTTGGTGGCGCAGAGGGAATGGATGAGATAATCGCGGCAACAGACGGACTGGTTGTTTCCTCAAAAAATAAAGTTCTTGAAGGCTATGAAGATCTTCCCGGAGATGTAAGGCCTGATGTGATCTGGATTGTTGATGGCCGTGGATGGTATTATCGTTACAGTCACCTCGACAGTATAGAACCTGAGATCATCCCGGGAGCCAGAATCGGCATTGGTCAGCCATTAGGTTTTATGGGAAAACAAGGTGGCAGCGGAGGATGGGTTCACTTGCATTTTGGGGTGCATTATAAAGATCCCGTTACATCTGCCTGGGAAGTTGAAGATGCTTATCCCTATCTTTGGGAGGCATATGTCAGTAAATATGATCCTGCTTTAGTTGCAGTTGCACGTCCCCGTCTGCTTGCATGGACAGGAGAAGAAGTCACTCTTGACGGCACCAAATCGTTAAGTCTCAAGGGTGAGATTGTTTCTTATGAATGGACATTTACCGATGGCACAAAGGCAAAAGGAGCTATCCTGAAGAGGAGGTACGAAAAGGCCGGAGAATACAGTGAAATCTTGAAAGTGACCGATTCAAAAGGGAATGTGGATTATGATTTTACATATATTCAGGTATACGACAGGGAGAACCCTGAAAAACAAATTCCCACAATACATCCTGTATATCACCCTTCATTAAATATAAAACCCGGGGATCCCGTAACTTTCCTTGTCCGTACTTTTGGAAGTAAAACAGGTAAAGAGATTTGGGATTTTGGTGACGGATCTGAAAAGGTAATTGTTAATTCAGGTGTCGTTCAGCGTGAATCACAGAATGAAGGAGAATATGCTAAAACAGTCCATTCATTTCCCGGCGCCGGTCACTACGTTGTAAGGGTTGAACGTACTAATGAATTTGGCTTTACTGCTGTTGGCCATCTTCATGTGTTGGTTAAGGAATAAAATATTTTGATCAGGTTTACCGGCTGTCTTTACAGGTATTCGGGCATACATCATTTATGAGCCGGTTACCGGGAATATTGCCTTTTGCTTTAATTCTTCTGACAGCTCCTCACATTATTTTTACTTCACTTGCCTTATCTGAAGTTTCCGGCATACCGGGATCATTTTTATCTAAATAATCCCTTATCGCTTCAAGTGATTCCCATAAACTATAAACATCCAAACCTTAATGATGCTTACTTAATAAGAAGAGGTCTGGTATAACAGCAATAAGCTTTTTTGAAGAGTGTGGATTTATTTAACAGTTAATGAGTAATATTTCATCAGATGCGTAAAAATTTTTCCTGGGTTGTTTTGTTAATAAAATTTCATAATGGCCAATTAATTAAAGGCTGGTGCGGCTCAGCAGAGAATTGCCGGTTATTATTTCTAATAGAAATATTAAATGGTATATGAATTGCATCTGCTTATAGCAGTTAATTATGACTTATGAATTTATATATAGGATGCAGCGGATATAACTATCCCGAATGGAAAGAAGTATTCTACCCGGAAGATCTTTCAGAAGATCAATGGCTGAAATACTATTCCTCGCATTTTAATACAGTAGAAATAAATAATACCTTTTATTCATTTCCAAAGGAACCATATTTAAAAAAATGGTTGAAGGAAACACCTGATGAATTCAGATTTTCAATTAAAGCCAATCGATATTTTACTCATCTTAAAAAACTTAAAATTGATGAGCAGTTTATTGAAAGACTTGATGAATTTAGTAAAACCCTTAATGCTGTATCGAAAAAAGTGGATTGCATTCTTTGGCAATTACCAGGTAATCTGCATAAAGATATTGACAAACTAAAGGCTTTCTGCAGGAAGCTGAATCATGAAATAGAACATGTAATTGAATTTCGTCATGCATCATGGTTTGATAAAGCAGTATATAATGTTCTTAGGGACGAGGATGTTACTTATTGTATTATCTCCGGCCCCAACGGATTGCCTGAAGACCAGGTTGTAACCAGTAAGGTCGTTTATATGCGTTTTCATGGGAAAAGTACCTGGTATAATTATTTATATACCGATTCGGAATTAAAGGAATGGAAAAAGAGATTTGACAAGCTTAGCGGTGTTAAGAGCCTTTATATTTATTTTAACAATGACCAGCATGGCAACGCTGTTAAAAATGCCGGTAAACTTCGTTCACTGTTTAAAATGTAGTTCTTTTCATATTTACCTGTTTGGGAAGTAAAGCTGTTAGATTTCATCATAAACGGAATATCCTTCAGCTAATTAAATATGAATCAAAACGGATATCCGGGATTTGCATGAAAGCAATATAATCTATTAATAATGATAAAAAAACATTTATTATGAGTCCTACTCCGGAAGAAATCAAAAAACAGGATATTATTGACCAGTTAACCTGGGATAATAGTGTTAATGCCAATGAAGTATACGTTAATATTAAAGATGGCACTGTCCTGTTAAAAGGAACTGTGCCCACTTATGCTTCAAAAGTAGCTGCCGAAAAGAATGTTTATGAAGTGCCCGGTGTTACCAGGGTAGAAAACTATTTAAAGGTGGAGATACCTTCTGATGTTACCAGACCCACTGATCAGGAGATTACCGAAAATATAGAAAGCAAACTGATTTCTAACAGTCGAATAAATGCAGTTAATATTAAAGTTGATGTAATAGAAGGTATCGTAACTCTTTCTGGTTTTACAGGATCATACTGGGAGAAAAAACATGCCGAAGATATAGTACTGGATACCCGCGGAGTTATAGAGGTGATTAATAATCTGCAGGTACATATAGCAAAATCTATTATTGACACTGATATTGAAAAAGACATTAAAAACACCCTGAAGAGAAGTGGCATATCTGATTATGATCAGATCACTGTAAGTTCAAATGAAGGAGTGGTCCGTTTAAGTGGTGTTTTACCCGGGTATAATGAGAAGAACAAGGCAAACAAAATTGCAATGTACACCGCCGGTGTAGTTGATGTTCTGGATGATATTACAGTAGTTTAGTGTCATGATGAAGATAATTTTCAGTTCTTAAATTTAAAACGATTTGAGATGCCGGAATTACCAGATGTAGAAATTTTCAGACAGGAGGCAGAAAAAGCTGCCGGTCAGGCTATTGAATCTGTTGATATAAATGACAGCGATTTTCTGGATACTTCACAGGCCACGTTTAACAAGTATCTTTCAGGAAATAAATTAAAAGATACATTCAGAAGGGGGAAGTATCTGTTTTTGTTTACTGAGAATAAACATGCTGTGGTTATGCATTTTGGGATGACCGGCTATCTTAAATATGCAGCCAGAAACAAAGATGCCCCAGGATATGCAAAATGCTCCTTTAATCTGGAGAATGATCACAGATTATATTATGTAAGTAAACGGAAACTGGGTCAGGTTGAATTAACTGATGATTTAGAAAATTTTTTGATTGAACATGAGCTTGGTCCCGATGCCCTTGAGATCAATAAGGAAGATTTTATGAATGCCCTGAAGAAAAGCAGGTCAATGGTTAAAAGTTTCATTACCGATCAATCGGTTATTGCAGGTATAGGAAACGTTTATGCAGATGAAATCCTTTTTCAATCACGCATATATCCCAAACAACCATCAGATGAAATAACAGAGGCTCAGGGCAGGGAAATCTATGATCAGATGAGAAGTGTTCTGAAAACAGCAATAAAAAAGCATGCTGAAGTATCAAAGTTGCCTGATTCTTTTTTACTGCCCAGGCGCAGGGAAGGTGAAAAATGTCCGGTTTGCAAGGGGAAGGTCAAGAAAATCAGGATATCCGGTCGCACGGGCTACTATTGTCCGGATTGCCAGGGTAAAAAATAATTAATGAGCTTCAATAATGAGAAAAAATCCTTTTATAAAGACTCCTTTTCCTGAATTGAAAAAGTTGGAAAACATGTCTGAAAAAGAGGCCGGGAAGGAGATTGAACAGTTGCGTGAGGCGATAGAACATCATGATTATTTTTATTATATCAAAAATGATCCGGTTATATCCGATAGCAAATATGATCAGCTTTTTGACCGGCTTTTAAAACTCGAAAAAAGATTCCCTGATTTTAAGTCTGATATATCTCCAACAAGAAAAGTGGGAGCACCTCCGGTTGATAAATTAAAAAAGAAAGACCATGTTGCCACTATGCTGAGTCTGAATTCATCCGTTAATAAAGATGAAGTTAGCGATTTTGTGAAATATGTATGGCGCAGAACAGAAAAGTGGAATCCGGATTTTTTTGTTGAACCGAAGTTTGACGGATTATCAGTAGAGATTGTTTATGAGAAAGGGACTTTTAGCTACGGTGCTACCAGGGGGGATGGCAAAACAGGCGAAGATATTTCGGAAAATGTCAAAACAATCCGTTCTGTACCGCTGAGACTGAACCGGAACAGTCAGTACCCTGAATTTTTATCGGTGAGAGGTGAAATATATATGGGTAAAGAGGGTTTTCAGAAGCTAAATAAAAACCGCATAGAAAGGGGGGAGAAGCCATTTGCCAATGCACGGAATGCTGCAGCAGGAATGGTGAGACAACTGGATTCAGGGAAGGTTGCGGATAAGCCATTGGATATTTTTTTCTACGAGATTATTGACAGTAATGACGGTGATTTTGAAAGTCACCAGGATATGCTTAGAAGGTTCACTGACTGGGGTTTAAAAACCAACCGGGAGAACCGGAAGTGCAGTAACTTTGAGGAGATAACTGATTTTTATGAGAATATGTCCGGGAAACGTGAGGAATTACCCTATGAGATTGACGGCATAGTAATAAAGCTGGATAACCGGAAACTCAGGGAAGAATTAGGTACCCGTCACCGCAGCCCGCGATGGGCATTTGCCTGGAAGTTCGAACCCAGGAAAGAGATAACCGTTCTCAGGGAGATAATCATACAGGTAGGCAGAACAGGAATTCTAACCCCCGTAGCTCTACTTGAGCCTGTTGAAGTTGGTGGTGTTACAGTAAGTCGTGCAACTTTGCATAATGAGGAGGAACTGAAAAAGAAAGATGTGCGTCCGGGAGATAAAGTCCGTGTGATTCGTGCCGGAGATGTAATACCTGAAATTGCCGGGCGTATCGACGAACCGGGGAAAAAACGCGGAAATCCATTTAAAATGCCTGATCGATGTCCGGTATGCAATACAAAAGTGGTACGCGAAGGAGCATATGTTGTTTGTCCGGCAGGATTATCTTGTAAAGCCCAGATGAAAGGGAGCTTAAGTCATTTCGCATCCAGGGATGCCATGAACATAGAAAATCTGGGAGAGAAGATTATTGAGTCGCTGGTTGACATGGGTATGATAAACCGTATCCCGGATCTGTATCATCTCAATCCATCTGATTTTAAGAAACTGGACGGGTTTGCTGAAAAATCTTCACAGAAACTTTACAAGGCTATACAGGATTCAAAAAAAGCCCAATTATCTGTATTTCTGTATGCTCTCGGTATCAGACACGTCGGCAGGCATGTTGCCGGAGTACTTGCAAGAGAATTCGGGACTTTGGATAAAATAACAGATGCTTCATACGATGAGTTGGCAGGTATAAGGGAAATAGGTCCGGAAATAGCAGAGAGTATTAACCACTTTTTTAATAACAAGGATAATCTGATGATGATCGATGAGCTGAAAAAAGCAGGTGTGAAGGTTTTTAAGGAAAAAACGTCACAATCAAAAAAACTGGAAGGTAAAACCTTTGTACTCACCGGAGAGCTGGATGAATTTACACGAAGTGAAGCAGAAGAGAAGATTGAATCACTTGGGGGAAGAGCCACCTCAAGCGTAAGCAATAATACCGATTATGTTATTGCAGGCAGGGAACCCGGGAGTAAACTGGACGAAGCAAAAAAACGGAAAGTTAAAATTCTTGATGAAAAGAAATTTAAAAAGCTTATTACCTGAGATATAAGATAACTGATAAAAAATATAAGTGTTATGGAAGACAGATTTGGAGATATTATTACCTCAATCGCAGAAGTTAATGACAAACGGATCGTTATGCTGGTTCTTGACGGACTGGGAGATATTGATAATGATGGTCGGGGAACTGCTTTGCAGATTGCCCGAACTCCGAATATGGACAGACTTGCTTCACGATCCGCACTCGGTCTGGCTCATCCTGTGAGCCCCGGGATAACTCCGGGCAGCGGTCCGGGACACCTTGGACTCTTTGGATATGATCCTTTGGTTTATCAGATTGGCCGTGGTGTGTTAAGTGCACTGGGCATTGGATTTTCACTTGAGAAAAAAGATGTTGCGGCCCGAATGAACTTTTGTACTGTTGATAAAGACGGGAGAGTTACTGATCGCCGGGCGGGCAGGATTTCAACAGATACAAATAAGAAGCTTATAGAAAAGATCAGACAAAAAATAGAAGTTAAGGGAGCAGAAGTGTTTTTTGAAACTGAATCAGAACACCGTGCTCTTTTGGTTCTGAGAGGCGAGGGACTCACGGCAGATGTCGGAGATACAGATCCTCAGGAAACTGGTAAAAAACCACTTGATCCTGCACGGGCTCCGTACGGAGATAGTAAGTCTGCCGGCATTGTCAGTGATATTTTCGATCAGATCAGGAAAATCCTGAAAAATGAATCCCCTGCCAATATGCTCATCAGTCGTGGCTTTGCCCGGCTGCCGGACTGGCCATCGTTTGAAAAAAGATATCGCCTTAACCCTGTAGCAGTTGCCGGACATCCGATGTATCGCGGAATAGCAAGGTTGCTGGGCATGAAAGTGTTCTCGGAACCTGTTACACCTGACGATATTCTGAAAGATACCGTTAAGGCCATGAAGGAATATGATTTCATTTTTTCCCATTACAAGGATCCTGATAAGAAAGGAGAAGACGGAGATATTGAAGGGAAAGTAAGGGTGCTTGAAGAAATGGATGTACCACAGTTAATTTCAAGTCATTTAAAACTCATAATATAACTTATATGCGCAATGTATTTGCGGGAACACCTTTAACTAAAATAGATGCTAGTTCATGGAATACTCGAAATTTAGCAGCAATAGTTTA
>JAWODJ010000017.1:0-7267 GCA_046483315.1 Bacteroidales bacterium | reverse complement strand
CCTCCAATAAAATCTGAAATCCGAAAATGGCAACTGCCCACATAATAAATAACTGAATGATCAGATTCCTGTTACTTCGGGCCTGCTGAGTGGTAGGATTGAAAAAGCTTATCCTGTATTCTTCTTTTTCCAATGGATTAATTTATTAAAGTGAAAAATAATTGTTGGCAATATAAAAAAAAAATTCTTATTCAACTAAATTTAATTCTTGTACGGGTAAAATTAAATAAAAAGTTTCCCGGTGCTATGCATTTTGGTAATAATACTGTATCCCCATGATTTTACCGGGACTTTTAAAAACCTCGTTCATGAGCGGATATTTGTAACAATACAAAACCTGTGTATTAGTAAAAGAAACTTTAATCAAGTACCCGGGAATTGATCGGTTTTTTATATCACCAATTTCAAAATGTCTGATATTATTGCCAGACACTAATTGGCAGTGAGAATCTATGTCCACTTGATCAGGTAGCTAATTACAGAAAAATTAAATACATTCGCTTAACAAATTATTCGGCAAATTGGATAAAAAAGAAAAACGGCAAAGCCTCAACAAAGATATTTTTCAAAATCTATTTGAAAAATATTATCCAAATCTCTGTCGTTTTGCATCAGGCTACCTTGGTGACCATGATACTGCCGAGGAAATTGTACAACAGGTATTTATTAACCTGTGGAATCAGAAAGACAGTATAGACCCGGAAAGACCGGTAAAAAGCTACCTGTTCACTTCAGTAAAAAACCGTTGCCTTAACCATATACGCGACCGGAAAAAATTCAGGAATTATTACCTTGACATCGAAACTGATCTGATAATTCCGGTTGCTGAAAAGGATATTATTAAAGAGGAAGATCTGGAGAAGCAACTGGCTAAAGCACTGGATAAACTTCCTGAAAAATGCAGGGAGGTTTTTATGCTTTGTCGTTTTGAAGATATGAAATACAAGGATGTGGCTGAGAAACTTGGAATCTCCCAAAAAACTGTGGAGACACAAATGTCAAAGGCTCTCAAAATACTGAGAGAAGAGTTTAAAGACCTTTTGTTCCTTATTTTATTTCTATTTCTGATATCAGGGTAAATCCCTGTTTATGTGTAGGACTAAAGAAGAAGAATGAGTAAAAAAAACAAACATATTGATTTTGAAAGCCTGACAGCAAAATATCTGGCAGGAAGTGCAACTTCCGAAGAAGTTAACAGGCTTGAAGCATGGGTTAAATCTGATAAGAATAAGCAGAGGTTATTTTATGAAATCAAACAAAGCTGGAGGATAGCTGCCACTGCCGGGCAGTCGTATGACAAAGCAAAAGCCTGGGAGAAAATTACCGCAAAAACAGACCGGGAACCAGATGGAAACAAGATCAAACCACTTTATACCGGAACCAGAATTCCCCTTAATAAAATATTGAGGATTGCAGCAGCCTTTCTGCTGTTTATTGCCGGATCCTATTTCATATATCAATTCTCACAGTTCCGTGACAGAACCTTTATTGCCGAAAGGGAAACCAGGGAACTGGAACTGAATGACGGTACTGTCGTGAGTTTGAATACCCGGTCAAGCCTAACCTACCCGGCAAGGTTCAGAGGCAATGAACGCCGTGTTAAGCTCGAAGGTGAGGGCTATTTTGAGGTGACAGAAATAGATAAAAAGCCTTTTATTGTTGAAACACAAGACATTGAAGTAAAGGTGCTGGGAACCTCATTTTATATCAGTGCCCGCAGGGATACACTTCAGGTTGAAGTAGTTGTAAACTCAGGAAAAGTTGTCATGATCACCCCTGACAACCGGGAACTTAAGCTTTCCGCAGGACAAAAGGGTATTTATAAAATGGATGATCATGAACTTTTGGAGGAGAGTATTGAAAATCCGAATTACCTCTCATGGAAAACCCGTTTTATTGTTTTTGAAAACACCAGCCTTAGGGAAGTTTTTGAAGTACTCGGACATACATACGGTGTAAGCTTCAGAATTGCCGGCAAAGAACTTGAAAACTCCATGCTTACTGCTACATTCAGAGAAAAATCACTTGAGGATGTACTTGAAATTGTAAGAGAAACCTTCGGACTGCGTTACACTCATTCAGATGGTGTTATCCGGGTATCAACAGAAGACCGGAAGCAGAATGTCAATCCATAAATGGACGCAACAATATGGCGGGAAAACTAGTGGTCATATTTTTTATTATAAGTTCAAAACTCCTTATTGCCCAGAATAACATCCTGCAAACCCGTTTGAGTCTGGAGCTGGAGAATGCCACCCTTGAGGAAGTCATCAAGGAAATTACATCCCGGTCCGGCATAATTTTTTCATACAACAGCAGGCTTATCGAGAGTGATAAAAAAACAGACCTCAGTGTAACCCGGGAGCCCCTTGAAAATATTCTCGACAAAGTCTGCCAGGTTTATGATTTGGAATACCGGCTTGTCAGAAATCAGATTGTACTGAGAAAACCCCGGGCAGGAGCAGCCGACAAAGTCCGTGTTACTTTAAGCGGCTATATTCGAGATAAATCATCTGCTGAAACTCTTCCAGGAGCAACAATTTTCGTAAAAGAATTGAATACCGGTACTATCACCAATCCCTACGGGTTTTTTTCCCTGAGCCTTCCACCCGGCAAATATGAAATTTCCTTCAGTTTCGTTGGTTTTCAGGCAGAGACCAGACAGATCATGCTTCATGAAAGCATCCGTAAAACGATTGAACTGGAATCTGAAAGCCGCATTCTTGATGAAGTAACTATTATAGCGGATGATAATCTTGAAAATCTGCAAAAAAGTCAAAGCAGCCGGATAAAGGTAAACCCCCGCTTTCTGGAATTATTGCCCGAGTTTGCCGGCGAAAATGGCTTGATAAAAAGTTTGCAGTCCATGCCCGGAATTCAAACACACAGTGATGGCTCATCATTCTTTTTTGTTAGAGGCGGCAACAAAGACCAGAACCTTATCCTGATTGATGAGGCCCCGGTTTATAATCCTGCGCATCTTTTTGGCTTTTATTCGGTAATTATTCCCGATGTAGCCAAATCAGTCAATATTTACAAGGCCGATATGCCGATAGACAAGGCCGGAAGGCTTTCAAGCGTTATTGATGTTCAGACAAGGGATGGCAATATGAAAAGATTCAACCTTGAAGGTGTTCTGAACCCTCTCATGTACAGGTTTTCCGTCGAAAGTCCCCTGCTCAGGGAAAAGTCATCCTTTTTTACTTCCTTCAGGCGCTCAAATTTCAAATGGCTCTACCGGAAGGAAGCTCCCGACAGTGACCTGCATATCCAGGATTTCAATGCTAAACTCAACTGGCAGATCAATGAAAAAAACAGGGTGTATTTATCACTTTTCCGCGGTAACGATAATTATACTGCCATTGAAGAAGCGGGAAAGGTAGGTGTTGCCTGGCACAACTTAACATCGACAGCAAGGTGGAATCACCTTTTCAATGAACGTTTGTTCTCCAATGCGACCCTTTATGCCAGCGAATATAACTACACTCTTTTTACAGGGACTTTCCCGTGGGAATCAGGAATCAGAGATGCAGGGCTGAAATATGACTTCTCCTGGTTTCCCGATCCGGATTTAACATGGAGATTCGGCTTCGCACATACCAACCATGATATAAATCCCGGAAACTTTTCCGATGTTAATGAAGAGATCAGTCGGTTAATCCCGAAGGTTTATTCCGGAAAAGCTTATGAAACAGCCGTATACCTGAACCGCGAAAAACGAGTAACCGACCGCTGGGCATGGAGGGCAGGTTTCCGCACTCCTTTTTTTGAAACCCGGGGGCCTGCATTTGTATTTAAATTTGATGAAACAGGTAATGCAATTGATACCCTTACTTATCAGGATGGTGAAACCATCAGTCGATATCTGAACCTTGATTTACGTCTCAGTGTCAGATACCGTTTAACTGAGCATTCCTCTCTCAGTTTCAGCTGGGGCACATATAATCAGAATCTGCATCTTATTTCCAATTCCATTAGTCCGTTTTCATCCTTTGAAATCTGGATGCCAAGCGGCAAAAACATCAAGCCCCAGAGAGCACAGCAGCTCACTGCAGGCATAACATCCAATTTCCCGGCGGCAGGAATTGAGATGGGGGCAGAAGTATATAATAAGCGAATGTATAATCAGATTGAATATGTCAACCATGCAAAACTGTTACTAAATCCTTTGCTTGAAGGAGAATTGTATTTTGGCCGGAGTCATGCCCGGGGAATGGAACTTTTTGTTCGCCGCACAAAAGGAAGGGTAACGGGTTGGGCGGGTTATACCTTATCGAGGATATTTAACCGTTTCGAGGGTATAAATGAGAGCCGGAAATATCCCGCTTTTTACGACCGGCCTCACGACATTTCATTATTTCTTAACTGTCAGCTAAGCCGGAAAGTGATTATATCACTCAACTGGCTCTACTATACCGGCTCTGCAATAACCACACCCACAGGTTTTTACCATTACGATGGAAGCCTCGTGCCCATATACGCTGAAAAAAACAATGACCGACTGCCCGACTATCACAGGCTCGATTTTTCACTAAAATGGATTTTTGGCAACCCTTCACAAAGGTACCGGCACAGTCTGAATTTCGGGTTATATAACCTTTATAACCGCCTGAACCCCGTTTCCATAAATTTTAATAAAGTTGAAACCCGCGACGGTAATTATGTGGTACCGGCAAATTATTACGGAACAAACGAAATCATGTCAACGCAAAAATATCTTGGAGGCATCATGCCTTCTGTTACCTACAAATTCAGATTTGAGTAAAATGGATAGTCCGCACCAAAAAATATGCATAAACAAAATCAGGGAGATATTATTAAAATGCCTGCCTTTGATTTTCCTCTTTCTTGTGGCCTGTGAAAAGGGGATTGGATGGGATTTACAAGATAACCCGGAAAATACGATTGTTGTTAATGCCCGGATTACCAATGAATTCAAAATTCAGCAAATACAATTGAGCCATCCTGTCAGAGAGATGAATGATGTTCCTGAACCTTTCTCCGGAGCAATTGCAAATGTATCATGGAGAGAGCAATCTGTAAGTTTTTCCGAATCAGATACAATTCCAGGGACATATTACAGTGACCAGCCATTTGCTGCCGCAGTTGACAGAGAATATCTCCTGACCATCGAAAAGGATAACCTCAGCTTTCAGGCAAAAACCTATATGGTCCCGGTACTTCCCTTTAAAACACCTGTCGTTAATTTCCACCAGGATACCGGATTATTCAGTATTAACTGGAGTAACCCTAAATACAGCCCATTCGAGCAGGCCATTTATGAAGCCGAAATAACCTGGTCACATCTCTCTTCTCAAGACCACCCGGATTCACTTACCATGGCACGAATCACCTTTTACACGCTCAATACCATCGATGTTAATCATGTGATTTTCCCCCAGGATAAGGAGGAGGTCTTCTTCCCGGCCGGCAGTATCGTATTTTTTTCCAAGTACTCTCTCAATGAAGAATATGGCTCTTACATACGCGCCCTGCTCTCTGAAGCCCAATGGCAGGGAAGTCTTTTTGAAACAGCACGGGGCAACCTTTCCGGCAATGTTTCCAATAGCGGACTGGGGTATTTCAGTGCCTGCGCTGTAATAAGAGATACCCTTCTTGTGAATTAATTCCCTGCCCAAAGACTTATTTTTAATTTTTTTTCACCTTCCCCGTAAGGGTAACAGGATTGTCCTGTGTAATATCAGCAGAAGGACTTTCTTAATAACCTAAAATCAAATAAAATGAAAAATGTAAGAATTAAACTCAGCACTGATCCCTCAATTTTCAGGAGGAATTTTTACTGCACTGCCACAGGCTTTTTAAAATACACTGCCGGTATTATCCTGCTAATGGCATTATTCATATTACCATCCTGCGAAAAGGATGATCTCGATCAGATCCAAAACCCGGACAGTATTATTCCCGAAAGATTCATTGTAGAAATACCAAATTCGATCAGTTCATCCAACAATCTGAAAAGTACCGGGGTTGACACATTGCAAGGCAATAATATTTATCAGCACCTGCGCACATTTATCTCTGTAGGGGAATATGGAGCTGAACTAGTACAAAATGTCATGCTCTCGATTGCCGTGCATAACCTTAACAGACCCATGGATCTCACCTTTATCAGCGATGACGACGGTCGCCCAAAGCATGTGAAGATCAATGAAGATGCATATTTCGAAGGGACACACTGGCAATATCGTCTGACATTGACTGATATACAGGGTCAGGATGAAGGCAGTGAAAAAAATATTGGTTTACAGGTATTCTGGAACCTTCATCCCCTTAAAGGAATAGCAATTATGAACCCGTACAATATTTCCCGCAAAACAGAAAAAGATTTCCTGGATACAGATATCAGGATTGACTACAGCGAAGCAGGTGAATTGGGTTATGAAGCGCATATGATTGTAAGTATCGCAGGATTCCCCCTGCCCGATCCATTGGAAGATCCTTATGCATTGAGCAAGTTGAAAATGTTCGTGGGTAAAAGCGCGGATCTGGTGGCATTATATGGCAATTCAGAACATCCAAATGCAAATTTCTTTTCCAGCACAACAGGCTTCGACTGGGCCTTTGTAGCAGCCGGATCAGAATCTCAGGACATAGCTGTGGCTGAGGTGGGTCTGCCTCCGATGGACTTGGATGCCTCGGACAGGGAAACAATCCTGGAGACATACTCGATAAGAAATGTACTCCATAACCAGATACTTTCCGTATGGCCCAATATCAACCAGGATATCCTGGATGCCTATCTTTACCATACAGAAGCTCCCGGGTATTTTGACCGGCAAGGATTTGTTCAGGCAGGCACGGCTCCCTCACAGGCCTGGCTGCCCCTTAGAGAATATATCCGTACACTGATACCCTACAACCCGGCAACAATATCCGGTCTTAGTATTGAATTTGATGAATAAGAATATGATATCAGCCATATACCGGAAAAATAGTGCCAGGGCAAATTTTTCAAAAGAAACATTTGAAAACATCGGGCACGAACAGCCGGAGATTATTAAAAAAGAAGTTGTGGAATTTTTTATCCGGGAATCTGAGATGTAACCTGTTCTCTATCTGTCAAATATCAAGAACCTCTTTCAGCAGGGCATACCCTGACCTGCTTACCGGCACCTTGTATGAATCCCCGAGGGAAACAATCCATGAACTCTTCCCGTAAGGCTCAAGCTTTACAATCTGATCGGTTCTTACTATATAAGACCTGTGCACTCTTACAAACTCCTCCTTTGAAAGATGATCATCAAAA
>JAWODJ010000019.1:0-5009 GCA_046483315.1 Bacteroidales bacterium | reverse complement strand
TGAGATGGGTAATACTGTTCGACCAGTTTCGTTGGCTTTTTCCTTAGCTACTTCAATAAGGCTGCAGTCAGGTCTTCAGATGACAGGAAGAAGTCAGAGGCCGGACTGGAAAATGCAGTCAGGTCTTCAGATGACTGGAAGAAGTCAGAGGCCGGACTGGAAAATGTTGTCAGGGAGCCGGGTGACAGGGTGTTGGCAGACCACAGACCGGTAGACAGCAATGGTCTGGCTAAGACAGCTGTATTATCCATTGAAAGGATTATGGAAGCCTGGGCGGTAATTATCAAGGAGTACCCGGAGCATGAAGACTGCATCCTTAATTTTCTTATAAAACTGTCAAGGGTGATATCAAAGACCGAGAAACGGTTTCCTGCCACCAGGAGTTTTATCCGGCCCGGACTGGATGAGTGATACGGCAGGAGGACAATTTCTGAAAAACGCTGAATCCATTAATCTGATGACTAGTCTCTTTTGGGTGAAGCAGACCCATGCCGGTAACTTATCATTGTAAACCCCGGAATATGTGAATGATGTAAATTATATTACAAATTATGTAAGGTCTAAGGAGATTTTGTCCGGTATCTTTGAGTGTATTAATATTTAAATTTAAACAAAATGAAAAAAATTATTTTTCTTGTATTTGTAACACTCTTCACTTTGAGTGCATCTATGGTATTTGCAGAAAACCCGGATAGAGACTCAGACCCGGAAATAACTGGCGTATCCGAAGAAAAGGCAGTCTCCGAAGAAACGGAAATCACCCTGTCTGATAAGGAAATTGACCGGATAACAGAACGTGTTGAAGAAATCCGGAAAATGGACAAAAGCGACCTGACAGCTGACGAGAAGAGTGATCTGAAAAAGGAGCTGAAGGACATGAAAAAAGATGTAAAGAAAGCTGGTGGAGCTATTTACATCGGTGGCGGTACGCTACTATTGATAATTATTTTGGTAATATTATTGACTTAATCAAGGAAGTTTAAAATTTGTGTGACACTGTTTCAATGTAGATGCCATATCCTGTCGAATGAAATACATGGCAGTAATCCATTTATTAAAATGTAAACTGAAAATACCTCCGGGCATCAGCGATGCCCGGGGCTTATTATTCATTTGTATAATGTTTACCGTATCGTTCGCGGAAGCTTTATCCCAGAATTATTTTCAACAGCAGGTAAATTATAAAATAAATGTTTCACTTAACGATACGCTCCATGAACTACATGCATTCGAAAATATGGAGTATATCAACCATTCTCCTGATACGCTTCATTTTATCTATTTTCACCTGTGGCCGAATGCCTACTCTGATAATAACACCCAGCTGGCCAGACAGGTATTCCGTGTGAACGGTAAATCAGAGTTATTCGATGATCCGGAATTGAGAGGGTTTATCGATTCACTTGATTTTAAAATTAACGGCAGGCAGGTTCAATGGAACTTAATTCCCGGCCAGACCGATATTTGCCGGGTTGACCTGAATGAACCTTTGACACCAGGCGATACCATACATATTACCACACCCTTCCGTGTTAAAATCCCCAAAGGCGTAACATCCAGATTAGGCCATATAGGGGAATCATACCAGATCTCACAGTGGTATCCCAAACCGGCAGTTTATGACCAGGACGGATGGCACCCGATGTCTTATCTTGACCAGGGTGAATTTTATTCTGAATTCGGATCTTTTGATGTTAGTATTACATTGCCCGATAATTATATTGTAGGCGCAAGCGGGAACCTGCAAAACCCGGAGGAGATTGAAATGCTTGAAAAACTTGCTGCCGATACCTCATGGATGGATTCTTCGTACCTTAAAACAGTACCCTTCCCGGCGTCATCAAAACAGGTAAAAACACTTAACTATATTGCGCGTGATGTGCATGATTTTGCCTGGTTTGCTGATAAACGGTTTAATGTAATGACAGGAAAAATAATACTTCCCGGCTCCGGCAGGGAGGTAACTACCCGGGTGATGTTTACCAACAGGCAGTCAAATCTCTGGAAGGATGCCCTGGATTATGTGAATGATGCAATTTTATGGGCTTCAAAAAAAACAGGTGATTACCCCTATGAGAGTTTCACGGCAGTTCAGAGTGCCCTGAGTGCTGGTTACGGAATGGAATACCCGGGAATAACGGTAATTGGTATTGCTGAAGATGCTTACTCGCTTGACGAAGTGTTGTCCCACGAAATTTTCCATAACTGGTTTTACGGGGCACTGGCATCAAATGAGCGTAAGTATCCGTTTATGGACGAGGGTATAACGAGCGCTTATACAGCGCGGTATATGAATGAAAAGTACCCCCTGAAAAAGCTGTGGCAGGTGTATTTTAAAGACTGGCAACTGGCCCGCTTTTTAAATATTGACCACTTGCCCCTGGAGCGGATGCAGGAACTTGAATGGCTTGTACAGGCCCGCAGTAACCTCGAGCAGCCGCTTAACCTTCCGGCAACAGAATACAGCGATATAAATTATGGTATTATGCTTTATAATAAGGCCGCTATTGCCTTTAACTATCTGCGTGCTTACCTCGGGGATTCGCTTTTTGATGCTGCCATGCGCGAATATTACCGTAACTGGATTTTCAGGCATCCCGGACCGGATGATTTGCGTGCCGGGTTTGAAACCTTTACAGGCAAAGATTTAACATGGTTTTTTGATGATTTGATCGGAACGACGGCTCGTTTGGACTATAAAATGGTCCGCGTGGAGAACAGGAAGCTGCTGGTCAAAAACAAGGGTGAACTGGTTTCGCCGTTGATCATTGCCGGAATGAAGGGAGATTCAATCTTCTTTGAAAAATGGGTGGATGGCTTTGAAGGGCAGAAATGGATTGAGCTGCCCGGGGGTGATTATACAGAAATAAAGATCGATCCCGTACATAAAATGCCTGAGATTAACAGGATAAATAACTAAAGTTTCCTAGTTGATAAATTATTGATAATGAAGTAAATAAAAAACAAAAAAAGTTGCATGTCTTAGCCTAAAAGGCTATATTTGAATTAGTTACAAACAAATAACGACATGCAACACAATAAAGTTACAGATAATCTGGGTGAATTTCAAAAATTTATAGACAGTGACAATAAAACAGGTCTTTGCCTGGAAGACACGTTAAGGTTCTTTGACATACAGCGCATATTTGGACGGTTTGAATTTGTCAAGCAAAGCGGCATAAAGGTTACGATGATTATGAGTACCTTATTGATAATGTTGTTTTACCGCAGCAGGAACATCCATAGTTATTTTTCCAGGCAGCAAGGGAGGCAACTGGAAAGGGATGGGAGTAAGAACCCATATTATGATTTGCTGGGAAATGAGCATATCAACTGGCGTTCATTGCTGTATCTGTTTGCTAAACGATATTTAAGTCTGTCGGGCAGGATAGCTGCACATAGCGATAAGACCAGGGCTTTGATATTTGATGACAGTCCGATAGAGAAGAGTGGGAAGAAAATAGAGGCGGTAAGTAAAATGCATGATCATGTTACCGGCCGATATTTATTCGGATACAAGCTACTTGTATGTGGGTATTGGGATGGTTCCAACTTTATTCCTGTTGATTTTTCCCTTCACCGCGAGCGGGGTGGTGAGCTTGACAAGGCACGCGACAAGCGCAATCGTGTCCGCAGGAAGGCCAGACAGGCTGAAGCTGTTTACCGGGAGCACAGAGCGCAGCACCTGGAGAAAAGGGTCGTGCTGAGCTCTATGAAAGATGAAATGAATGCAACATCAAAGAAGGGTGCCGAATTAGAATATGAGAAGCAGGTGAAGCGGGTATCCCGTTCGAAAAAGAAGCAGTCAGCCCTTCGTAAGAGCATGAAGTTGGCCCAGGTTGTTCTGGAAGAAAAAGAAGAGGTAGTCAGGAAAAAGGAGAAGAAAGCACCACTGTACGGACTAACCCCTTCTCAGCGGAGAAAGCAGTATAGGAAAAACAGGGATAAGACCAGCCCCGGGTACCAGCGCAGATCGGAGGCAGACATGAGCAAAACCCAGAGTGTACTCAATATGTTGTCAAGGGCAGTTAAAAGAGGCTTTGAATTTGATTATGTTCTGTTCGACAGTTGGTTCTTCTCTAAAGAGATCCTTACCCGCATTGAGTCGTTCCGCACGAAAGGCATTAAGCTTATTGCAATGGTCAAGATGGGAAAGAGCTTATATCGGGATTGTTTGTGTGGAAAAGAAATGAATGCAACTGCATTAAGAAAACGGTACCGGGATCAGGTAAAACGAAATCGCAAGTATAATGCCAGGTACATTAAGGTTCCTGTCTTGTATGATAACCGCAGGGTAAATCTGTTCTTTGTAAAACTGGGATCAGGGAGTAAGTGGAGGGCTTTTATAACCAATGATCTGGTGTTAGGGTTCAATAAGCTGATGGAGATTTATCACATCAGATGGAGTTGTGAGGTATTTTTCAAGGACGGAAAACAACACTTGCAGCTCGGTAAATGCCAGTGTAATAACTTCGACTCCCAGATCGGTACCACTACCTTGGCCATGATGCAGTATATGATGCTTCTGCTATATAAACAGATGCACTACGGGAACAGCCTTGGCAGTATCTTTGACCTATTGAGCTCGCAGGCAGAGGAAGAAAATATCACCCGGTTTTTACTGGAGATATTTTGGGAAATAGTAAACGGTATCGGTGAAATACTTAAGGTTGATTGTATGGAACTGTTCGAAGAGATCATCAGGGATAATGAGAAGGCGGAGGAGGTAATGAGGCTATTTTCACCGCTATTTAAGAAAAAGCAGGCTGTATGACATACCAATGACGTTGTAATGTGCTGTATAATAGATGTTAAGATGGAATATTAGAATAAGAACAAAATGCCAATAAATTGATATACAATAGCTTAGAAACTAGGAAACTTTAGATAATGATTCCTGAACGGAATCCCTTATTGTTTTAAGAGCCTGTGGTATTCCGTCCGGATTGCTGCCTCCTGCCACGGCCATAAAAGGCTGGCCGCCACCACCTCCCTTAATATGTTTTGAA
>JAWODJ010000128.1:0-7529 GCA_046483315.1 Bacteroidales bacterium | reverse complement strand
CCTGAGCCGAACCTGGCGCCGATCGGCGCCATCGGCCAGGACGCCTGGAACGCGCTCAACCGCGGCGCCAACCCGTTCACCGACCAACGCTTCCTGGGCGCGCTCGAGGCATCCGGCTGCGTCGGCGGCGATACCGGCTGGCAGCACGCGCCCATTGCGCAGGATCCGGCCGCCGGCCTAAAAAAGTAATTCCTTCTTTTGATTTTTATACCGAAAAAAGCGATATTAACATCCTTGTCGTTGGAGATCTTCAGTTTGAATATATAAAAGAAAACCTAGGGAAGATTTTATTAAAGGTTCCCCCATTACTTATGCCAAAAATTTAGAAGGGAATCTGCTTTATATTCATGGAACAGGTGACGACAATGTACACTATCAAAATGCAGAATTGCTTTTAAATGAATTAATAAAACATAACAAGCAAATTCAGTTTATGCCTTATCCAAACAGATCTCATAGTTTCAGAGAAGGGGAAGGGACATCTAAACATTTGTCAACATTATATACCAACTTCTTAAAACAGCATTGTCCTCCGGGAGGAAGATAGATTTTAGTGATGAAATGTCAGCAAAGCGTTGCCATTGATCTATCTCAAAAGGCGTTAATCTGGAAAGATAGTGATTGTTATTTACAGTAGTTGTAAATACGATTTGAAGGAAGATTTCAACCATTTGGACTCAGAATTTGACATTGAAATAGATTTCTTGTATATTTATTAGTTCTTAAAGGAGAATTATTCTCTAAAAGCAGAAATTTTACAAGATGGATAATGAAATAATCAAAAATAAGTTAACAGGGAAGGGCTTAAAAGTTACACCTCAAAGAATGTTCGTCCTTGAAGCCATTTATGCCCTTGACAATCACCCTACTGCAGAAAATATCATTGACTATACCAGGAATGTTTACCCACATATCGCTATAGGGACAGTCTACAAGGTTCTGAATAAATTGGTTGAAAATGATCTGATAAAGAAGGTCAAAACCGAAAATGATGTAATGAGATATGATGCCAATCCGGAAAGACATCACCATCTATACGATAAGGAGTCAGAAGCAATTCAGGACTATTATGATGAAGAACTGGATGCACTTCTAAAAAAATATTTCAAGAGAAAAAACATAACTGGTTTCACAATTGAGGAAATTGTGGTTCAGATAAACGGAAAGTTCAATTAATTGAAATTACAAGAATATAAAATAACCTTTAAATAAGTAATTTTATGAAAAAAGAACCCAACAAAATAAGCAAATGTCCGGTTACCGGAGCAACTGGCAGTGACAATCCTGGAAGTGAAACACAAAACCAGAATTCAGGGCCAAATCAAATCCCATTAAACATTTTACGTCAGCATTCTTCGCTATCCAATCCAATGGATGAAGATTTTAATTATGCTGAAGCATTCAAGAGTTTGGATTTGAAAGCTGTTAAGAAGGACCTTCATAATGTTATGACCGACTCTAAAGATTGGTGGCCTGCAGACTGGGGGCACTATGGCGGTCTCTTCATCCGGATGGCATGGCATAGCGCGGGTACTTACCGTATAGCCGATGGCCGAGGAGGCGGAAGCACCGGCAATCAACGTTTTTTCCCGGTAAATAGCTGGCCCGACAATGTAAGTCTAGACAAAGCAAGGCGACTGCTGTGGCCAGTTAAGCAAAAATATGGCAAAAAACTTTCCTGGGCCGACTTGATAATCCTGGCCGGTAATGTTGCACTGGAATCCATGGGCCTGAAAACCTTCGGTTTCGGAGGGGGCCGTGAAGATGTGTGGCAACCGGAAGAAGATATTAACTGGGGCCCGGAACACGAATGGTTGGCTGATGAACGCCATGACCAGCAGGGTAATCTTGAAGGACGTCTTGCTGCAGACCATATGGGACTGATCTATGTTAACCCGGAAGGACCTAACGGTGAACCTGACCCGGCAAAATCTGCACATTTCATTCGCCAATCATTTAAGCGTATGGCTATGAATGATTATGAAACTGTAGCACTGATAGCCGGCGGACACACTTTTGGTAAAGTCCATGGCGCTGCGCCTGAATCACACTTAGGGCCTGATCCGGAGAATGCTCCTCTCGAACAGCAGAATCTGGGATGGAAAAACAGCTATGGCACCGGAAAAGGAGCTGACACGATTACCAGTGGTCTTGAAGGCGCATGGACCAAAGACCCAACAAAGTGGGATATGAATTTCTTTGAAAACCTTTTTGAATATGAATGGGAATTAACTAAAAGTCCGGGAGGTAAGTATCAATGGCAGCCAAAAGATAAATCTGCTCATGAATTAGTACCGGATGCACATATCCAGGGGAAGAAAAACCCACCTATGATGCTCACAACAGATTTAGCGCTGAAAGTGGACCCGGAATACGGAAAAATATCAAAACACTTCTATGAAAACCCCGAAGAATTCGCCGACGCCTTTGCCAGGGCATGGTTTAAACTTGTTCATAGGGATATGGGACCGAAATCACGCTACCTCGGACCGGAAGTACCTGAGGAAGACTTGTTATGGCAGGATCCCATCCCGGATGTAGATCATACACTGATTGATGAAAATGATATTGCTGCATTAAAAAACAAAGTGCTAGAATCCGGGCTAAAGGTTTCACAGTTAGTTTTTACAGCATGGGCTTCTGCTTCAACCTTTCGCGGATCCGATAAACGAGGCGGTGCAAATGGCGCGCGTATACGTCTTTCTCCGCAAAAAGAATGGGAAGCTAATAATCCTGCGCAGCTTACTAAAGTACTGGACAAATTAGAAAGCATACGAAAGGAATTCAATGATTCACAATCCGGTGACAAAAAAGTCTCTCTTGCTGACCTTATTGTCTTGGCTGGAAATACAGGTGTTGAAAAGGCTGCACAAGATGCCGGGTATGATATAAACATTCCTTTCACACCGGGACGTATGGATGCATCGCAGGACCAGACAGATGTAGAATCGTTCAAAGTACTGGAGCCGGAAGCAGATGGTTTTCGCAACTATCATAAAAAACAATACAGCAATTGCACAGAAGAAATGCTGGTTGATAAAGCACAACTGCTAACATTAACTCCTCCAGAAATGACTGTCCTCGTTGGCGGCATGCGTGTGCTAAACACTAATTTTGATAACTCTGATTATGGTGTTTTCACAAATCGCCCGGAAGTCCTTACAAATGATTTCTTTGTTAATCTGCTTGATATGAATATAGAATGGAGACCCACTTCCGAATCAAGAGAAACATTCCAGGGATTTGAACTGGACTCTGGTAAACAAAAATGGGAAGGAACAAGGGTAGATTTGATATTTGGCTCAAACTCAGAGCTGAGAGCTCTTGCGGAAGTTTACGGAAGCGATGACGGAGAGGAAAAATTCGTTAAGGATTTTGTGGCAGCATGGAATAAAGTCATGAATCTGGATCGTTTTGATTTGACTTGATTTTTTTTAAAGATTAAATCAAAATTAATATTCCTGTTAAAGGTGGTCGGGGTAACCTGGCTACCTTTTTTTTGTCCAACTGCAGATATCGTAAATTAACAATGATTCCTGTGTAACATCACAGGAAGAAATTGTTAATTCTTTGTCTGTATGCTCTTGAAGGAATGATCATAAATTCTGGCAGAGATTTGTCTGATGGTTATAATTTAGCAAAGAATAGATTCATCCGTATTGGACACATCCCTGCCTATAGCTATATTTGTTTTCAGACATATTTATAGTGAAATTCGATACCCCACATTTAAGCTGATAGTTTGGTTAAAGTAATATTGTGGATTTGGTATCATACCACTTCCAATTGAGTTTATTATACTTCTTGACCAGGATATCTCTGCAAAAAGGCTTCCCTTGTTCCCCGGTAGTGAATGAACATAACCGCCGCCTATAAAATATCCGGGTTCTCTTTGATTGGCATGCCTGTCATTCACATACTCATATTCCTCGTTAGCGATGCTTATGTCACCTTCTTCTTCTGATTTTATTAACACTCCTGCGAATAATCCAGCTTTGAAATATAGTTCGTTTTGCTTCAAAGGAATGTAAATATTCAAGGGCATTTCAAACATCCAGAAATCCTGATTCCAGTATATGTTTCCTTTAACCTCCTCATATTGCTGTAATTCGTGGTTCCACTTCTCACCGACGTTAATTTTTGCACCTTTCTGAATGTATGATGCACCAAGGCCTAAAGAAATGTGCTCGTTAAACCTGTAATCTATCATTAACCCTCCGTTTAATCCCGTTTTAAATACGTCACTTGCAGGGTGGTTGGCATAGAAATTCTCCGGATTGTCTCCATTTAAAAATGTTTCGCTTACAACATCAGAACCATACATATTTGAAAAAGTAACTCCTGATTTTACAGACATATTGAAACCTTGCTTTGATTCCTGTGTTAACCCGGATAATGTAAAACATAACAGGATAAAGGTCACTAACGTTTTTTGTATCATACAGTTTGTTATGTTAAGTTTTTGAATTATAAGCATTCATATTTCGAATGTATGCTAGTAGTTTCAGAACACAATGTAAATTCTCAACGGCTGACCATATTGTATGTTATTGTAAATGTAGTATAAAATTTTCTGTTTTGTCCAACAACAAAATTCTTTTTTAATTTTCCATTAGACATTATTTATGTAGTTTTTATACGGATTTTATTAAAATCTCACTGACAATCCTCCTCCAACTCCAAATCGATTATCATAGCTGGCCTTCAGAGAAAAGTTTCTCCCCAGAAAATATTCCAGTCCTGCCGACCAGACGAGTTCATCTTTGAAATTTACGGTTTCACCGGTTGCTTCATTCGTAAGGTCATTTACCCAGCCAAAATCCGCTCGGTATTCAGCTTCGCCGAATAAAACAGTTCGTGGAAATATCATAAGTTCGCGTTCAATGCCTATCCGGGGCCGTAATTCATTATCCAGACGCACATCCAGATGGAACATATACGGGGTAAAAAATCTAAATCCGGCAATTGCAGTCGGGGTAATCTCACTAAAATTTAATTCCTCTTCTTCATTTTCAGCGTTCACTCCTGCAAAAACACTGAAGTAATCATACAAATACCGTTCATAAGTGAACTCAGCTTCACTAATTTGGTTCCAGCCATACTCTGCGTTTAAATTAAACTGGTTTCTGATATTGGAAGATACAAGATTTAATTCCGTTTTGTGAGAGGCAATATCTATCATACCCCATGAATAGTACTGGTTGGTTTCGTGTTTTAACTCTGATACAGGATGTCCTTCAAGTCTCGAATCGCGTGGTGTATCGTAGCTGAATATTCTTGCCATGCCTCCCATCATATGATAGAGTATGTGGCAATGGAAAAACCAATCGCCATACTCGTTACCATAAAATTCAATGGTAATTTTTTCCATTGGCGGGACATTGACAGTATGTTTCAAAGGGGAGTATTCCCCGTGCTCGTTGATGACCCTGAAAAAATGGCCGTGCAGGTGCATGGGATGGTGCATCATGGTGAGGTTGTTAAGCGTGATCCGGGTTATTTCACCTTCTTCAATTTTTATCTTATCGGTTTCATCCAGTGGCACCCCATTCATGCTCCAGGTATAGCGGTTCATGTTGCCGGTCAGGTTAAGTACAACTTCATTGACCGGAGCATCGTCCTTATAGGTTGTTTTTTCGGGAGATTGCAGATAGTCGTAATTATACTCTGCAAACATATCCATGTGGTTCATACCCTCGTCTTCTTCCATGTCCATTTCTTCGTCTTCACCCCTCTCCATTTCATCATCTTCACCCATTTCCATATTTTCGTCTTCCTCCATGTCCATATCCTCGTCCATTTCCATACCCCAGTTTTTCATCATCTGGTAAGGCTCCTCTTTCCCCGGCTTAAATTTCGTGGAGGGAGCACCCATGCGCATGTTCATCCGGGCCATTTTTTGCATCATCTCAATTTTATCAGGCTTTTGAACTCCCGGTGCCTTCAGCGTCTCACCCTGTCCTAAAAAAGCGGAAGAATAGCCTGATCCATCCTGGGCTGTGGCTCTAAATTCTATTTTTCCATTCTCTGGTATGGTAACAATGAAATCGTACGTTTCCGCTACACCAATAAATGTCTTGTTTTGTTCAACAGGTACCACATTTAATCCATCTGCCCCTACCAGCGTAGGGTTCCCCCCGCCAAAGGTCATCCAGTATGAAGAGGATGCAGAGCCGTTTATAATACGCACTCTTACCTTTTCTCCCGGTTTAAAGCCAGGATATTCCTGTTCCTGTGCTCCATTTACCAGGAAAGCAGGATAATAGACATCTGCTATATCGGCACCCTCCATTCGTTGTTTCCAGAAATTTAGCTGGGCACCTAAAGCACCCCTGGAAATTACTTTATTAAGAGGAGTGGAAGTTCCCTTCTTCATGTTGTACCATTCATTGCCCCGTTTCAAATTTCGTAAAACATTCATAGGCTTTTCATTGGTCCAGTCGGATAACACCATGACCAATTCCTTGTCATAGTTCATGGTTTGCTCTGGGGGATCTATAACCATTGCCCCATACACGCCTCTCTGTTCCTGTAACATAGTGTGAGAGTGATACCAGTAAGTGCCCGACTGCTTCAGCTCGAACTCATACTTTTGAGTTTCCCCCGGCATGATTGGGGGCGTGTTTAAATAAGGAACCCCGTCGAAAAAGTTGGGCAGTAAAATCCCATGCCAGTGGATCGAGGTTTCTTCATCCATCTCGTTTTTTACATAAAGTACGGCATAGTCTCCCTCGGTAAATCGCAATGTTGGTCCCGGTATTTCACCGTTTATTGTCATACCTGTAACTTCTTCTCCTGCTTTATTGACCTTTTCCTGTCTTAAGGTAAGGTGGTATGTGGTTGTATCGCTTTGAGCGATTGCTGATAATTGTGTTATAACAAGCAGGACTGGTAGAAATAAAATGATGTTCTTTTGCATATGTATATATTTATATTTGTTATCTGCCTTCGACAACCGGCAAGCCAAGTGTTATCCAATCGTGCATTCCCCCTCGATAATACAATATCTTCTCAGGTGGATAACCGGCTGACAATAAGTTGCGGATAGCAGTAGGCGATTGCGGGCATTGCGGTCCGTTACAAAAAAAGATAGCCGGTTGGTTGCTATCCAGCTCATCCATCCTGTCTTTTATTTCATTGTGAGGAATATTTTTGGCACCGGGGATAGTGGAAATTTTATAAAAATCTGGTGTGCGGGAATCTATTATCGGAAGCCTGTTTTCCTGGAAATTGTGTACTTCAAATTCATCTACCGTACGAACATTTTCTGCAATTTTAATCGGTTGAATTTTTCCCCAGGTTGTGTCTACTATCACCAAACCGGATTCACCTTTAACAGGTTGAGGGACTCTTTGGAATTTTTCTCTTTTGGGTGGTCGCTTTTCACTAATGTCCGTTTTTATTAATGATTTTAATTCCATGATTTTCTTTTCTCCGGGCAAACCTGCTGAAACCACTTCATCATCAACAATTAATAAGGGTGATGTTTTTAAATGATACATTTCCATCAATTCGGGATGGTCTTCAAA
>JAWODJ010000057.1:0-74020 GCA_046483315.1 Bacteroidales bacterium | reverse complement strand
ACTTGCATTTGCACTCAATAAGGAAGTCCCATTTACTATCAATCTTGCCTAAAAGAACAGTAAGACTTTCCAGGGTCAAATAGAAAATATCAAATAGTCTCCAATGATGCGTGCATCATATTACCCTAAATGATAACAGCACTTTATTTTTGTGACATTAATAATGATGTCTGAAAACCAGTTAATTAGTGTCTGTACATAATGTCCGCCTGCTGTGTTACGCTCGTCAAAAAAATGCTCATTTACCCCATGTAAACTCCGCTTTTTTTGACTTCGCAAGCCTTGCATCCGAACAATATGATTCAGACACTTACTTTATAGACGGACTCTATTTAGGCTTTGCATTTTTCCGGAGCTATCAGATTTACCTGCCGGGTGCCTGTAAGACTTCATTTAGATTTTTAATCCAGTCTTATTCTAAAGCGATGCGGCTCATCCTGCAGGTCAAAATTTTGGCTTTTTTTTACAGTATATATGTTTTATATTGCGGTTAATCCGAGGTGTAATAAAAATTATCCGGTATGAGACGTAACGTAATGGTATTGATCCACTGTATAATAATTTTCTTTCTTGTAACCACCAGGGCTGAAACCAGTCCGCCGGAACAAAGATTTCCTGCCGATGAAAAATATGTAATAATAATGAATCCCACCATGGCCAATATAAAAACATGGCTTTTCCTTACCTCGGAAGGGATACTCCCAATAGACCCGGAAATTGAAGTAATGGGTGTTTACAGCATGCATGGATCATATGATTACAGTCAAACCTCTGATTATATAAAAGAGGCGGGTCTGAACAATGTAAAGCTTATGGGCCTTGATATTCCCTTTAATGATAAGTTCAGTTTTTCCGGTAATTCAAATTCAGCAGTGTTCCGCGCAATATTCAGTATGGCCAGGGGGATTATATTTTTTGGCGGACCGGATATTCCTCCTGCGGCATATGGCAGGGAGATGAGTCTTCTCACATCCGTAACGGATCCTTACAGGCATTTTCTTGAGCTCTCTTTCCTTTATCAGTTGCTTGGAGGGTACCGGGATGATGATCCTGTCCCCCTTATGGAGGAAAATCCGGGTTTGCCGGTATTGGGTATTTGCCTGGGGATGCAGACCATGAATGTTGCCACAGGTGGAACAATGATCCAGGATATCCCGTTTGAGATATACGGGAAGACAACTGTCGAGCAGGTGCTTGCCATGGAACAGGATCAGCAGCACAGGAATTATTATTCTGCATACCGCACCGATCCCGATGTATCAGCACGTTCATTTCACAGAATATTGATTGAACCGGACAGCCATATGGATGCTCTGTCCGGAGGCAGTGAGAATCCTCCTTATGTTCTGAGTTCGCACCATCAGGCTCTTGATATTATCGGCAGGGGCTTCAGGGTAACCGCACGGAGCATGGACGGAAAAGTAGTTGAGGCCATTGAGCATACCAGGTATCCCAATGTAATAGGTATTCAGTTTCACCCTGAGGTAAGCACGCTTTTTATGGAGGATGGCAAAATCACATTCAGTCCGGGTGGGAAAGCTGAAAACTCGTTTATTGATCTTTATCCGGGCCCGCTGGGAGAAGATTTCCACCGTGGTTTCTGGAGGTATTTCGGCGGACTACTGACCGGGTTAAATTAACTTTTTATTTCCTGTTGATGATTTATATGCAGGTGATGTAAGACTTTACTGCCTGTTGTACAGACTTGTCAGTTTATTAATTCTTTTGGAAATTTCCCGGTCAAATCCTGGAGTTTTTAATTTCCAGACCCAGTTGCCACGAGAGGTGGAGGGGGTGTTCATCCTGGCCTCCCGTCCAAGTCCCATATAATCCTGCATGGGTATTATTGCAATTTTTGCCGGTGAGGCGAAAGCCATTCTTACAGGCTCAAGGTGGGACTCAGAAGGCCTTATCTTTTTCCCGGCATACTCCTGTAATCTTTTCCTGCCTTCATTGTCCAGCTCTTTTTCATACCACCCCCGCAGGGTATTGTTGTCGTGTGTTCCTGTATATACCAGTGAGTTGATGTTATGGTTATGGGGGGTATGGATATTGGCCGCCATATCCCGGTCAAAGCTGAACTGCAGCACCTGCATACCCGGCAGACCGAATTCATCTCTCAGGTTATAGACATCTTTGTCAATGTCGCCAAGATCTTCTGCTACAAAAGGCATGGACGGGAACCTCTCCTGCAGGGCGGTGAAAAATTCTGATCCCGGCCCACGGCTCCACTGCCCTTTAACAGCGGTTTTCTCACCGCCGGGAACTTCCCAGAAAGCAGAAAAAGCCCTGAAGTGGTCAAGCCTCAAGAGGTCAAAGAGCTCCAGGTTCCTTGACAGTCTGCTGATCCACCATTCATATCCGCTGTCTCTGAGCCTGTCCCAGTCATAAACCGGCATGTTCCAGAGCTGTCCGTTACTGTCAAAATAGTCCGGCGGAACGCCGGCCACTGTTTTCATTTTGCCTTTTTCATTGATGTTGAACAGTTGCCGGTGAGCCCATACATCTGCACTGTCATGGTTTACATAATAAGGGACGTCGCCAAAGATTTGAATTCCCTTGCTGTTGGCATATTTTTTCAGCTGCTTCCACTGCCTGTCAAAAATGAATTGCCTGAATTTTTCCAGGGTTATCCTGTCTGCAAATTCATATTTTGCGGTTTTCAGGGTTTTCTCTTCACGGTTTTTCACTTTTGATGGCCATCTGCTCCAGTTTCTGTTGCCGTACTCCTCTTTAAAAGCCAGGAACAGGGTATAGTCGTCCAGCCAGTAGGATTCCCTTTCGCAAAACTTCTCATAATGCCTGTAAAGATAGTGTCCCGTATTTTTTCTCAGCCTGTCCCATGCCTTCTTCAGCAGCGTATCCCTGAACCGGCCTGCCTTATCATGATTAACCCTGTTACTGTTTCTGAACCTGGGATAGTCAAGGTCGGATTTGTTTACCAGGCCTTCGGCATAAAGCTGCCGGGGACTTACAAAAAGTATGTTTCCGGCGAAAGCCGAAGGGGAAGAGTAGGGAGACCATGCCTGTGATTTTGTAACCGGCGACAGGGGCAGTGTCTGCCAGTATGTTTGCGATGTCAGGGTTAAGAAATCCACGAACCGGTAAGCTTCTTCACCAAAGTCCCCTGTCCCGTATTCCCCTGCCAGCGAAGAAATATGAAGAAGTATACCCGCTTTCCTACGGGAGAGTTCGGTACGTGCCTTTAAAACCGCAACCGGAAGATCACTGAAAAGTTCACTTGCAGGAATATTGTCACCTGCCACCACTTTTTGTCCGGTAATTATGTTCTCCCATCGGTATGGTGCGCCTTCAGGCAGGGCAATACCGGTGTTTCTCCATTTGATTGAAAGAAAATGTTCACCTTTCCTTTCGGAGGAAAGGCTGGCGGAATGCAAAGGTAATATGCAGATTAACCATTGATCTTTATGCTTCCTGGCAAAACCCATGATATTATCTCCGTATTTCCCTGTGGTCTCAAGTGGAATGTAATTACCATGCAGGAACAGCTCAGGGCAGGATCTTCTTTCATGCAGCAGAATGCTGGTAAGCAGCTGCTTGATCCTGCCATCGGGTGCATTGTTGTATAGATCACGAATTGTTTCCAACGGGTTCATGTTCCGGAGTCTGGTAATTTTTTCCAGGCTTTCCTGCAGTCCGGGAAAGTCCACCGCACGGCGATTATCGGGATCCACCAGGCTGAGATCCCATAGCTCTGTTCCCCTGTATATATCGGGCATACCCGGTGCGCAACATTTTATAACAAGTTGGGAAAGCGAATTCACTATTCCCCTCCATTTAAGTTTCCCGAAGAAGGTAAGGAATGATTCGAGGAAGTTGTGCCGGGGACTGAGCAGGGATTCTGCAAAATCACAAACGGCCTTTTCATACTCTTCATCCGGCTCCTCCCAGTTGCTGTTTTGTTTTGCCTCACGCAGAGCCTTTACAAGAAATTCCCTGATACGGGCAATATATTTTATATCAGCCTTTGCGTTGAAGGGAAATGTTCCGGCAATAGTCTGATAGATAAAGTACTCCTCATTTGCAGAAGGAGCAGTAAGCGTGCTTTCATCCTCATCTGCAGCTCCCGGAACAGCTTTTCTGCCCGTCACCTCTCTGACCATCTCCACTTTTCCCAGGCCAGACCTTACGACCTCTGCCTTGCCGGTATCCGGGGTACCGGAAGATTTTCTTACTATCTTCTTTTTTAGCCCTGCATTTACCTTTTTCCACTCCCTGACAAGCCTGATCCACTCGTCTGCCATATCGCCAATCACATTCAGCCTTGCACGTACATCCTCCCCGCGCTTGGTATCGTGTGTTGAGGTGCTGTTCATGGAGAGAGGACTTTTTTGAAGCCTCTCCTCCATAGCTTCATGAAAGATCACCGGATCCATCCCACGGCGATGAAGGCTGTCGCCAACCTCGTTTCCTGCGATAAAAGAGTTGTAACGGTACATTGAAGTATCCTCCACACCCTTTGCAGTCAGAGGCCCGGTAAACTGCATCAGTCTCCCGAAAAATTCATTGCGCAGCCTGTCATACTCCTCATCATTTTTCCTGTCTTTTAGAAATATATCACTAATCAGTCCGAGAGAACTTTTCAGACCCGGATTTCTTTTGGCTGCCGTTCTGAACATCTCCCTGGTGAGTGCTTTGTCTTCTTTGCCAAAGGGGAACTCTTCCGGGTACAGCCGGTAAAAGGGACAGGAGAGCATAAATTCTCCAATGGCAGCTTTTACCGACTCTTTTGTGATACCCTTATTTTCATTGAAGGCTGCTATGCCTCTTTTCTCTGCAGATGCCAGTAGCGGTTCGAAACGAAGGGAAAGATTAGCAAGCTCACCCTGCATGTATGATGTAAGAATAAGTTTTTTGTTTTTATATATCACATTATCCGGAGAGTCAGTTTCTCCTGTAAACTGCCTGTAAAATTTCTGCAGTTTCCTGTATCCTTTTTCTTTCAAAAGCAGGCTGTTCACCATGCCCAGAAAATCGTAGCCGCTGCTGCCTTCAACAGCCCAGTTTTCCGGTATCTTTTCCCCGTGTTCAAGGATCTTCTCAACCACTATATAGGATTTGCCGTTTGCCATTGAGCGCAGTCTTTCAAGATATTCAGATGGATTGCGGAGTCCATCCACATGATCCACCCTGAGTCCCTGAATATGGCCTCCTGTAATCAGCTCCCTGAGCAGGGCGTGATGCTGTTCCATTACCTTTTCATCTTCCATGCGCATACAAATCAGTCCCCCCACAGTGAAGAACCGTCTGTAGTTAATCCGCCGGGAAATCTCTTTCCAGTGGCAAAGTTCATAGTGCTGTCCTGAGACAAACTTCATGATTTTTACCGGATCATTGTTTATCTTTTTCAGAATTTCACCGGTGAAAGCCTGCATTTCCGGATCTGTTTTACAGAAGCCGTCTATCTCACTTTTAACCACTTCCCACTCCTTGTTGAGAAACGCCTTATCTGCCATCCTCCCGGCCAGGTCATACCTGTTCCAGATCAGTCTCAGGCAATCGGGTGCACCGTTCATATATGGAGTAAATACTGTTCTGAACGAATTAAAATTTGCAGGATATGTGGTGTCAAAATAATTAAGCGCAAGGCTGCCCCTGTAAAGACAAACCTGCAGGTCAAGGTTGTGAACTGCCTGATCTGTATCACTGCCCAGGAAGGGGAGCATGATTTTTTCGGCTCCCCGGGTCACCTGCGGTTCCGTATCAATCATAACAGAAAATTCCGAGTCCGCGCCCTTTTCAAGAATATCCCATATCCACCTGTTTTCAGGATGATATGCCATATGGTTTGGTACTATATCCTGTATCCATCCCATGCCGGTCTCTTTGATCGATTGGGTAAGTGACGCAAGATCGTCTATGGTGCCCAGTTCGGGATTGATCATGTTGGGACTGGTAACATCATAACCGTGATTGCTGCCCGGCAGGGCAGCGAAGACCGGCGAGGCATATATGCTGCCAACACCAAGCTTGTTAAGGTAGTCAAGATATTTACCCAGGTCATCCAGGGTAAATGATTTGTTGAACTGAATTCTGTAGCTGGAAACCGGGTTGAACATAAGAATTTGATTTAATGTAGTTACTATTACAATGCAGTTATCTATTCCTGTTCCCTTAAATTAACCGGGGATACAGCAGGGATTGTTAAATATCCGACAATATAAGAATTGACCGCGGTTCGATATTTATCATACCGTCATTACCTATCAGCGATGCGAACTCATTTACAGGGCCTCCCCACCTGGTGTGAGCCGAATAGAGCAGAACGTTGTATCCCGGTTGCGGACCTTCGGCGCAGGGTTCCTTAATGCTCTCTTCGGAAAAATTCATCAGGGCGGTGACCTGACTGTTATTATTCTCAAGGGATATAATTATCGCTTTACCGTTGCATGCTTCCAATGCCTTTACATTTTTTCTTTTGCCCGGTTTAAGAGCGGGGTGGGTTCTTTTCAGGGTGATCATCTTTTTGTAAAACTTAAGCAGCCTTTCTTTTTTGTCGTCAGTTCCAAAATCCCACGAAAGCATCGATCTTTTAAAAGTACTATCAGCCTGCGGATCAGGAGGGGCATCATCGACGATAAACTCTGCAAACTCCTTTTTCCTGCCCTCTCTGACAGACTCAATCAGGTTTTTATCGCTATGGCTGGTAAAGTAGAGGAAGGGTGCCTTCTCACCGTACTCTTCGCCCATAAAAATCATTGGAATGAAGGGGCTTACAAACATGGCACCCGCCGCTAACTTGAGTGTTTCAAAATCTGTCAGTGAACTGAGTCTTTCACCCAGCATACGGTTACCTGTCTGGTCATGGTTTTGTGTAAAAACAACAAACCTGTTGCCCGGCATTCCTGTTGTCGGGCTACCGAAAAGTTTTTTGCGGTGAGTTGAGTATTTTCCATCATATACCCAGGCATTGTTGAAAGAGTCTGCTATTTGTGATGTCTTGCCAAAATCTGAGTAATATCCATTCCTTTCTCCGGTTATCCTGGCATGCAGGGCATGGTGAAATTCATCGCACCACTGGGCATCGAGTCCCATACCACCTTTCCCGGAAGGGGTGATATACCGTACATCATTCAGGTCACATTCGCCGATCAGGAAATGGTTTTTCCCGGTTTGACCGTTCAGTCTCTCAACACTTTCAGACAGATCGGACAGGAAATGGCGGGTGCTGTTATCCTTTATTGCATGAACAGCATCCAGCCGGAGTCCGTCAATACCAAAATCGCGAAGCCACATCAGCGCGTTTTCAATAAAATACCTCCTCACACCGTCGCTCCAGGCATCATCAAAATTTATGGCGCTGCCCCAGGGAGTCCGGTATTTATCAGTGAAATAGGGACCGGCAACAGGCAGGTAATTGCCTTCATGACCCAGATGGTTGTAAACCACATCGAGTATTACGGCAATGTCCTGTTTATGAGAGGCCTCAACAAGATCTGCCAGCCCCTTTGCCCCGCCGTATGAGCTATGGACGGCGAAAGGATAAACCCCGTCATAACCCCAGTTACGGGAGCCGGGGAAAGCGGCCACAGGCATAAGCTCAATAGCATTAATTCCAAGGTTAGCCAGGTAATCCAGTTTGTCTTTTATTCCTTCAAAATTCCCTTTCGGGGAAAAGGTGCCGGTATGTAGCTCGTATATTACCAGGTCGGCAGGATCAACGCCTTTCCATCCGGTATCTGTTTGACTGAAGCAGCCAGTATCAATTACTTCAGAAGGTGCATGAACTCCATCCGGTTGTGAAAGCGAAACCGGGTCAGGGAATTTTTTATCATTGCCGGTTACCACCATGTACCTGTCCCCGCTACCTATTCCTGGGAAAACTCCTTCCCAGTATCCATAATCTCTTTCTGCAAGGGGCAGATATCCTTTCCCGGTAACTTCAATTCCTGCTGAAGTGGCTATTGGCGACCAGAAAAGCATGCGGGCGCCACCATCCGGAAGAGGTGTCATGCCCAGTTCTCTTTTTTCGATCGGGGCTTTAAGCATAATCAAAGGATTTATAAATTATGCACACATATTTTGCAGACTTTGTTTCCCGGTTAAGGAGTTGCGTTACCTTCCTGACAATTACTCAATGTGTTTCATCAGCACCACTGATCTGCCTTCCACATTTATCTCTTCCCCTGCACCATATTCCTGATTCCCCTCTTCCGAAACAAAATATTCATGGGTATCTATCACCTTTTTCCATGGATTGCCATACTCCTTACCGGGAAGCCTGAAGGTCACATTATCTTCATGGGCATTGAACATCAGGTAAAAACTGTCGTCTACTATCCTGTTCCCTTTTGGGTCACGGCTGTGGATACCTTCACCCGACAGAAAAACGCCCAGGGATTTGGCATATGAGTTCTTCCAGTGCTCCTTGCCCATAATATTGCCTTCGGGCATGAACCACTCAATTTCTTTGATTTTTTTGCCTTTTAACGGTTCATTTCTGAACCATTTTAACCGGCAGAATACGGGATGATTCAGTTTAAAATGTATCAGTCCGCTGACAAACGCAATAAGCTCATCATCTTTATTGTCCCAGTCCAGCCAGGATATTTCGTTATCCTGGCAATATGCATTATTGTTTCCTTTTTGCGTGCGTCCCATCTCATCACCGGCAACAAGCATAGGTTTTCCCTGCGACAGAAAAAGTGTTGCCAGGAAATTCCTTACCTGCTTTTTCCGGAGGCTTAAAACTTCAGGGTCGTCAGTGTCACCCTCCACCCCGCAGTTCCATGAGCGGTTATAGTCTTCACCGTCTTTGTTGTTTTCCTTGTTTGCTTCGTTGTGCTTTTCATTGTATGATACCAGGTCACGGAGAGTAAATCCGTCGTGAGCAGTGATGAAATTAATGCTTGCCACCGGCCTGCGTCCGTCGTCGTAATATAGATCTGAACTGCCGGTTATGCGGTTGGCAAATTCCGGTAATATTTCATTTTCACCACGCCAGAAATCACGGATGCAGTCCCTGTACCGGCCGTTCCATTCAAGCCATCCGGCCGGGAAGTTGCCAACCTGGTAACCGCCTTCACCAATGTCCCAGGGCTCGGCTATAAGTTTAACCTGCGAGAGAACAGGATCCTGGTGCAGCACATCAAAGAACGATCCCCACTTATCCACATCACTGAATTCTCGGGCAAGGGCTGAGGCCAGGTCAAAACGGAAACCGTCAACATGCATCTCGGTCACCCAGTAGCGAAGACTGTCCATTATAAGTCTCAATATTGTAGGGTGTACGCTGTTCAATGTATTCCCTGTCCCGGTATAGTCCATGTAGAACCTCCTGTTTTCTTCAGTAAGCCTGTAATAGGAGGCGTTGTCTATTCCGCGGAAGCTTACCGTCGGCCCCATTTCACTGCCTTCACCGGTATGGTTGTATACTACGTCTATTATCACCTCGATACCGGAGTTATGGAGCTCTTTTACCATGTCCTTGAATTCACTTACCTGCTGTCCGTCCTCCCATCCTGAGGCTGAGTAAGCAGGGTGGGGGGCAAAAAAACTTATACTGTTGTAACCCCAATAGTTTGTCAGTCCGTTCTCAACCAGGTGCCTGTCGTTAATGAACTGGTGTACCGGCATCAGTTCTACGGCATTTACTCCCAGGTTTTTCAGGTGTTTTATAGTTTCAGGATGCGCCAGTCCCGCGTAAGTACCCCTTATCTCTTCAGGGATACCGGGAAAACGTTTTGTGAAGCCCCTGACGTGGAGTTCATACTTAATGGTTTTGTTAAGGGGAATTTTCAGCTGTGTATCCCCTTCCCAGTCAAATACATCATCAATCACTATGCATTTGGGCACATAGGGAGCACTGTCGCTTTCACTGAAAGAGAGATCATCCTTCCCGTGCCCTATCTGGTAACCGAAGAGGGCATCGTTCCATTCACCGGTACCGTTAAGTGCCTTGGCATAAGGATCGATTAACAGCTTGTTCGGATTGAAACGGTGACCGTTCTCAGGCTCATACGGGCCGTGCACCCTGTAACCGTATTGTTGCCCGGGCCTTATTCCGGGTAAGTATACATGCCAGCTGTTATGGGTACTCTCCGTTACCTTTATGCGGTTGATCTCTTTTCCGTTCCTGTCAAAAAGACAAAGCTCCACTTCCCGGGCATTCTCGGCGAACAGTGAGAAATTAACCCCTTTGCCGTCATATCTGGCCCCCAGCGGATAAGGTTTTCCGGGCCATGTTTCTATTTTATCCATGCAATATTTTTTTGCAAAAATAATCGATTTAAATGTTAATATCGGGTTTTTCCCGGAGTAATTATCTCCTGTTTTTGCAGTCGGATTTTAAGTCATTTGCTATGTTTAAGGAAGATTGCCCCCAGCGGCGGCAGTGTCAGCGCTAATGTAAAAGGCCTGCCATGGGTTTGCTGTTTGTGTGATTCAACCTGCTCCGGATTCAGAATATTGCTTCCGCCCAGCTCACCCTGATCGCTGTTAAAAATTTCCATCCATTTTCCCCCCAGGGGCACGCCGATATGATAATCATATCTTGTTACCGGTGTGAAATTGCATACTACAACTATCGTATCATTATCAGAAGTGCCGCGGCGGACAAAGCTGATCACACAATTCAGCGAGTCATTGATATCTATCCATTCAAAGCCTTCCTTGTCAAACTGACATTCATACAATGCTTTTTCCTTCCTGTAGAGTTCATTAAGTTTTTGAAGGGTTTTCCTTATTCCCTGGTGTAAACCGTAATCCAGCAGATGCCAGTCCAGGCTTTTATCATGGTTCCATTCGTCCTGCTGGGCAAATTCGTTGCCCATGAACAGGAGTTTGTTTCCCGGATGGGCAAACATGTAGCTGTAGAGTAATCTCAGGTTTGAAAATTTCTGCCACTGATCGCCCGGCATTTTACCTGCCATGGAACCTTTTCCGTGCACCACTTCATCATGCGAAAGAGGCAGCGTATATTTTTCACTGAAGGCATATATAATGCTGAAGGTAATTTCATTCTGATGATATTGCCTGTAAACCGGATCTTTGGAAAAATAATTCAGCGTATCATGCATCCAGCCCATCATCCATTTCATATCAAAACCGAGTCCCCCGACATGAGTCGGCTGCGAGACCATTGGCCAGGCTGTCGACTCTTCTGCGATAGTCAGAATATCAGGGAACTCCTCATGAGTGGCTTCATTGAATTGTTTGATAAAACTGATTGCCTCCAGGTTTTCCCTGCCCCCGAACCGGTTAGGTATCCACTCATCCTGTTTTCTCGAATAATCACGGTACAACATGGAAGCCACGGCATCTACCCTTAATCCGTCGGCATGGTAATGATCAAGCCAGAACATTGCATTGCTTATCAGAAAGCAGCGTACCTCATTCCTTCCATAGTTAAAAATAAAGCTCTTCCAGTCCGGGTGATAACCCTCCCGCAAATCCTGGTGTTCATATAAATGCGTTCCGTCAAAATATGAAAGTCCGTGCTGGTCCGACGGAAAATGCGATGGCACCCAGTCCATTATGACTCCTATACTCTTCCGGTGCAGCTCATTTACCAGGAACATGAAATCCTGTGGCGAACCATACCGGCTTGACGGAGCAAAATATCCGGTGACCTGGTATCCCCATGAACCATAAAAGGGATGTTCCATTACCGGCATAAATTCAACATGTGTAAAACCCATTTCTTTCAGGTAATCCGGCAACTGTTCCGCCAGTTCATGATAGGTAAGGTAACGGTTGCCGTCTTCCGGGTTTCTTCGCCATGAACCAATGTGCATCTCATATACCGATAATGGTTTCGGCTTATTTATATTTTTTTTTCTTGTTTTCAACCACTCGCCGTCAGTCCATGAAAATTTTTTATCCCGTATGATTGAAGCTGTGCGCGGTGGTTCTTCCCACATGAAGGCGAACGGATCTCCTTTTTCGACACTGTAGTTGTTGTAGCTGGATTCAATATTGTATTTATAGACTTCGCCATGTCCGACATCAGGGATAAAGCCTTCCCATATTCCTGAACCGTCATTACGGTTAAACAGCTTATGTGTACCTGAATTCCAGCCGTTGAAATTTCCGATAACAGAAACTTTTCTTGCATTGGGTGCCCAGATGCCAAAAAATGTTCCCTTGAGGCCATTCAAAACCATTACATGGGAGCCAAGCTTTTCATAAAGTTTAAAATGCCGGCCTTCCCTGAAGAGATGAATGTCAAAATCGTTCATCAGGGAGTAAGAGACAACCGGTTCTTTTTTCTGAGGTTTTTTTCGGGTATTGCTCATAGGTTCCTCGTTTATTATTGATTATTCGATTGCATGATATTTTTTATGCCTTTCAGGGGTATCGATACCCAGTCCGGCCTGTTATTCAGTTCATAGTTCAGTTCATATACGGCTTTCTCCAGGACAAAGATATCCAGCATTGTTTTCAGGTCTTCCTTATTTTCCGGGATAAGCCTTGTTTCACCGAGAGTTTCAATGTAGGTTCTTAAATATGTGTCACTTACCTGATTAAACCACAGTTCAGCCCATTGTTCAAGTACATCAACATCTTCCTGTTTTATGGCCATATGTTTAAACAATGCGCTGTAGGCGGCATAGTGAAATGACCTTAACATACCGGCAACATCCCGCAGGGGCGATCTTTTCAGTCTCCTTTCGCTGAATGTGCGTGCAGGTTCTCCTTCAAAATCTATGATGATAAAGTCTTTTCCCGTAAAAAGCACCTGTCCCAGATGAAAATCACCATGGTTCCTTATTTTTAAAGAGTTGAATTTTCTGGAATAGATCCTTTTCATCCGTTTCAGTAAGTCATTTTTCATTTCAAGTATGTCAGCAGCTTCGTCCTGTAATGTCTCAGGGAGGTTTTTAATGCTTTTATCGAGGGACTGGCAGGCGCTTCTTGTAAGGGATTGAAGTGACGAGTACAAAGATCGCTGATAATGCAGAGAAAAAGCTTCCGGTTCAAAATCAGGGTCGCCGCGGTGTGATGCCAGCCCCTGGTGCATTTCGGCTGTTCGCTGAGCCAGCAGGCTTATTCTTTCAAATATGGCGATACCCAAAACTTCCCTTATACTTTCATCCATATCGTTTAATGAATCCTGGTACACGGGGTCATTAGCATATTGCGGAACATTTTTAAAATCAGGAAAAGACAATACCCTTTCAAAATACCGGTTCAGCTCGTCACTTACATAATCCCACGCATCACCCTGGTTTTCCACCATCTCCTGCATCATACCCATAATCATCGGAGAATCCTTTGCATTCCTGTGTTCAACGGTACCCATAAACCGGGGTACATTATTAAAGCTGGTTTTTTCGGTAAGAAACCGCAATAATTCCACATCAGGATTAGTTACACGGTCCAGTTTCCTGTATAATTTAAAGAAATATTTCCGGTTAAAAATGATTGATGTATTGCTTTGTTCTGCACTCAGCACCCTGGCATGAAATTCCCTGTCCCCTGCTTCGGCTTTTTGGGCGTCTTTAAAAGTTTTGTTAACAGAAAATACCAGTTCACCATGCTTTGTTTTGAGCTTTTTTCTTTTCCCGAGATATTCGAACAATGCTTCACGGAACAGTCTGCTGTATACTGCATCATATAGTATTCCCCTGGTGTTATTTACAGTTACAGGGGCTATTATGGCATGGACCGATTGTTCCCTGAGAACGGACTCTGATTCTTTACTGGCAAAGCTTACAGGTAGCTGGTAGATCTCGGGTAATCCCTCTTTGTATGTTACCTCAATTATCAGCCATGAGAATTGTTCCTGCTGGTAGGAAAAACTAATTACCTCGGTAATTTCCAGGCCCTTTATTTGTCTGGCTTTGCCTCCAAACCACCTGCATGTTCCGAGGTAGTTCCTGATCAGCCTGCCTGTAAGTATTTTGATGCCGGCAGGTTTGAAGATATCGTCATATTTAGCCACTTTCAATTTTGAGACCTGGGTGTCATCAATTTCGGCAACAGGAACAACCGGTGGCTCAAGCAAAAACCAGTAATACCCGTGGGGGCTCATTGTAATCAGATATGAAGCCTCTTTTATGGATGGAAACTTATTACCGGAAAAAACCTCGGTTGGCGTATATTCCTTATAATCCTGCAGGTCAAGCTCTACTGCCTGGCTGTACCTGGACAGGTTTGCCATGACAAGCAGAGTCTCGTCGTTATAGATTCTTAAAAAAGCCAGTACCTTGGAATTTGTCGGTGACAAGAATCTTATATCTCCGCGGCTGAAAGCTTTATACTGTTTTCTCATTCCCATAACCCTTTTCATCCACCACAAAAGCGATGAAGAATTGTTTTGTTGTGTCTCCACATTTACCGCTTCATACTGATATTCAGGGTCGATTATTACAGGCAGGTATAGCTTTTGAGGATTTGCTCTTGAAAACCCGGCATTGCGGTCGGCCGTCCATTGCATAGGGGTCCTCACACCATCACGGTCACCAAGGTAGTAATTATCACCCATGCCTATTTCATCACCATAATAAAGCACAGGAGTGCCCGGTAACGAAAAAAGCAGGTATTTCATAAGCTCTATCTTTCTGCGGTTGTTATCAAGAAGTGGTGCCAGCCTGTGGCGGATCCCGAGGTTTATCCTTGCTTTTGGATCTTTTGTGTAAACTTTGTACATATAATCCCTCTCCTCATCAGTTACCATTTCGAGGGTCAGTTCGTCATGGTTTCTTAGAAACATTGCCCACTGGCATGTTTCGGGGATTTCGGGAGTCTGGTCAAAAATATCTGTCAGGGGGTACCGGTCTTCCATTTTCAGTGCCATAAACATGCGTGGCATGATCGGAAAATGGTAATTCATGTGACATTCATCGCCATCTCCAAAATAGGCCGCAGACTCTTCCGGCCACATATTTGCCTCAGCCAGGAGCAGCTTGCCCGTATATTTGGAATCAACATGTGTTCTTAGTTTTTTGAGAAAAACATGTGTCTCGGGAAGATTTTCACAGTTTGTCTGTTCTCTCTCAAAAAGGTAGGGTACAGCATCCAGGCGAAAACCATCCACTCCAAGATCGAACCAGAAGTCCAGTACCTTAAATATTTCCTTCTGTACCTGAGGGTTATCAAAGTTAAGATCAGGCTGGTGTGAATAAAAGCGATGCCAGTAGTATTGATTGGCAACATTATCCCATGTCCAGTTTGAGTTTTCAAAATCCTTGAATATTATCCTGGCGTCTTTGTATTTATCCGGTTCATCGCTCCAGACATAGTAATTACGGTATGCCGATCCTTTTTTTGATTTTCTTGCCCGCTGAAACCACGGATGCTGGTCCGACGTATGGTTTATTACCAGCTCGGTTATAACTCTTATGTTCCTCCTGTGGGCCTCCTTAAGGAATCTTTTAAAAGAGCGGATATTTCCGTAAGAAGGATTTATGCTGTAGTAATCTGAAATATCATACCCGTCATCCCTTAACGGTGACGGGTAGAAAGGCAAAAGCCATATCGCTGTGATTCCTAAATTCTCCAGGTAATCAAGCTTCGAAAGCAAACCCTGAAAATCTCCGATACCGTCGGAATTGCTGTCATAAAAGGCTTTGATATGAAGTTCATATATTATTGCATCTTTGTACCAGTGTAAATGATCATCCAGGACAGCTGTTTTTTTAGTTTTTTCCATTTAACAATTATTGAGAGTTAGTAATTTGTTATTCCGGATTACTGCTCTATTTTAAAGATATGCACGGGAAAGACCTGCGGGTTGAGTTCCACGTAATTCCACTCCCCGCTCCACTTAAACCTGTTGCCTGTAAGCAGATCATGCAATAAGAACTCCTGGCCGGCAGGAATACCCATATCTTTTAACGGGATCTTTATCCAGCTACCCTGGGTGCTGATTGTATCCATGTTAACCACAACAAATATCCTGTTCTCTTTTTCGTCATCTGTTTTTCCGTAGCAAAGCAGCTGATCGTTTTGCACTTCTGCAAAATATATGTTCCACGTTGTCTGCAGGGCGGGGTTTTCTTTACGTATGCTGTTTACCAGGGCAATCAGTTTTCTCATGCGTGTCATGGTTTTCCAGTCGTAATGGTTTATTTCATATTTTTCGTTATCGACATACTCTTCCCGCAACGGATGCGGGATATTATGCATAAATTCGAACACAGGGCCGTATATGCCGTAATTTGACGAAAGGGTTGCTGCCATGACCAGACGGGCAATAAATGCAGCTTCATTTTTATGTTGAAGCGAAACCGGCAGTATATCGGGTGTATTTGGCCAGAAATTAGGCCTGTAAAACTCTCTTCGTTCGGTTCTTGTGAGTTCGTTCAGGTAGTCAACAAATTCCTGCGGACTGTTTCTCCAGGTAAAATAGGTATATGACTGGGTGAAACCGATTTTTCCCAGCCTGTCCATCACTTTATTCCTGGTGAAGGCTTCTGCCATGAATATTACCTGGGGATGTTTCTTTTTTATTTCGCGTATCATCCATTCCCAGAATCCAAAAGATTTGGTATGAGGGTTATCCACCCTGAAAACATTCACTCCCTGGTCTATCCAGTAATCGGCAATGCTTTTTAATTCCTTCCACATGTTTTGCCAGTCATCATTCTCAAAATTCATTGGCAGAACATCCTGGTATTTTTTCGGAGGATTTTCCGCGTACTGTACCGTGCCATCCGGCCGCCAGCTGAACCATTCGGGATGTTCCTTTACATAGGGGTGATCCTGCGAACACTGGTATGCGAGGTCAAGGGCGATCTCTATATTATATCCGGCAGCCTTTTTGATTACATTCCTGAAGTCCTCCAGTGATCCCAGTTCGGGATGGATTGCTTTATGCCCGCCTTCTTTACTGCCTATTGCCCATGGAGAGCCCGGTTCCCCGGCTTTTGCCACGGGGGCATTGTCCTTTCCTTTCCTGAAGGATATTCCAATAGGATGAATGGGCGGGAAATATAATATATCAAATCCCATTTTTGCTATCAGTGGGATCACATTTTCAACATCTTTGAAAGTGCCGTGCCTTCCCGGAACAGATGATGTTGATCGTGGAAATACTTCATACCAGCTGCTGAACAGTGCCCTCTTCCTCTCCACTTCAGCCTGCAGGGTTTTTTCATAGACTGTGGCATCCCTCCGTTCTGCGTTAATATACATCGTTTTACTTACCTCTTCACCCAGTACCAGTGCTGCAGCTGCAGCAGGGTTATATTCCACATCAGTGATAAAGGTGACCCAGCTATCGATCTTTTTCCTGAGTTTCGGAGATGCCAGTCTGGCTGCTTCCTTCATCATTCCGGCTCCGATCTGCAGCTCAATGTCAATTTCCTGGTTCGCTTCATATTTAAGCTTAAAACCTCTCTGCCAGGTTGCAAAGTGGTCTATCCAGCCTGTTATGGTATATTCATACCACCCCATTTCGTCTGCCCTGAAATCAGCTTCCCATCTGTCATTTGAAATATGCTTCATCGGGATTTCAATCCATTTTCTTTTCCCTTTCTTCCTGTACAACAGCACTGCCCTGATCTCATTATGCCCGTCAGCAAATACATCTGCGCTTACCTTCACTTTTTCACCGGCCACCCTTCTGATGGGATATTTTCCGCAATCTAATTCAGGATAGACATTTTCTATGATTACTCTTTCTCTGCCTTTGATATGCTTCATAAAGTTTTGGATTAGGGGCATTAATATTTACTGAATTTTAACGGATTGTATATGCACGACTCCTGAAAAACAGATACTTTTTTGTGCAAATATAGAATTACCTGAACCACAAAGCGGATAAAATGTTTAATGAGAGTTTTGTTTTTTACACTGCAAAAATAAGCCGGAATCTGTAAAAGGCTTCCGGCTCAGTTATTCTTGCTGATTTATGCTAACCCCGGTAATCTGCTCCGTTTACATTCCCGGTTGTGGTGGTATTGCCCTTGGAATTTCAGGGTCAAAAGATTCATTTACAGCATCTTCTATGGCCTTGCTAAACAGTGCCAGGTCACCGGGCACCCTGGAGGTTATAAGGTTATCATCTATTACCAGTGCTTCGTCAAGATATGTCGCCCCGGCAGCTTCAAGCTCCTCCTGGATGGAACCTACCCCCGAGCAGGTCATTCCTTCAAGTACTCCGGCTGTTGCAAGTACCTGGGGACCGTGGCAGATTGCTGCCACAGGTTTGCCTGTTTCAAAGAATTCAGTGACAAAAGCCACTACTTCAGGATCCTCTCTTAATGCTGCAGGAGCTCTCCCTCCGGGCAGTATCAGGGCATCGAAATTGTCAACCGAGACATCACTTACCGCCCATTCAATAACTATTTCAAAATCACTGTTGTAAGCCTTGACTCTTCCGGCTTCCGGGCCTATCACCGTAACATCAAAACCCTTATTAACAAGGTAACCCATAGGCATATAGGCCTCTCCGTCATGAAAGCCTTCTGTTACCAGGACAGCTATGTCAGGATTTGGCAGAGGCTCTGTAATCTCCACAACTTCTTCGACGGAACCGGGGCATCCGGCCAGCACTAATAAAATTCCCATCAAGGGGACCATTTTTAAAAATGTCTTTTTCATAATATCAGGTTTTAGGATTAGAATTCAAAATTTATAAAAATCCGGTATAACTCCTTATCCATTTTAACTTAATAGTCTTAAAAACTATGCCAAACATGTAAGCTGCCCGGGTAGTTAATATCAAAGATAACCCATATCGGGCGTTATGGCTTTGCCGGTAGCATTTTATATGGCATCATATTAATCAGCCTGCTGTTTTAAAAATTACCGTACAGAATTCATTGTGGATAAATTCCACATTAACATAATCTTTCATCCACACTATATGTTGGCTGAAAAGGTTAACTTATTAAGATAATAAACAGTTATTCGGGTTCTTAAATAAAACTAAATGTAATTAATTTAATTTAGATTTGCAATAGTGAGATGAAGAACGAACTGCCTTATAATAATCCAGGTTCCGGGAAAGAGAAACTGAAAATACTTCTTGCACTTCCCGACGGGCGGATCCATAAGATCAGACTTCCTTGGAATCACCATATATCATTCAGGGAGGCACCCCTGACCCTTACTACCCTGGCAGCGCTGGTACCCGACGATATTAATGCAGATCTGACTGCAGTTGATGAGAGTGTGCAGAAGATCCCGCTCCACAAGAATTATGACATAGTTGCCCTAAGTTGCCTGACCGGAACATCTGCAAGGGCATACGAGATAGCTGCTCATTTCAGGGCTAAAGGCTCTGTGATCATCCTTGGCGGTGTACATGTCAGCCTCCTTCCGGGCGAGGCTGTGAAACATGCCGATGCCATTGTCAGCGGCTACGGAGAGGAAAAATGGCCTGAACTTCTCAGGGATTTCGTTAACGGGACTCTTAAGAGACATTACCATGGTGAAGAGATTTCCCTGGCAAATTACAGCCTTCCTGACACCTCTTTTCTGAAGAAAAGTGCTTATATGAATCCCGACGTAGTATTTGCCACCCGCGGGTGCAAGGGTACCTGTGATTTCTGTTCGGTTCCCGCTGCGGGAATGAGGTGGAATACCAGGCCGGTTGGAGAAGTGATTGATCAGATAAAGAAGATCAGGGCCGGCCGTTTTGCTTTTAATGATGTCAGCCTGCTCGAAGACAGGGATTATGCCATGGAACTTTTTACTGCCCTGGCCCCGTTGAAAAAAAAATGGGGCGGACTCTGCACCAGCAAGATTGCCGATGATGATGAGATGCTTGATCTGATGGCAAAAAGTGGTTGTATCTTTTTGCTGATCGGCCTGGAGTCCGTCAGTACAATCACCCTGAAAGCCATGCATAAGGGATTTAACAGGCCCGGTCATTATAAAAGTCTGGTGCAGAAGCTGCATTCAAAGAATATTATTGTTATGGGATGTTTTATCTTTGGATCGGATGATGATACTCTTTCAATCTTTGAAGACACTGTCGATATGGTAAACGAACTGAGAATTGATGTCCCCCGTTATGCCATTTATACTCCGTTTCCGGGAACAGAGGCTTTCAATCGCCTTTCGGCGGAAAAACGCCTGCTGCACACCAGGTGGGAGCATTACGACACCCAGCATGTTGTTTTCAAACCAAAAAATATGACACCGTCCCGGCTTGAGGAAGGGTTCAGACAGGCATATAAAAAAACCTACAGGATCTCGTCAATTGTTAAACGGACCACAGCTTTGAGAAACCGGTTCCCTTTTTCATTCATGGGAAACCTGGCATACAGGATATATCTCAGGAAACTTGAGAATGAGAAGAACAGGATATATTACGAATAACCTAAAATTGAAAAGTGAAGGTAACCTTCATACAGCCTGCGGTTGGAAAAAAACCGGACACTGAATATGCAAGGACATGGAGCATGGAGCCCCTGGCTATTGCCGTCTTATCCTCTTTAACTCCCGCTCATATTGAAAAAGCTTTTTATGACGACCGGATGGAGAGTATCCCTTTTGACGAACCGACTGATATAGCTGCTATTACTGTTGAAACCTATACAGCAAAGAGGGCTTATGACATAGCCACTGAATACCGGTCAAGAAAAATTACGGTCGTGATGGGCGGTTTTCATCCGACACTGGCAACAGATGAGGTTAAAAGGTATGCCGATGTGGTTGTTGCCGGTGAGGCAGAAAACTCCTGGCCACAGGTTTTACAGGATTTTGAGAAGGGAACTCTGCAGGCAGAATACCGCAGCCGGTCATTTCCGGAGATCAGGGGTGTTATGCCCGACCGTTCGATATTCAACGGGAAAAAATATCTCCCGGTAGGGCTTGTTGAGGCCTCCAGGGGATGTTATTATCACTGTGAATTTTGCTCCATATACGGATTTTATGACAGATCATACCGTGTTCGTCCGGCAGCTGATATTGCAGCCGATATTGTGCATTCGGGTAAGAAGTTCTTCTTTATCGTTGACGACAATGTTGCAATGGACAGGAACCGGACCATTGAAATGTGCAGGGCCATAAAACCTCTCGGTATAAAATGGTTCGGACAGGTGGGGATTCATATAAGCAATGATGATGAATTGTTGCTGGCGTTGAAGGAATCCGGATGCATAGGTGTTCTTATCGGTTTTGAATCTTTCAGCGAAAGCAATCTGAAGCAGATGAAAAAAAATATCAACCTGCAATATGCAGATTACAGGAAAGCCATTTTGAAGTTAAAACGTCACGGACTGATGATTTATGGAACCTTTCTTTTCGGGTACGCGGATGATAGGGAGGAAGATTTTAAGAGGGTGCTGAGATTTTCGAAAGAAAACAATTTATTTATGACTGCATTTAATCACCTTGTCCCCTTCCCGGGGACTCCCATGTTCAGGCGCTTTAAGGAAGAAGGAAGGTTGATTGATGAGAAATGGTGGCTTATGGATGATTATAAATTCGGCGATGTGGTTTTTCACCCGGGGCATTTGAGTGCGGAGGAACTGACCCGGCTTTGTTATGAATACCGGAGAAAGTTTTATGAAGTGAGATCGATCATTGGCCGTGGTATTGATTTAAAAGCCAATTGTGGGTCATTAAAAAAGGCCCTGGTTTATTTCCTTTCCAATTTCAGTGCACGCAGTGATGTGGAATTTCGTCAGGGCCTCCCTGTAGGGCATAATGATAAATAATATGGAGATCAGGCTGGCAACATATAATGATGATGAGGCAATACGCCGGCTTATCAGCAGTATTCCCCTTAAGGGGATGCTTAAGATACGTTATTCCCGGGAACCGTCGTTTTTTTCATCCATAGAATTGCAGGGAGTTCCGCAACAAACCATTGTAGGTGTGAAGGATGACATGATTATGGCTGTCGGAAGCCGGAATTTGCAGCGGGTTTATATGAACAGGATTCCTGAGACTGCCGGTTATATAAGTAATTTGAGGTTTCTCCCCGGGGCCCGTCACGGGATAAGCCTTATAAGGGGAATATCCTTTCTTGAAGAGCTCCCTGTAAGCCGTAATGTGGGGTTCCATTATGCAACACTGGTAGATGATGACAGCCTGAACCGAAAAATTTTTGCGTCCGGCAGACCCGGTATGCCAAAATCATATGACCGCGGAAGGTTGAATACTTTTGCAATTCCACTTGGTAAAGTCCGCATAACATCCGGAAAAGGTGAGTCGTTTGAGGTAGTCAGGGCTGACCGGCATATGACTGATGATATTCTGGCGTTTTTAAAGAAAGAGGGGTGTAAAAGAGATCTTTTCCCTGTAACCGGCCCGGAAGATTATCCGTTCAATAATTTTAAACCGGAAGATTTCTATATTGCCCTGGAGAGAGGGTCAATAGCCGGCGTATGTTCTGTTAATGACCTTCAATCCGTTAAACAATATGTTATTGAAGATTATTCCTTCCGGTTCGGGCTAATCAGATTCTTTCTTAATCGTTACCTTGGCCTGAGGAATATGTATTCCGTACCGGGAAGAAAAGATCAGGTCAGACTTGCATTCATAGGGTTTCCCCTGGTCCGGGATAATCGTCCTGATATTTTCAGATCGCTCATTTCCAGGATATATAAAGATTTTTCCGGGACCGGATACCGTTTTCTTACCCTGACCCTTCATCAGATGGATCCACTGAACAACAGCCTTAATCATTTGCCTAAGATAAATTACACCAGCCGGCTGTATTATTTTAAGCTTGCTTATGATTCTTTTGCATTGCACGAAAACAATGATACAGCCGGGATACCTTTTGTTGATATTTTACGGCTGTAAACAGTTGAACTTAAATGAATATTCAGACAAGCATAATTAAGCAGGATGAATTAATTGCAGGGGAGAGGAAAAATATGCTGATCCTTTATCAGCATTATTACGATAATGTGAAACCTGCAATATTTTATGAAGATCTAAAGGAGAAGGATTATGTTGTTGTAATAAAGGATGAGTCAGGAGATATTACGGGTTTTTCTACTATTCAGCTGTTAAATCTGATTGCTGCCGGCCGGGACCGTTTATTTCTTTTCAGCGGCGATACCATTATAAGGGAGCAGACAAGGAAGTCCAACTCCCTTGCGGGTGCATTTATTATTTTCATGTATGCCCTTATACGCAGATATCCGCATACACCTTTGTACTGGTTCCTGATTACCAAGGGGTACCGTACATATCGTTTTCTGCAGCTCTATTTCAGGGAGTATTATCCTGTCTTTGACAGGCCTTTCACTCAATATTACCGGGAGGTTCTCGATGCTGTGGCAATTCACAAATTTGGCTATGATTATGATCCGCAAACAAATATCATTCGTCGCACTAAGGGCATGGACAGGTTAAAAACATCCTTTGCAGAAGTCCCCGAGGGAAGGCTTAAAGACCCGCATATCCGGTTCTTTCTTGAAAAAAACCCCTTTTATTACAAGGGAGATGAACTCGGATGCATAACAGATATCAGAATTGACAATTTTACCTCTGTTGTTGAAAGGATGAAGATGCATGCAAAAGTAATTTTCAATCCCGGCATATTATGAGGCGCCTGCACTACCTGATTTTAAATATTATTTTTTTTTCCTCAACCCTGAAAGAGAGTTTAAGGTTCCTGGCCGGTCTTATAAATTACAGGAAGGTACAGAATAACAAGTTCAGGTCATTGTTATGCAGGAACCGTCACACAGCTTTTCTTAAGGAGATTGCAAATTCTTACCGGGGAATACCGGTAAACCTTCCTTTAACCTCCTGGGAAGACTATGAAAAATATATTCTGCGAATATTTAAAAATGAACAAAATGTTCTTACAAATGAAACTGTTCTGCTGCTAGAGCCTACAAGCGGAACCACATCGCCTGTCAAATATATTCCCTATACCCGGAGTTTGCAGAAAGAGTTTAACCGGGGCATACGACCCTGGCTGGCAGGGATATATTTGGCATGGCCTAAGATGTTCCTCTGCACACAGTACTGGTCACTCAGTCCTGCGATCAAACCTGTATCCCTGTCTGAGCCTCTGAATAAAGAACATGAAGAGGGCAGGCAAACGCGAGGCTCTGTTGTCCCTTCACCTGCAATACCCGGATTTGAATCATTGCCGGCAGAGCAGGAGATACCGGTGGGATTTGAACAGGACAGTCAGTACCTGGGATGCGGCCGCGGTAAAATTTTGAATAAACTTATGTCTGTTCCTGCCGAAGTAAGAAACTGTGGTGATCATGAGTCCTGGGCTTATGTTACTGCATTTTATCTTTTAAGGGACAGGGATCTGGGACTGATCTCGGTGTGGCATCCCTCCTTTATTGTTATTCTTGTTGAAAAAATAAGGCATCACTTTATGTCACTTGTTGACGACATTGATAAGGGAAACATTTCAGATCCTTCAGGACAGTTTAACGCTTTCATCAGCAGGAAGCCTGAACCATCCGGTAAACGTGCCGGGGAGTTAAGAGGACTGGATATTGAAAACCCCGGGGTATTTAAACTGGTTTGGCCACGCTTGCAGCTTATTAGCTGCTGGGCAGATAACCCTGAAGATCCTTCTCTGGCTGAACTTAAAAATATATTTCCCGGAACCCCGATCCAGCCAAAGGGTATAATAGCCACCGAAGGAATTATATCCTTTCCTTTCGGAAAAATAACCGGCATACCTGCCGTATGTTCGCACTATCTTGAATTCATTGATCTGAAGGACGGAAGTCTTAATACTATTGATCAGTTAAAAAAGGACAAAGATTATGAAACTGTGATCACCACCGGAGGCGGATTGTACCGCTACCGAATGAATGATGTGATAAGGGTTACAGGTTTATTTCACAATATTCCCCTTTTCCGGTTTATTTCAAAAAGAGATTATTTTTCCGATCTCAGGGGAGAAAAGATCAGCCTCAATCATGCCGGGGAGATATGTAAAATGGTCAGGAAAATATTTCCCGGCATTTTGTTTCTTATGATCGCTCCGGTTATCAAAGGAAACGCAGCCTTCTATACATGTTTTGTATATTTAAAGGATGAAAATGATTTTCCCTTTGGTGATATGTGCCGTTATATTGATGAGAATCTCAAAGAGAATTACAATTACAGATATGCCCGCGAAATCGGGCAGCTTGATGCACCTGCAATATACCTTTTAAAAGACGACCCAGTGAATGACATGATTCAATACATGGAATCAACAGGGATAAAAAGAGGAGATATCAAACTGTATTGCCTGAACAAACTTACTGTCTGGCCTCAATATCTGAAAGGTGAATTCATAATTATAAACCGTCAATGACCCGGTATTTATCCATAAAATTTATAAAGATTAATTATTGCAATAACAATATAACTTTGGCTTAGTGCCATAAACTGGTTAAAAATGATGTTGAGAAAAAAAATAAGATCATTGTTCAATCCCGAAATTTTTCAGGGATGGGGTAAAAAACGCAACTATTTTGAGGGCTGGTACTTTAAGTTCCTTAACAGGGAAGGGAACCGGGCTTTTGCCGTAATACCCGGCGTGGCTATGGATGCAGCAGGTAACCGGCATTCTTTTATTCAGTTGCTGGATGGCAGGAAGAGGACTGCAAGCTATCACAAGTTTGACTTTGATAGTTTTGTTGCCTCTGGTGACAGGTTCCTTGTGTCTGTTGAAGATAACCATTTCTCAACCGATTCCATCTCCCTTAACCTGCCTGAAATCAAAGGAAAGATCTGTTTCAGCGGGAATGTCCCATGGCCGAAACCATGGTATTCGCCCGGTATAATGGGGCCCTATTCCTTTGTTCCTTTTATGGAATGTTATCACGGAATAGTCAGCATGGATCATTTATTAAACGGTAAACTGAAATATAACGGGAAATTGATTGACTTTAGCGGTGGCCGGGGATACATTGAAAAAGACTGGGGCAGTTCTTTCCCTGAAGGATATATATGGCTACAGTCCAATCACTTCGACGAATCCGGTATTTCAATAAAAACCTCAGTGGCAAAAATCCCCTGGCTGGGGAGCTCTTTCACAGGATTTATTTCGGGACTGTGGCTGGGCGACAGGCTTATCAGGTTTACTACTTACAACGGGTCGGTACTGAGAAAGGTAAGCGTTGACAGATCAAATGTAGAAATCGTTATCGAGAACAAAATACACCGGCTGGAGATATACGGTAATCGTGATTCGGCTACTTCTCTTGCCTCACCCATTGGGGGTTTTATGGATGGCCGGATAGAGGAAAGTATGACCTCGGAAGTTGAAGTTAACCTGACGTTTGTGAAAGACAGAATATCCCTGTTTACAGGCACTGGAAGAAACACCGCGCTGGAGGTTGCAGGCAGGGTTGAAGAGATACTGGTTTAAGGTTATGAAGAGAATCAAAAAGCTATTGCAAAGGTATTCCGGCATAAAAACCATGATCATGCTTTTTGCACTTATCATGATTGCAAATATCCTGTTGTTCCCTGTTTTTATGCCGGCCGGTGATAGTCTCAGGCCTTTGGACCTGATGTTCGGATCTGCTCCGGAAGTTACCTTTAAGATGATATCTGCCTATGGTGATGAAGGCAGGCAGAATTACCTACAGGGCTTGCTGTTGCTGGATTTTATTTATCCGGTTATTTACTCTCTTTTTCTGGCATTTTCCCTTTACCGGCTTTACCAGAATGTCTTGCTTTCTTTATCTCCGGTATTGATCCTGTTATCCGATTATATTGAAAATGCAGGTATCATTATAATGTTGTTATCCTGGCCTGAGGAGATGAATGTCATAGCTTATACAACCTGTTTTTTCACAAGTATGAAATGGGTGCTGGCAGGATTGATCATTTTTCTTATCACTGCCGGGTTACTTCGCAGGGGAATTCACTTGTTGAAAACATTATGACGGGATCCATCCGGATATCCTTTTCCATGCCGGTCAGCCGGGGACGACACATCCCTGCCTCATAACAGACAGGTCTGACAGGCAGCATTTCATCATGGGAAGGGAAATCGCATGTTACCGTCGATCAGGGAGGGTATGTCTAATCAATACCGTTATATCTTTCGGTTTGCAGAAACATGCACCGCCGTTTTTTCAATCAGGTTGTCATTTGAATAAATCAGTTGCTGGTGCCCGCTTTAAGGATTTCAATAGCCTTTTCCAGGATATCATCCCTGCCTTCGGCCATTGATTCTTCTGTCATGTCAACCTGGATATGCGGGGGGATGCCTGATTCGATATTTTTGCCCCGGGGACTGTAGAACCTGGAACTTGAGACCCGCAGAAGCCATCCGTTGGGCAGATCGTGAAATGCAGGCATGCCTCCGCCTCCACCTGTGGTATCGCCAACGAAGGTTACATTGTCCAGTGCATTCATATATTGTGAAAAATAGGTTGTTGCACTGTAACTCCGCCTGTTGGTCAGAACCACAATGTCTCCTGTGAATCTCTCTCCGTCATGTGGTTCAATATGTATCTCCTCTATTCTGAAATCGTTGTATCCCGGACCGTTTTTCACATGGTTGTATCCTACAAACACTTTTTTATCAGTAAACCGGGAGGTAAGCTTTTTTGCATTTACAGTGCTGCCGCCACCGTTACTTCTCACATCAATTATCAGTCCCTTTTTTTTCTCAAGACCGGATACTATTATATCAAGGTTATTGTCACTTATTGTATTAGCAAAACTGCCGTAGTAAATGTATGTTATATCGCCCATATCCAAAAAATGCAGGGGGCCGATATACCTTTGCCTTCCTTTAAAGTAGTTCCTTTCAATAAGTGAGTAGCTGAAATTGTCGGGGCTGTCCAGGTACCACTCCCAGTAGCGCGACCGGTCAAAGGAACTGACCAGGTTGACATGTCCGTCCCTGAGTTCGTAAAGCATGGCAGCGCACAGGTCGAACAGTTCGACGGAGTTCATGTTATTTCTTACCAGTGGCCGGTACCGGCTGTAAATATTATGCCAGTCTATTCCCTTATATTCAAAAAATGAGTAATGTTTTTCGGTGAAAGTCCATATCTCTTCAAATATTGTAACAGGGTCATCTGAGGCATCCGGCTTCATAAGGACTTTTTCACATGACAGCATAAGTGCTGTCATTAAGGCAGTAACCATTACTGACCGGGAGATGATTGATGATTCTTTTATGTATTTAATTATCCCCTTCTTCATAAACAATAATGATCTTTTTGATTAATAATAATTTTGCTGAAAATCAGCTTTCTATCTTACTCTGAAATACAGTTCCAGAACAAGCTGCTGAACAGCATTGCTAACATTGAGGTTATGCTTTCCTCTCATAGTGTAATAGTCCCATACATAACCTATCCTGAACCAGTTGGGGTTTGACTCTCCCCTGAAGGATTCCCTGATGAAAATGCCGGTAGTGACATGTGCATAATTATGGGGCATCAGCAATTGCTGTTCGAACCCCTGGGTCTTTACTCCGCCATCTTCCTTCAACTCGAAACTGACTCCGTATTCAGGCACCCTCACTGTATAACCAATCAGGCTGGCCGCTGCTGAAAGCTCAATATACCAGTCTCTCCAAAGGAACCGGCTGCTGAAATTTAAATCGCCACGGGGCCTTATTTCACCTATCATATCGGCATGCAGATAGGAGTTGCCAAGCCTTTGGGCCATACGGAAATTTCCAAAGACATTTACCTCACCGCCTGCATAAACGGCATAACTGCGGGGAGTTAATAATTTTCTCAGGTAAAAGTACCTTAGTCCGGCCTCCGGATTTTCTACCACCGTACTCTTGTGTGCCGGTTTTGAGTAATTATACCTGAGACGTGCAAAGCTCCATTCGGAAATGTATGAAGGCCTGTGAGCCCTTCGTCCAAAGTTGAGGATCCCGCCCGGACCTTCATAATGAAGGTTAGACATTCTCTGGTCCATCAGAACACCCCAGCTGGCACCCTGATCTATCTTGTAATAAACACCATACTGAATCTTTTTATTCAGGAATTCACCCTCTGAATTAAATTCTGATGACAGGACTCCAGGGTTAACAAGAAGTATTAACGAAATAATTATTTGCCATTTCAGATGTGCCGGCATATGCTGCTTATGTATTATTGTAGTTGAGATTTTTACTATTGTAAGACTGAAAATGATTACCTGTAAAGATATGAATTTTACGTAACGGATAAACAGATAATATTACTCCCCTCTTACTGCTGATACTATCTGTTCTTTTTTGCCATATTTAAAATGGAATTACCGGAAATATATACAGATATTATTCTATACTTTCTTATTTTTATAACTTGTTTGAATTTATAATAATTAAAAAAACCTATCCTGATATGGAACGTAGAAGTTTTATCCGTAATGCTGCCCTGGGCGGAATCGCAATGACCGGAATGTCCGGTGCATTTGCAGCTGCTGCGGCTTCGCCTGAAGCCAAATTCTCAAACGGGGCCAAGTTCAATCTTAAATATGCCCCGGGTTTTGGCACTTTCCGGGAACATGCAGGCAATGACCTGATTGACCAGATAAGATTTATGCATGACCAGGGCTTCAGGGCTATATTTGACAACGGACTGATGGGCAAGGAGCCTGCAATGCAGGAAAAGATTGCCAATGAACTTGACCGTCTGGGTATGGATCTGGGCCCTTTTGTGCTTTATGCTGATTTTGGAGTTGAGTCTATGGTTACCCGTGATCCTGAGATGATGGATATGCTGAGGGAAAGGATGAGAATGGGACTGGAAGTTCGGAAGCGCACCAATGTCAAAACTGCTCTTGTTGTGCCCGGTCGTTACAGTCAGGGACTTCATTGGGACTACCAGACAGCCAACGTGATTGATTCGATGAGGATGTGCTGTGATATGGTCTGGCCAGGCGGACTGGTTCTTGTGATGGAGCCACTGAACGGACTGACTAATCATCCGGGCTTATTCCTTACAACAATTCCGCAGTCCTATATGATTTGCAAGGCAGTAGATCATCCGGGCTGCTGGATTGTTAACGATATTTATCACCAGCAAATTACCGAAGGTAACCTTATCCCGAATATTGACATGGCATGGGAATACATTGCAGCATTTCACTGCGGTGACAACCCTGGCAGAAGAGAACCCGGTACAGGCGAGATTAATTACCTGAATGTATTCAAGCATATATATGACAAGGGCTATGACGGCGTTATATGTATGGAACATGGCAGGAGCATCCCGGGAAAGGAGGGAGAAAAGGCCCTGATTGAGGCATATCGTAAGGTTGATGCTTTTGAAACCTGAATAAAACTTTTTAAGCTTTCGGCAGACAAAGTAATCTGAAAAAAAATAAATATAAACCGACGACTAATTTATTCCCATGAGATTATTATTGAGATCACTGCATGACAAAGATATTGCTTTAACCCGCTGGATGGCTGAATACGGAGTCTCTCTGCTGCGGATCAGTGTGGGTCTGGTGTTTTTCTGGTTCGGTGCACTGAAATATTTTGCCGGACTGAGCCCGGCAACGGATCTTGCTACCAGAACTATTGACACACTTACTTTCGGGATAATATCAGGTGAGCTTGCTCTCTATATTCTTGCCACCCTGGAAGTGGTCATAGGAGTTGGCCTCATATTCGGCATCTTCCTGAGGGAAACCCTGTTATTATTGTTTTTCCAGATGCTTGGCACCCTAACCCCCCTGTTCCTTTTTGCCTCTGACGCATTTACCCGGATACCTTACGCTCCGACCCTTGAAGGACAGTATATTATAAAGAATATTGTGATAGTGAGTGCCGGTATTGTAATAGGGGCAACAGTAAGAGGCGGCAGGCTGGTTGCAGATCCCGGGGCGGAAGCATAAAAATATATGACATCGACAGGCACACCCGGAACAGTCTTCCTGGTTATTGCTATTGTATTAGCGTTGACGGTTTTAACAGGTATGTGCCCGCTTTACATGCCATTTGGGATAAGCACCTGCAAGGGTAAGGGAAAGGAGAAGAAATAGCAAAGATTTTTTGTTTTTGTAACAGGACTTTTTCTGACTTTTTGTAATTTTATGCTCTTAACAAAAATCAGAAAAATAATGAACGATCAGGAGCGCCTTAATGAGCTTAGGCATGTTCTTTATAACGAAATAAAAGGCGAACTCAGCTATAACGAAAAAAAGGAGTTTGCACAAGAGTGCATTGACAGAAAGGTTATTGCAAGGCTGCTTGATAAATACCTTAAAAGAAAAAAGATCTTTTCTGGCTTTCTTATCGGTTATGCGATATTTATTTTGTTCCTGCTGATTTTTATTCTGGTCAGCATTGAAAATCTGATATTGATAATCCTTGTCTCGGCAGCCATACTTCTTCTTCCTTTAATTGTTGTAAATGTATTTGCTAACAAAACCTTCCTTGGTTACCGGAAACTGGACCTTGTCTTAAGACTCATAACCAAATTCTATGTAAAAAAGCAGTAACCCTTATCCGGCATTACTTCTATGACGTCTTAAGGTACACCGTAGTCAGCCTGATCACTTCACTGTACAAAAACCCGAAACTGATCAGGCTGCTGAAAATTCTCTGTACATTGTGATAATTCATTGCAGTGACCTTCAAAAAAAACGGGTATACTCCCATTGTTTTTATATTTTCGCAGGATAATGGATTATATCTTTCCCTAATAAAGTTCATGATGATACTATTCTTTCGCAATCATACGGGTACGATTTATGCCGTTGAAGCTGAGCAACACCTCAACAGAGTTGATATAAACAAGCTTACCTGGCTTTTTGGAGGAGCTGTCTCTATTGACTTACCTGAAATAGAAGGTACATTTATCGGCCCGCGCAGGGAGATGATCACTCCATGGAGCACCAATGCAGTTGAGATAACCCAGAACATGGGAATAACAGGCATAAAACGTATTGAAGAGTTTTATCCCTCGAAAGATCCACAACATTACGATCCTATGCTTCAGCATATTTACCGCAATCTGAAACAGGATATTTTTGTAATAGAAAAAGACCCCGATCCGGTGGTCCTTATTGATGATATTGCGGTTTATAACAGGCAGGAAGGGCTGGCACTCAGCGACGGGGAGATCAGTTACCTTGAGGATGTGAGCCGTCAGATCGGCAGGAAGCTTACAGATAGTGAGATTTTTGGTTTCAGCCAGGTCAATTCCGAGCACTGCCGCCATAAGATTTTTAACGGACTTTTTGTTATAGACGGGGAGGAGAAACCGCATTCACTTTTTCAGTTAATCAGGCAGACAACACAGGCCAATCCCAACAGGGTTGTTTCAGCTTATAAAGACAACTGTGCTTTCCTGCTTGGACCTGTGGCCAGGCAGTTCGCACCGGCAAGACAGGACCGGCCTGACTGGTTTGAGGTAAAGGATTCAGAAACGGTGCTTTCACTTAAAGCGGAGACTCATAATTTCCCAACTACGGTTGAACCGTTCAATGGTGCTGCTACCGGCACGGGGGGGGAAATAAGGGATCGCCTTGCCGGCGGAAAGGGTGCCGTACCGCTTGCCGGCACTGCTGTTTATATGACCTCCTATCCCAGGCCGGAAGAAGGCAGGCCCTGGGAAAGCGCAGTGCTGCCAAGGCCGTGGCTATACCAGACCCCGGAAGATATTCTCATTAAGGCTTCAAACGGTGCAAGCGACTTTGGCAATAAGTTTGGCCAGCCCCTGGTTTGCGGAAGCTTACTAACATTCGAACATAAAGAAAAGGGCAGAACTTACGGTTATGATAAAGTGATAATGCTTGCCGGCGGTGTAGGATATGGTAAGAAGAAAGAGAGCATGAAGGATGTGCCCGGGAAAGGTGACCGCATAATATTACTTGGCGGAGATAATTACCGTATAGGGATGGGAGGCGGTGCCGTCTCTTCGGTAGCCACGGGTGAATATGCCAATCTTATTGAGCTTAACGCTGTTCAGCGGTCCAACCCCGAAATGCAGAAAAGGGTGAGCAACACGATAAGGGCTATGCTGGAAACAGAGGAAAACCCTGTGGTTTCAATCCATGATCACGGGGCAGGAGGACATCTTAACTGTCTTTCGGAGCTGGTTGAGGATACAGGAGGAAGAATTGAGATGGATAAACTGCCTGTAGGAGATCCAACACTTTCGGCACGCGAGATAGCCGGTAATGAGTCGCAGGAGAGAATGGGGCTGGTGATACGTGAGAAGGATGTTGAACTTTTGAGGAGGGTGGCCGAAAGAGAGCGTTCACCAATGTACAATATTGGGGTGGTTACCGGTGACATGTATTTTACATTCGAGGATACCGTGAAAAAGATCAAACCTGTTGACCTGAAACTGGAATATCTTTTCGGAAAACCTCCACGCACAATCATGAATGACAGAACAGTGGAGACCTGTTTTGATGAACTTGAATTTGATGCCAGGCGTTTCAGGGAATACCTTGTTCATGTGCTGCAGCTTGAGGCCGTGGCATGCAAGGATTGGCTGACCAGTAAGGTTGACCGCAGTGTAACAGGAAAGGTTGCCCTGCAGCAATCCGCCGGTAAAATACAGCTTCCGCTGAACAATATGGCAGTAATGGCTATTGATTATGGAGGAAAACGGGGAGTGGCAACGGCTATCGGACATGCACCCGTAGCTGCACTTGTTGATCCCGCCAGGGGTTCGGTATTGTCAATTGCCGAATCGCTGACAAATATTTTATGGGCTCCATTGCAGGACGGTATCAGGGGGGTGTCGCTCAGTGCCAACTGGATGTGGCCGACAAGACATGAGGGGGAGGATAGTCGATTGTACCGGGCTGTGGAAGCTGCTTCAGATTTTGCCAAAGCTCTTTGCATAAACATTCCCACCGGCAAAGACTCACTTTCGATGACCCAGAAATACACGGACGGCACTTTGGTTTACGCACCCGGAACAGTTATTATTTCTGCCGCGGCAGAAGTAACCGACATTGATAAAACGGTAACTCCTGCATTGAAAGATGTGCCGGGAAGTTCACTGCTTTACATCGATATGTCGGGTGATGAGTTTTTTCTGGGAGGAAGCAGTATGGCACAGTCAATTAACTTTGTCGGCCGTGATTGTCCCACTGTTACCGACCCGAAATATTTTGCTGCAGCTTTTAATGCCCTGCAGGAGCTGATTTCAGAAGGCCGGGTTCTGGCGGGGCATGATATTTCAGGGGGCGGAATGATAACTGCCCTGCTGGAAATGTGTTTCCCCGGAAGGGAGACAGGAATAGATGTCGATCTTTCAGGATTTGATGAAAGCATTATGAACCTGCTTTTCAGTGAAAAGCCTGCTGTTCTTCTGCAGGTTGCCGATGCCGGCATGGTAATAGGGGCGTTATCTGAAAGGGGCATAGAAGCACACCTTATCGGGCAGTACAATAACAATCGCAAGTTCACCCTTAAGCATGGTGAGGGGCTGTTGGAGCTTGATACGGATAAGCTGAGGGATGTTTGGTACCGTACATCCTACCTGCTTGATCGCAGGCAATCCGGTGAAGAACTTGCCCTGGAAAGATTCCGCAATTACGGTAAACAGGTTTTATCTTATAAATTCCCAGATGGTTTTAAGGGTGTTATGTCGCAGTATGGAATTGATCCTGATCGCAGGGAAAAAAGTAGTATCAGGGCTGCAATTATACGGGAAAAAGGTGTGAACGGTGACAGGGAAATGGCGTGGATCATGTATCTTTCGGGCATGGACGTTAAGGATGTGCATATGACCGATCTGATAAGCGGCAGGGAAACACTTGAAGATGTTAATATGATCGTTTTTGTCGGAGGGTTCTCTAACAGCGATGTTCTGGGGTCTGCAAAAGGCTGGGCAGGAGCCTTTGTCTATAATGAAAAGGCGAAACAGGTACTTGACAGGTTTTATGCCAGGAAAGATACATTAAGCCTTGGTGTGTGTAACGGTTGTCAGTTGATGATGGAACTGGAACTTTTGGGAATGAGCGGTAAGGAGAGGCCAAAAATGGCTTTTAACGATTCGCACAAATTTGAGTCGGCTTTTCTGAACGTGGATATACCGAAGAACAATTCGGTGATGCTCAGGTCGCTGTCCGGAAGCAGGCTGGGAATATGGGTTGCCCACGGCGAGGGGAAGTTTTTGCTGCCCGGCAGTGAAAACGATTACCATATACCAATGAAATATTCGTATTCCGAATATCCGGGTAATCCTAACGGATCAAACTTCGCCACAGCCGCCATATGCAGTGCCGACGGCCGCCACCTGGCAATGATGCCGCATCTGGAACGATCTCTGTATCCTCATAACTGGGCTGATTATCCTTCAGAGCGAATAAAGGATGAGGTCACCCCGTGGCTGGAGGCATTTGTTAATGCCAGGGAGTGGATTGCCGGCCGTTTGTGAAAGAGAGAATAATTAAAAACCTCCGGCTGAAAGATGAAATCCGAAAGTGCCGTTTAATCTGTCCGGTTGCCGCTGGAAGGGAATGGCAAAGTAGGGTTCCAGGATGATAGCTCCAAACAGGTTAATTCTTAAGGCAATACCGGTACTGAAGACAGGTGTGCGCTCATCATCCTGTTTTGAGGGTTGCCATTTCGCTGCTATATTATCAAAATCAGACCAGATTATACCTCCATCGGCAAAAAGTACCAGGTCGCTGAAAAACATACGTGAACTGATCGGGGCAAGTCTTTCCGGTCCAGTAAAAGGGTAACGGAACTCTGCATTTGCTACGGCTATCTTACTTCCGATAAGGTTATCGATACTAAGAAAATTTTCGGAAGAATGCCTCGACCTGCGCATGGCACTGTAACTGTAGCCTCTTACATAGTAAGGATTGCCAAGGAAGACAGGATAAAGATCATCAGCATTCGGACCATAACGGCCATAATGCATGAGGCGGAATCCCAGACCAACAGGGGGAAAGAAGTAGTATTTGCGGTAGTCGGCCCTGACACCCCAGAAATTAATATCTCCCAGTGTTCTGTCTATCTGGAACCGGTATCTGTATCCGCTCATGGGCGATGTTAATCCAAACCGCGAGCCATCGCCGACATATGCAAGGTATGCCCTGCCCAGAATAAAAGGCTCCGGTGCCTCAACTTTATGAGATTCACGGTCGAGTAATATATTGCCGTGATAATAATTATTAATACTGTCTCTTCTGAAACTGTAAATGCTGCCGCTCAGGCCTCCTTCAAAACGGAGTTTTTTTGATAACGGGTACTGACCGAAAAATCCCAGCTCATCTTCAAATACCCTTTGTTCCATTATTATAAGATTTTCAACGACTGTTTCATTTATTGTATCCAGCTTATAGTCCATACCGGCAGATCTGTAGGGGTAATGGGAGAAAGTAACACCCCAGTTCATCCGGTTGCCCTGGTTAAGATAGACCGCCTGGCCTGCAATATCATAAACTCTGCCCTGCACCTGAAGTGAAGTCATCAGCATATTCCGTCTCAGTATATCACCAAAAAGGAAACTGACTCCTCCGGCCATCCCGGTTCCGAACTGACTTGTCCCTATACCAACGCCTGAACTTCCTATATTTTCCAAAGTGAATTTGGGATCATAAGGCATGAATCTGAACTTCTCAGGATCTGTCATGGGATGGCTTCTCAGATTCTCGTCCACTACAAGAGTGGAAATATCTCTGTCATCAGGAGGCAGATGTGCAGCTGTCAGGTCAATGTTTTCGGCAGAAAACAGAGGACCGTCAAGATTGGACAGTGTTTCTCTATATATAGAATATTCACTGTTGTTATATAAAATATATACCAGTTCTTCAGTGTCGCTGGCAATATCAAAGCAGGGTGACAGGCTACTGATGCCAATTACACCGGTTTGCAGGTCTGTCACCTTTTTAATTTCATCTGTGCCGGGATTATAGCGGTATATATTTCTGTGTCCGTCGGCATTGGATACGAAGAATATTTCGTTTCCGCCGGGTGCATATTTGGGGTTGATAACATCTGCACCCGGTAATATATTCAGGATTTCTGTATTGCCGGTATTTATGTCATATTCAGCCATTTTGTAATTTCCAAATACAGCAAGGTCCAGATCTGTATCTTCTCCTCTCTCGGTAATGAATATAATTTTTGATCCGTCAGGAGACCAGCCCGGTTGAAGAGCGGAATAACTGTCGTTTGTCAGCTGCCTGGTTTCCCCGGACTGCAGATTATAAAGGAATAAGTTGCTGCAGCCGTTTTTCAGCCCCGACAAAACAATCGTTTCTCCGTCGGGCGACCAGTCCGGGTTTTTAAATGAATTTACCTCTTCCGGTGCTATTGTTTGAACTATTTTGCCTTTTTCCATATCAATTACAAGCAGGGAATTTCTTCCCTCTTTGAAAGTTGTAAGGGCGAATTGCTTTCCGTCCGGACTCCAGGTTCCTGCTGATTCAAGAAACCTGTATTCGTCAATATGCGGATTTCTTATAATATTTGTAATCCTTCTTGTTATTTTTCTCTCCTTTACATTTGCCAGGAAGAAATCGAGAGTAATCACATTTTTATCTGAAATGAAAACAAGGTTTTCACCATCGGGGCTAAGTGCCGGTGCAATGTTCATTTGTCCCGCGTTGGAGGCATCAAATAATTTTTCGCCGGTATATTCCTGTCTGTTTTCCAGGTGCGGATTGTATTTATCTTTAAGGCTGTTTGCCCATAAAACCGAAAGAGAGTCGTCTGTATAGCCGGTTAAACTGTCCAGTGCCCTTTCATAGCCCCATTTGGCGGAAAGCATAAATAATGGCCGGATCATAGCATCTCCATATAATCCTGTAAACCAGGCAATGAAGGCATGTCCGAAACGATAAGGAAAGTAATTGCCCGGTTCGCGTGTCATTTGCCTTAACGTGGGGATATTATCATTTTTTACAGCATCGCGCATCCACATGGCAGTATGAGCATCCTTCCTGCCAATGGAAAGGTATTCGGAATAACCCTCAACAAACCAGAGCGGGACATTCTCAACAGATTGCAGTCCCACTCCCAGAGTGTCATCTGTTTTCAGCATATTATACTGAAAAACATGTACCATCTCGTGACCAAGTACATGATCAGTATCTCTGTTTGATGGGGTTAAAGGCATTACAACACGTTTGCGCAAGCCCTCGGTCACCCCGCCTGTTCCAACACCTATCAGACTCTGAATTACAGTAGTTTGCTGAAAGTCAGCATGATTATTGTAAAGGATCAGGGGGTTTCTCTTTTGGAGAGTATCAAGGAGCACTGCCTGATGTCTTTTATACCATCGCTCACACAACTGTGCAAATTTTTCAATTTCTTCTTCATTTTCCAGATAATGATATATCTCGAAGTTCGGAGTCTCATAGATTTCAAAACTGAAATCATCGTAACTGACCTTATTTCTTCCGAAATACTGGGAATGAATTTCATTGCTGATAAATATTCCCAAAAGCAGGCTGAGAATTAATCTGAGGTTTCTCATAATATTTTTAAATACTGGTAAACTGGGCATAAAATTTTTAATTCCTCTTTGTGTATTTCCGGACACCGGAAGTTTGATGGTTATCTGAAATCAAAAAAGATACCGGCAGTATAATAATGTGTTCCTGTAAAACGGGAATTCCGGGATATGGTTACTGTCAGTCAGCCATATATCTGAAGTGATTAAACAGTTGTTCCGGTAATTTTACTTGTTGGCATTGTGGAATATATTCCCACTGTTGAGAAAATGATACAACCGGTGTTTTACAGGTATTGCAATATACTGCCTGCAAAGTTGATTCCTTGATATAATAATCTATAATCAGAAGATTGGGTTTTTATTTACTTTTTGCCGGAAATAATGTATCTTGTGTGGAAACCATTCTTTTCCGGCTATGAAAGGAAAATCACCCGGGCAGTCAGAGTTGAATCTCTTTGAACCTGTCCTCCGGCAAGTTGTACAACCCGATCATCCCCTTACCGTTCTGGCAGAGAATTTTCCGTGGGGTGACATTGAAAATGAGTATTCATCACTCTATTCTGATAAAGGGGCGCCTGCAAAGCCTGTCCGTCTTATGGCCGGACTACTTATCCTGAAGCAGGTATTCAGGGGAAGTGATGAGGGAATAGTTGCCGAGTGGGCACGTGATCCCTATTTTCAGTATTTATGCGGTGAGAACCTGTTTGTTGACAGATCGCCATGCGATTCCAGTGATATGGGGCGTTTCAGGAAGCGGATCGGACAGGAGAGGCTGAACAGGCTTCTGGAGCTGGCAAAAGAGTTGCATGGCACAGCGGGGATTGATAAAATAAGGATTAATGAAGATGCCAGACCGGGGCAGGATAATTTCTCATATTCGCTGGAAGAGGGGTTTTATCATAACTTTATGAAAGGTTTCCGGCATCTTGCCGGTAAATTTTCAGGAGTGTTTTCCAGGCGCTGATAACAGAAAATTAATCTTTTATCAATTCAGGCAGCAATTCTTCTTTTACCCATTTAAAGTCAGGCTCAAATTCAAGGGCTTTATTATAGGTTATGCGGGCCATGGACTTGTTTCCGGTTTCTTCATAGCTGTTGGCCAGACTCACCAGGGTATTGAGATAAAGCCACCGGTGGTTTTCATTCATATCTTCTTCAAATAATCTTATTGCGCGGCTGTAACTTTTTATGGCTTCCTCTTTTGATCCTCCGAGTGCTGACGGGGCATAGAACATGGCATTTCCGTGTTCTATCCATGCCGAGGGGTTACCGGGATCTGTTTCTATAGCCTTGTCAATAAGATTCATGCTCTTTTGTCCCCAGAATACTGCCCGCCAGGGTGCCATAGAGATTCTGTAGGCGTAGAGGGCTGCCTGCAGGGCATAAGCTGAAGATTCATGGGCAGGTGAGGCTGAGAGTTCATCAATGGAATCTTCTGCCAGCGAGATCTGCCTGCGTGCTTCTGATTTGTTATCAATGCTGAGGCTGTAACCTATATAACCGTACCTTGCCAGGAGGAGTTCATAAAGAATTTCGGTGCTTCCTGATTGCCTGTATTGATTTTCAAGAATACTCATGGCATCTGCCCACTGATCCATTTTTTCCTCGACAAAAGCATTATAGATCATTTGACCGGGATTATTTTTTGCAGATAGCAACGAAGGGGTTACCGGTATGGCAAAGAATGTTAATACCAGGAATAACGATATCATATACATTTTCTTCCTTTCCATATGAAGTCTTTTTTTGTTGTGTGGCTGACAGCCCTGATAATCATTGCACAGAATGATAATTGCTGAAGGGGTGCCAAAAGAAGGTTCCGGATTACCGGCTGACGGCTCAGGAAAGATATTATGATCCTGTGCAGTGCCAGCAGGACAACAAATGCTATTGCGAGTTCTGCAGGGAGGTAAACAAATACCGGGATAATTCCCAGGGTTGTTATCAGTGCAAACAGTATGGCCAGAGGAATACTGCCTCCGAAAAACTCAGAGACATTTCTTGAAAAACCCTCTATTGATTCATTCCATGAACCGTACATACGGCAGGATATTTCTCCGTTGCTTAAAACAGTGTGAGTGCGCAAACCCTTTTTTTTCATCAGGCGAAAGATCTCAATATCTTCAACTATTATATTCCGGATCTTTTCGTGAAACCGGTTCCTGCGGTAAATATCTGCCCTGAATAGCATAAACTGTCCGTTCGCAGCCGAAAAGGAGGATATGGCTGAGATCCTTGTAAGGATCAGCGGTAAAAGGCCGATCAGTACCCAGTTCATTATGGGGACAGTGATTTTTTCCCCGAAAGTGCGCATCTCCTGTTCGGGAAAAACAGACAGCAGGTCCAGCCGGTGCCTCTTCATATGAGCGAGGCTGTTTGTTAAAAGGGTGGGACTGATTCTCACATCTGAATCAAGAAAAAGCAGGTATTCTCCTTTGGCTGCTTTTGCCAGAACATGGCAGGCATGATTCTTGCCGAGCCAGCCGCCTGGCAAAGGTATGCCTTCCAGCAGCCGCAGCCTGTTGGTCCTGTTCATGAACTCTCTCACAATCCGTGGAGTCTGATCCTCGGAAAGGTCGTCATATACAAGTATCTCTGTATTTTCATAATCCTGTTTCAAAAGGTCGTTAAGAAGACTGCCAATTTTCTGTTCTTCGTTGCGGGCAGGTATCAGCACTGATATAAGGGGAGGAGCAGCAGATTGTTTGAGGGGTTGCCTGATTTTGTTGCCATCATCCGGATTCTTATCTTCTGCAGAGGGAGCACTCTTAAGCCACTGACGTGTAAGGAGGTTTGTAAGGCTTACCATAAGGCGCAGGACAAGGAATGCGAATATGAAGTATGCCAGCCAGTTCATGCGAGTTGTTTTTGACGTTCCACACACCTGTTATAAAAATCGTTGTAGCTGTTATTAAGGTTATCAAAAACAATCTTTCCTGTCTCAGGATACTCTTCCAGATAGATGAAAAGGGTGGGTTTTCTGTTTGAGAAATAATCTGTGAGATTTGCCATAAAAACTATATGGACGGGGTTGCCTGCATTTTCCAGTATCCTGAACCATCCTTTGCGGAAATATATCTTTTGATTATACTGAGACTCTATTTCTCCCTGTGGAAAAAGAATCAGCAGGTTGCTACTGTGACGCAGCAATTCTGAGGCGTAGTTCATGGATTGCAGCGCTGAACGGTTGCCGGGATTTATGGAAAAGGCTCCGAGTTTGCTGAAGAAACTTCGTTTTTTAAGCTGTTCTTCAAGCATCATAAGATAAATACGCCGTTTAAAGATCCTCCGGTTGAGCTCGTAGGCGAAAAATCCGTCCCACCAGCTGAAATGGTTACCTATAAGCAGGATTGGCATATCTCTTTCCGGGAACTTTCCCTCAATATGGATTGCCTTGAAATCTTTCCGCAGAATATAGCGGAAGTAGGTTTTAAAAAAAAGGTGGTAGAACCAGGAATGTTTTGCCTCTATCATATAAACCGGTAAATTATGTTAAGCGAAAGAATGAAGCCTGCCTGTATGGCAAACAGGCCTGGTGATATCCTGTTCTCAGCCCTGATTCTGAAGGCATGCAACAAAGACAAAAATACAATCGATATAATAAACCATGCTGCATAGTTCTGAAACGGGATATCTCCTCCCGACCAGCTCCACATGTTTATTTTTATTGCTACCGGTTCAAGAATTACATCATAGGTGACCATCAGCAATGCACCGATTATGATCTGCAGCCAACGGCTTATACCACTAATTCCGGTCAGATGGTATACAAAATATATAAGCATCAGCCAGTTAATGCCTATAATAAGCGGGGTGTCCAGTATCTTAATTCCCAGTACCCGGCCGTACTGGTAATCTCCGAATACAAGTCCGCTATATACTCCCGCCACCTCAACCAGGAAGCCTGCTGCTGCAATGACCGTGAACAGAACAGCGTGATTTGTTTTCCATGGCCTGTGATAAATCATCAGCAAGGCCATGTTCATAATCAGGGTATACGGAGTCAGGACTTCAATATATTTCTTTGTCACGGGGAAGCTCAGGCCCAAAATTCCCACTGCATAAAATATTATTAGTATCGGGATTAACTTTTTGACACCGGGCTGCTTTATCTGGAAACTCATTTGTGTATTTTAGTTTTTGTTTAATGTTATTAGCTATATACTTAGTCATATTGTTAAACCAAAAATCCTTAATCTTGTTCATTATTTTTGTACAAAGGTCGGGAACTTAATTATAAATCGATTCAGACAGTATATCCTGTCCTGATCTCCCTGTCAATTATTCGTGCTGATGCCAGACAGAGAGGCATACCTCCGCCTGGGTGTACACTTCCGCCGGTAAAAAACAGGTTTTTATGTTTTTTGCTGAAATTGGCATGACGGTTAAATGCTGAAAACATGTTGTTGGAACCTGGTCCGTAAAGAGATCCCATGTAAGAACCTGTCTCTCTTTCTATGCTTCCCGGATCGGTCATCTTTTCAAAAAGCAGACTTTTTTCGATATCTGTTCCAAGAATGCGGTTTATTTTGGAAATTATGTTTTCCCGGGCTTTTGCAATAATCTTATCCCAGTCCTGGCCCCTGTTCTCAGGGGCATTTATCATTACATACCAGTTTTCAGATCCATTTGGGGCATCACCCGGTACTGCCCTTGAACTTATATAGATGTAAACGGTGGGATCCGGACTTATCGTTTTGTGCAGGAAAAGATGGGTGAATTCTTCCCTGTAATCAGAGGAAAACAAAATATTATGCAGCTCAAGCTGTGGATGCATATTATTAATTCCCCAGTAGAATATCAGTGCGGAGGTTGAAAGTTCAAGTTTTGCACGCCTGGCCGGCATCTTTTCCGATGGCATCATATTGGTATAGAACAGGTTAATGTCTGTATTGTTTACAGCGATATCTGCGGGAAAGAATTTTTTCCCTGCACGTACCCCTTTTACCTGTCCCCCGGCATGAATGATCTCATCAATCCTTGTGTTCAGGTTGAACTTTACTCCTTTTTTCTCAGCAAGGGAAGTGAGCGAAGCAGCAATGTCATAAATTCCCTTACGGGGGAAGTATGTTCCCAGGCTGTGCTCAAGATGGGCTATAATATTAAAGGTTGCAGGAGTTTTGTAGGGATTGGAACCATTATAAGTCGCATACCGGTCGAAAAGCTGCACTATCCTTTTGTCAGCAAACCATCTGCTGTTCCTTCCGTGCATGCTCATAAAAGGGTCCAGACGGTATGAGTTAAGCATTGTCTTTATAAAAGCTTTTGACCTGAAATTGGATGCCTTGTGAAGTGAACTGAACAGGAAAGATTCGGCTGTAAGCTCATATAACATTCTGCTCTTTCTGAAGAAACTTTTCAGCCTTGCCGGAGGCACTCCGCTTTTTACCCGCACCTCGTCGGCAAACCTTTCCGGATCCTGCCATGCTGATATTATAGTCCCGTCTTCCCAGAAATATTTACACGACAATTCAAGCCTCATGTAATTAAAGTACTCACGGGGATCTTCGCCGCTCAGGGTAAACAGTTCATCAATAAGCCAGGGAAGGGTAAGCAGGGATGGCCCCCTGTCAAATCGAAAGCCCCGGTGCCTGAATTCTGAGATTTTACCTCCCGTATGTCCGGCCTGATCAAATATATTCACCTTGAAACCCTTTGCTGCAAGCCGGATAGCTGAAGCCAGTCCCCCGATTCCGGAACCTATTACTACTGATTTTGATTTTGTCATGATTGTCTGCCTTTTTCCTGCCTTCATCAGATGAAGGATTACAGGAATTTATTACATGAGGGTGACGAAGTGCTAAATTAAATTATTTTAAATAATTTTTGTCAGTTACGATTACAATATAAGGATGTTTGTGGGATATTAAGGATTTTACTCTTTTATAACTACTTTTGCATATTTTGTTATAACATCAAAGTAACTGACGTATTAATGTTTCAATTATTTACAGAATGGAGAAATTACATAGAAATTATCGTATTGCCATCCTGGGAGCGGGCAATATCGGACTGTCCATAGCAAAGGGACTGTTACGGTCGGAAAAGTTTACCCCCGGTAACATAAGTCTGACAAGAAGGCGTTTGTACCTTCTTTCTGAGATGGAGAAATCGGGTGTGATCATACTGAAAGATAATAAGAAGGCGGCAGCCAATTCCGATGTGATAATAATTGCCGTAGAACCCCAGCAGATAGATCCGCTTTTAAGGGAAATAGGCCCGGTACTGAAAGCCGGAAAGCAGACCATCATTTCTATTGTGACAGGGGTAAGGATATCGCAGATAGAGCAGATTACAGGAGAAGGGATATCTGTTGTGAGAGCTATGCCCAATATTGCGATTTCGGTTGGAGAATCTATGACCTGTCTTGCCTCCAACGATGCAGGCGTAAACCTTTATTCAGGTGAGACAAATGCGGATAGCGGAACAAAGAGAAGTGCTTTGGATATTGCGGGTGATATTTTTAATAAAGTGGGGAAAACTTTGGTGATTAATGAAGAAGAGATGATAGCTGCAACTGCCATAGGAGCATGTGGCGTTGCGTTTTTTCTTCGCGCTATCAGGGCAGCATCACAGGGCGGTATAGAAATCGGTCTGCAATCCGGTCATGCACTTGCTATTGCCACTCAGGCTGCAAAAGGAGCAGCCTCATTGCTTTTGTCGGCCGGCAATCACCCGGAACAGGAAATTGACAGGGTTACAACTCCGAAAGGTTGTACCATCGCGGGACTTAATCTTATGGAATATGAGGGTTTCAGCTCTGCCATGATAAAAGGAATTTCACTATCTGCCGAAAAAGCAGGAAAGTTATATTCAAAAGATAAATTTTAAATTTTCTTAAAATCTCCGTGAAGGTTGTCAGAAGGCAAAACAACGGTACGTAATTTGTGAAACAAATTCATGTTTATTTTTTGTAATGTCCTACAAATTAATTATATTGCTAAAAAAGTAGTGGACCAGATATTTGACATATTTAAGATTGATCACAATAATATAAGACCAAAGCAGGGAAGGGTTCTTATTTCTGATCCCTTTTTAAGTGATGCCTATTTTAAACGTTCGGTTGTTTTTCTTACCGAGCACAGTGAAAAAGGATCTATCGGGTTTGTACTCAATAAACCGGTTGAGGTTGCTGTTAATGAGATACTGGCAGATTTTCCTTCCATTGATACTGAAATATCGGTCGGCGGACCTGTGGGGACCGACTCAGTGCATTATATACACAACCTGGGAGAATTGATACCGGACAGTGTCAGGGTGACAGACAATATCTGGTGGGGTGGGGATTTTGAGATGGTTAAGCAGCTTATAGATGGCGGATCCCTTGGCAGCGACCGGATACGGTTTTTTGTAGGGTATTCAGGATGGGAACCGAAACAACTGGAAAGGGAGATAGAGGAAAATTCATGGGTTGTCAGTGAACTGGACAGCGGGTTGATAATGAACAGCCGTAACAGGGAGTCATGGAAGGAGGTTCTGACGAACCTCGGCGGCAGGTATAAACTGTGGACAAATTTTCCGGAAAATCCCGGTATGAATTAGGGGAACTGCTCTTTGTTGAGTGCTTTTGTGAGCATTCTTGCTGTTTTACTGTAATAACGTTTATACCTGTAAGCCACGACCCATTGTATACCGGCTATAGCATTTGTAAGGAAACACTCATCTGCCATCAGCAGATCCTCTTCAGAAAGCTTTGTTTGCCTGCATTCAAGTCCTTCTTTCACAGCAATGCGGATTATCTGTTCACGCATTATTCCGGCTACACAACCTTCACCAGGTTCGGGTGTATGAAGGATACCCTCTTTCATAAGAAAAACATTGGAACTGACAGACTCTGCGAGCCTGCCTTCTGTATTCATTATAAAACACTCATCCAGTCCGGCATTCTGCCTGTAAAGTCCGGCGCATATATATAGCAGTGAGCCGGCTGTCTTCAGGTTTGCCAGATTGTCAGCATGTTTGGAAAGTTCGGGGAACACAGCTGTTTTAAGTCCTTTTTCATTTAAATGGTATTGATCGTAAGGCAGCGGAAGAGTCTCTGCAAGGTAAGAAACCGTGTTATTTTCAGGTGTGTAAAAACCTCCCGTATTGCGGAACACTGTTAGTCTTATCCTTACCCCGTTATAAAGATGGTTTTTATTAAGCAGCTTAATGATCTGCGACTCCAGCGTGTCTGCATCCGGCAGGCTCCCTTTTACCATTTGAAGTATCCGCATGCTTTTTTCGATGCGCCTGAAATGGTCGCTGAAAAATTGCAGTTTTGTGCCGTTTGCATGTATTGTCTCAAAGATCGCATCACCATAACAGAATGCCCGGTTATTATGCGGCAGTGACGGTTCTCCGGAAGGGATCATTTCGCCGTTAAGGCAAATAAATTGTTTATGCATAAGCTTAATCTATAAGAGTTTGACCGGATGCTTATTGTACATTGATGATCTTATCAATATAATTAAGCAGTGATTCGTTGGTATTTATCAGAATACCTTTTACTCCTGTCCCGGCTGCGGCTTCAATATCTCTTTCCCTGTCACCGATCATGAACGAAAGGGCCGGGTCAATATTGAATCTGGCAACTGCTTTTTCGATCATAAGACTGCCAGGCTTGCGGCAAAGGCATTTTCCGGCTGAAGGGTGATGAGGACAATAGTATATTTCTGTAAGTTCAATGTTATGTGCAGATAACTGTTCCCTTAATATTTCGTGCAGCTTTTCCACTTGATTGTGTGAATATCTGCCTTGCGCGATACCGCTTTGGTTTGTTATTACTATCAGTAAAAAGCCGTCTTTTCTTAACTTTTTTAAAGCTTTTAAGACTCCACGGTTAATCACAAACTCTTCGGGTTTATATACATAATCCCCTTTTTCACGGTTAATTACTCCGTCACGGTCAAGAAATACAGCTTTGTTTTTCTGCATGTTTTTAAAATATCATAATCTGAAAAGCTGTTCAATAAAAGTTCCCAGCAGGCTTATATCAATAAAAAGGGGGAAGACCAGTCCGTAAACCGCTCCGATAAAATGGGCATCATGATTGATGTTATCAGAAGCCTTTTTGCTCATATAGTGCGAATAAGCCAGATAGAGTACACCAAAAAGAATTCCCGGAATTGGTATTATGGCATACAGTAAAAGGTTTTGCCAGGGCGCAAAGAAGATGCTTGTAAAGATCACTGCCGACACACCTCCCGAAGCACCGACAGAGTTATACATGGAATTGTCCTTGTATTTTCTCAGTGTGGTAAGTGATGATACTACCACTGCCCCTCCATAGAGCAGGATGAATATCAGACCGGGAAATTTCAGAGAACCCGTGCTCTCAAGCCTTCCGAAATAGTGCTCTACAGCAGTACCGAAGGATAGAAGTACCAGCATATTGATAATCAGATGCACCCAGTCCGCGTGCAACAGTCCGTGCGTAAGCATCCTGTAATACTGTTTCCGGTGGTGGACCTGAAACGGGTTGAACTGAAATTTATACATCAGCTCGGGTCGTGAGAAAGCAAGTATTGAGATAAGAGATGTAAAGATTACAATAAATACAGTCATAAGTACAGGTTAATTTAATAAAAGTGAATAAAACAAAGTTTTCAGAATCATGTAATAATCTGTTAGTGCAGAATTTTGAAAATCAGTTCTTTGAGCAGATCACCCTCACTGGCTGAAACATTTCCGTAGCCTTTTGACCGCATATCGTATTCCCTCAACAGGGATATTATCCCGGCCGTTTGCCGTGGATTGTATTTCTTTGCCGCCTGCTCATATTCATGAACAAAGTAAGGATTCACCTTCAGTGTGGCGGCAAGGTTCCCCCTGGATTTGTTTTCAGTAAAATGGTAAATGAATATCTTGCTGAAATAAAAGAACAGTGATGTGATAGTAAGTGTGACCGGGTTATTTTTCTGGTTTTTGCCAAAATAATTGATTATCTGGTTTGCCTTAAGTACATTCTTTTGTCCCAGTGCCTTTTGCAATTCAAAATTATTGTAGTCTTTGCTTATTCCGATATTTCTTTCAATACCCGGTGTTGTAATTCTTCTGTCATCTTCAGGCAGGGAGATAATAAGCTTTTCCAGTTCATTGGCTATTTTGCCCAGGTCATTGCCCAGGTATTCGACAAGCAGATTGGATGCATCTGGATCGATGGTGCAATCCCTGCTTTTGAGCCAGGATGTGATCCAGTCCGGTATCTTATTTTCATAAAGTTTCGGCGATTCCATCAATGCACCGCCGGAGCCTTGTATAGCTTTGTAAAGTTTTTTTCTTTTATCGTATGAGTCATGTTTGTAGTTAATTACCAGAATTGTTGATTTAAGGGGGTTGGCAGCGTAAACAGCAAGCCTGTCAATTTCCCTCATCTGACGGGCTTCTTTTAAAACTATCAGCTGATGACTGGCCATCATGGGAAATTTTCGGGCAGCGTTTATCACAGTCACCACATCCGTATCTTTACCGTAAAATATAGTCTGGTTAAATGCCCTCTCTTCTTCGTTCAGAACATTTTTTATCATATAATCGGTTACCATATCTATGTAATATGGCTCCTGACCGTGCAACAGGTATACTGGCCGGTAATTCTTTGTTCTTAGTTCATTGATTATTTCGCGGACTGTCATTTGGTTAGAATTTAAGATGCTTGACCGATGCCGAATGGTTTATTATTTCGCGCAGGGCATTAATGCCAATATTCAAATGGTCTTTTACAAAAAGTTCGGTTACCCTTTTGTCGCTTTCCGATGTTTTTATACCGGTTGAGATCATAGGCTGGTCGGAAACCAGCAAAAGAGCTCCCGATGGAATACCATTGGCAAATCCTACAATGAAGATGGTGGCTGTTTCCATATCAATTGCCATTGCCCTTGTTTTCTGGAGATATCTCTTGAATCTTTCATCATATTCCCATACCCTTTTATTTGTTGTGAATACGGTGCCGGTATAGTAATCTCGTTCAGCCTGCACAATGGCCGACGATACCGCCCTTTGAAGGTTAAAGGCCGGCAGGGCGGGAACTTCAGGAGGCAGGTAATCGTCTGATGTTCCCTCACTTCTTATCGCGGCAATGGGCAGAATAAGATCTCCCAGCTTATTCTTCGGTTTTAGTCCGCCGCATTTTCCAAGAAACAGGACTGCTTTTGGATCAACTGCACTGAGCAGGTCCATTATTGTAGCAGCATTCGCACTGCCCATGCCAATATTGATAATGGTTATATCATTACCCACCGCACATGGCATGGGGTTGTTCTTTCCGATTACCGGGACATCATACATCTTTGCAAATATCTCCAGGTAGTTGCTGAAATTGGTGAGCAAAACATGTTTGGTGAAATTTTTAAGCGGGTTGCCTGTATATCTGGGAAGCCAGTTATAAACTATCTCCTCTTTTGTCTTCATATCTTTATATATTTGTTTTGTGTCAGCGGACCGTGATCAGCACAAAATTACGTGGAAATGATGCAATCATTAAATTTACCGGAATATTCTTTCAAAATAAAATCTGAAGGGCAAAGAAAATATATTTTTGACAATATACGAAAACGGTATGTTGTTTTGACTCCTGAAGAGTGGGTAAGACAGAATTTTATTACCTGGCTGGTCAGGGATAAAAAATATCCCGCCTCATTGATTGCAGTTGAAATGCGACTTAAAATACAGAGGATGGAAAAAAGAGCTGATATTGTTCTCTTTTCCAGGCAGGGTAAGCCTTTGGTGATTGTTGAATGTAAAGCACCCGGTGTGAAGATATCACAGATAGTTTTTGACCAGGCGGCGCGATATAATCTGGATATGAAGGCAGAGTATCTTGTTGTGAGCAACGGGCTGGCCCACTATTGTGCGAAGCTGGACCATAAGGCCGGATCATGGGAGTTCGTGAGGGATATACCGGATTATGATCCGGCAAACTTCCTTTAACATCTTTGGCCGTAGCTGGTTCAGGAATCGGGATTGATAAGCTGCAGCATAAATTCACTTTTCCACCCCCCGGGAGTTCTGTTCCAGTCCTTTTTCTCTCCTGTCATCTTAAACCTGAGCTGCTCGAAAAGTCTCAGACTTATCTTGTTGTCGCAGTCTATGTAGCAAAACAGCTGGTGAAGCTGCAGAATGGTAAATGAGTAATTGATAAGTAACTTCAATGCCTCTGTTGCAAATCCGCGGTTTCTGTATTTTTCTTCGCTTATCAGTATTCCTGTGCCGGCTCTTCTGTTGATGGGATCAAAATCATACAGGTCTATTGCACCTACTGTTTCGGCAGGTTTGGAACCGGTATAATCAATGATCAGCCTTAACTGTTTGGCCTGAAAGATATCCATGTGCGAGTCTGCAATATATTTTTCAAGCACAAATTTTGAGAAAGGTACAAGGGTATTGCTGACACGCCATATGTCCGAGTTATTTTCCCAGCTGTAAAGCAGATCAATATCTGATGGCTCCAGCGCCCTTAACTTTATTTTTGTTCCTGTGAGAATGTCCAAGGTCAGTAGTTTTTGAGATATTCAGGTATATCCGGTTTATCTATGATCTTTATGTCTGGAGGTAAGTTCCCGAATACAAACTCAACACGCCTGTTATATTTTCTTCCTTCAGGATTGTCGCGGCCTTCTGCAGTGATATTCCTTGCTATGTAATTATCCATTCCCACGGCAGTGATTGTGATACGGCTTTTATCCACGTCTGTCTTTGTCAGTGCATCTTCAACGGCCTTTGCACGGAGGCCTGCAAGGTATTTGTTATAAGCTGCCGGCCCCATGGCATCGGTATAACCTCTCAGATCGACACTTACATCCATATATTCATCCATAAAACCAGCTACTTCGGAGATTATGGCAAGTGACTGCCTGTTCAGATCGTGGCTGTCGAAGCCAAAAAACACCGGCGGGATCTCTATGATTACGGTATCAATTGTTTTTCCGGTATGACCGGGTATTTCTGCAGCCGGTTCAATCATCCTGAGTTCGGCTGAAATAAAATATTGTTCTTCCGGATAATATTCGGGTATTGATAATGAAAAGGAATCCGTGTAATGGCCGGGTGAAGATAAATTAACCAGGTAATCACCACTTGTCAGTTCATAGTTGTGATCCTTTCCGGGGGTTGCAGATGAATGCAATAAAATGCTGTCGGGGTTATCTTCGGGCCGTACCAGAATATTTACAATGAGGCTGTCGCCGTATTTATCTGATTCAAAGGTGGGATTAATCGTAAGAATGGAAGCAGCCGGCATGCTTATATCGAAAGAGTGTATTTTATGTAAATTCCTGATATCATTATTTCCCTCTTCCCTTAAATTGATGTATGCATAATCCTCATCTTCCAGTGGTATCAGGAATGAGTCGTCGTCAGGTGTATTTACAGGGTAACCGAGGTTCCTGGGTGGAGACCAGTCTCCGTTGCCGGTTTGATGCGTGACAAAAATATCATATCCGCCCATTGTGGTATGTCCTTCTGAACTGAAGAATAAAGTTTTACCATCCGGACTGATAAACGGAAAGGAATCGTCATACCTTGAATTAACCGGGTAGCCCAGGTTTTCGGCCGGTCCCCAATCTTTGTCCTCATCCAGGTTCGAACGATAAATGTCAAATCCGCCTTTTCCTGAAAGGCGGTTGCTGGCAAAATATATTGTGCCTCCGTCTCTGGTTACCGATGCATGTTGTTCAAAGCCTTTCGAATTTATATTCTCATTCAGTTTTTTCATTGCAGACCATCTGTCATTTTCCCGGCTGCTTACATAGAGATTGGTATTTGAAAACCCGTCATACTGGTATAGATATAATTTGCTCCCGTCAAATGAGAGTGCCGCCGGATAAGCCAGTCCGTCCGATCCTATCTGCATTGTTATGTTCAGGGGTGATGACCATTCATTTCCATTATTTATGGCAAAGTAAACCGCATCATAAAATTTTTGTGGCTCTGTGTATACCAGTGTCGATTCATCGCCGCTAATAATGATGTTCCTGTGCAGGGGATCAGTTGCAGGCAGATCATGATTGTCTTTTATAACGATACTCTCCCTGTTATTATAAAACATTGCAGCATTTCTTGTTATCCCGGCTTCCCTGTCCGCTATGCTCATATCGTACCTGTCTTCAAGTATATTTTTCAATTGCACAAAGCTGGCTTCCGACTCTTCAAACCTGTATGCCAACCGGTAAGCAACTCCCAGATAATACAAACATTCTGCCGGGGCTGATTTTTCATCAAATCTCCCGGTTTTGTGGCTGAGTGAAATATTCTCTGCCGCTTCTTCAAGATAAGGCAGTGCTCTCTGTTTTTGCCCTTCAATATTAAGGTAGCTTACACCTGTAAGATAACTGAGATAATAATTGTTTTTTTCTTCCCTGTAGAGTGAAAGAAAAAGAGGCAGGGCTTCGGTATATTCACCGTACTCAAGGAATTCATAAGCCTCTTCGAAAGCTCCGGAAGGCTGTGACTGCAATTGTGCTTTTGCTTGTACGGCAATAATAGAGATGAATACCACACCTGTTATAATAAGCCGCATTTCAGCAGTTTTTGTAATGACCTTTATTTTTTATTCTTAATGTTTCGATTTTTAAGATACAGGGCTGCCACCATTATGAGTACAAGCAGCAGTATCCACCATACCGGTTTAATACGTCCGTCTGCAGGTTCTTCCACTTCTTCAGCAGATACCGGAGCATCTTTTCCGGCAATTTCAACCAGTGCATCGAGTATTTCCCATTTGTCATATCCGTACTCACCACTTCTGTCAATCAACAGCTGAATCAGCTCTTCAGTTGTATCGGGCAGATACCCTTCAGTTATAATATTGTTCAGGAAGGCGGCCATCTCATCTGAAACAACCGGAATCAAAGCCTTTATTAATGCTTCGGTGTCCGGGTATAATTCGTTATACTCATAAAATGCCGATTGCTCCACAAGGAACTCCGCCAGCTGGCCGGGGGACATTATACCTGTGGTGTCGGGATCTATGCCAAGCAGGAGCTGACGCATACCTGCAGGTGCCGTTTTCAGCATCTCATTAATAAGGGAATCCAGCTCTCTGGTTTCAGCATCTTCAACAAATTCTTCAGCAACAGGTGGATGAAAGCTGATAACCACGCGGTCGGTGACGATATCACCCTCCGGATCGGTATACCTGAATATCAGAACATTTTCACCCGGCAGGGGCTCATAGTCATAGTTGAACCTTCTTCTGGTCACATTAATTTTTTCAGTGCTGATGAGATTACCGTCAACGTATTTTTCTGTCTCGAGTATGGTGTTGTGCTCCAGTCTCATCTCTATTCTGACATTATCATCTTCTGTTACACGGTATTTATGTTGTTTTATACCCAGCGTTTTTTCCGGCAGGGTCTCTTCGGGCAATATTATCCTGTCGGTGATTATTTCAGTGAGCGGGGGTAATTCCGGCTCTGTTCTTTCCAGCCTCGCATCAAGCTTTATTTCCGGATCCTCCCTGTCTGTTGGCAGCATGAGGGGTTTAACTATATCATCATGACCTTTCTCACTGAATACCAGTTCCCAGTTACCTGCTTTTACCTCCATCTCATATTCGCCGGTTATCTGGTGTGGCCTTACAGACGAAATGGTGTCACCGGTTTCAGGATCCAGAACGCTGATTTTTGCTTCCGTGCCGGTATGCATCCCGTCCTGCCTTGACATAACTCCTTTGAGAGTGAATTTCCTTGGATGGGCATCTGAAAAGAATTCATAAACATAGATATCTGTGCCACCAAAACCATCATCATCAAATTTTGATACGAAAGCATAGATACCGTTTTCCAACGGATTGAAAAACATGTCGTCGTCGGGGGTATTAATGCCATATCCGGCGTTCAGTGGTGGTAACCATTCCCCTTCTTCTGTTTTTGTTGAGTAAAAAACATCATATCCTCCTATATTGTAATGTCCGTATGAACTAAAGTATAATGTTCTGCCGTCTTCTGTGATAAACGGTGTATCTTCATTGTAGGGGGTATTTATAACCTCCCCCAGGTTTTTCGCCTGTTCCCATTCACCGTTAGTATTTCTTCTTGAAACGTATATATCGAGTCCGCCGAAACCACCGGGCCTGTTGCTTGTAAAGTAGAGAATGCTGTCATTTCGGGAAACACAGGCATGAGATTCCCAGTATCCGGTATTGATATTTTCGTTCAGTTTTTTTACTGGTGTCCACCGGTCCCCCGAAAAACTGCTGACATAGATATTGCCAACCAGATCATCCGATTTATACAGATATAACTCTGTTCCGTCATACGAAAGTGAAACGGGATAGCAATCTCCGTCACTGCCAATCTGGGGAGTTATTTCCATGGGCCATGACCATTCTCCTTCATCTGTTTTCCGGGAAAAGAATACCCCGTCGTAGAACTGCAGTTTCCTGGTGAAGACAAGCGTTTGTTTATTGCCCGACACCACGGGATTGGTCTCTGAAAACCTGGTGTTGATTCTTTCACCCAGATTCTCCCGGAGAAAAAACAGGGGATCTTCCGTACTGCTTATGGCATTTTTTGTTGCCATAATATGTTCATCTACAATTTCAATTTTATAGGTCGAAAGGTCAATTTTTTCCCTGAACTGATAATACATCTCAAGGGCTTCTTCAAACTGGTAATTGATATGATAAGCATTGCCCAGGTAAAACAGAGCATCAAGGGGAGCTTTTGTAGTGCGGTATGTAGGGCGGCGGTCACGGCTGTCTGTATCTTCAGCGGCTTTCTCAAGATATTCTATTGCCGTCTCTTTTTCCCCGGGAATATTTAAATAGCAGGAGCCTGCCCTGTAGTTAAGAAAAGCGTTTCCGGGGTCATCTTTGAGCAATTCCAGGTAAAGGGGCAGTGCTTCGTTATATTCTTCAAACAGATGATATGATTCGGCTTCCAGGAACATTTCCTGCTTACCTGAGTAAAGCTGGGAATAGATTTGCGCACCTGCCTTGCTGGCAAAAATTGATCCGGCTAAAAGAAGAGTCAGGAATCTGTTCATGTAAATAGGATAATACTGAATATCATAAAAAAAGAGGCCGGTGCTTTCAGATGATAATAGCTGAAAATGATCAAAACATATCCGGATAAATTTTCATTAACAAATATACATAAATTTTTTTCTGTGTAAAATTATACACAGACGCATGAAAAAATTTTATGTTAAAGCGCAGCGGTTACTTCTGTAAGTCAAAATTTTCAAGATGCTCTGCCAGGCGCTTCAGAAACATACCGCCCAGTGCCCCGTCCACAACTCTGTGATCGTATGAGAGGGAGAGGGTCATTATATGCCTTATGGCAATGACATCGCCGTTTTCAGTTTCCATTACAACAGGCTTTTTGATAATAGCTCCCGTGCCAAGTATGGCTGCCTCAGGCTGGTTTATTATTGGGGTTCCTGTTGTGTTTCCGAATGTACCGAAATTTGTTATTGTAAAAGTACCGCCAGTGATTTCGTGTGGCTGAAGCTTATTGTCCCTTGCTCTCTGAGCGAGATCATTCACCGATTTTATCAGGCCCACGAGGCTCTTTTCATCGGCATTTTTTATTACCGGTACTATAAGGTTCCCTCCGGGCAATGCAACGGCCATCCCAATATTGATATTTTTTTTAACAATGATGGCTGTGCCGTCGACCGAAATATTGACCATGGGATAATCACGCAGGGCCTTTGATGCAGCTTCAATAAAAACAGGAGTGTATGTTATTTTCTGGTTTTCACGTTTAAGGAATTCGTTTTTATTTGCTTCTCTCCATTTTACTATGTCAGTTACATCGGCATCAATAAAAGATGTTACATGAGGTGAGGTTTGTTTTGATATCACCATACGGGATGCAATCAGTTTCCTCATTCTGTCCATTTCAATACGCCTGTCTCCTTCAGCAGGTGTTGAAACTGGTTGTTCCCGGGTGACACCCTGCAGGTTTTCTTCCGTTTTTTCTTTTTCCTTTTTATTAAGCCAGGCCATAAGGTCATCCCTGGTTATCCTTCCTCCCTTACCGCTTCCCTGAATGTTGTCAAGTTCTTCGGGAGAAATATTCTCGGCTTTTGCTATGCTCCTGACCAGCGGTGTCATAAATTTACCTGAAGCTGTCTGCCTTTGAAGTTCTGCAGTGTACTGAGTTTTTTCAGAAGCTTCCCGGTTTGTTTGCAACTCCTCTTTTAATCCCCTGCCCGGAGTTTCTGTTTTCTCCCTGTCTTGTGGATCTGACTTTTTCCTGGTTTCCGGACCGGGCTGCTGAGCCTTCATTGCAGCGGTTTCGCCGGTAATGCGCTCAACCTCCTTCATTACTTTATCGCGTCCGGGATCGCCGGCTTCACTTTCTGTTTCGATCTCTGCAAGCAGGTTGCCTACTGCCGGCACCTCACCCTCATTCATAATGATCTTTGTAATGACTCCATTAACGGGTGAAGGGATCTCTGAATCTACCTTGTCTGTTGCAATTTCAAGCAAAGGCTGGTCTTCTTCAACCTGGTCGCCCTCATTTACGAGCCACCTGGTTATTGTTGCCTCGATTATTCCTTCGCCCATTGCCGGGAGTAACAGTTCTATTTTTGCCATGGCAGGATATTTTTTTAAGCTGCCCTGAATCCTTCATACACTCTACCCTCTTTTTGTTGCTTGGTTAGCGAGCGCAAGAACCAAACAAAAAAGGAAATGAGATTTCTCTCTGCCTGAGCAAGGAGCTTAAACAGCATACAAAATTAAACAAAAACTGTTCAATCCGCAATTATTTGCCGGTTCAGGTACTGCAGACATATAAGGGACGGGGTGCCGGCTCTCTTTGCCGGATTTGCCTGCCTGTGTGGAACATAACAGTTTTTTCATGTCATTTATCTGTTTGACCGGCTGATCAGGAAGGATGAAATAATCCTTGTCATACTTGCGCCGAGCGCTACCCACAGGGTCAGGGGCAGTATGGTGGCCGTCTTCATATACCATTTCTCACTAAGCATCGCATATATAAGTAATATGGCCATGCCCCCGTATAATGCCCCCTTCAGGGCAGGTATGATTTTCGGGGGATATCTGTATCCGCCGGTCAGGTATATGGATGTAAGCCATATGATTATCATTGCAGAGATCAGCACTGCCTGGTTTTCTGAAGGATATCCCCCGCCTGGCGAAAAGAGACGGCTTTCCCATGTAGTTGGTATACTTATGCTGCCTGCCAGGATTATTGCTGCATCAGTTACCGGTATTAATGTCCTGCCTATAACCCTTCTTACAATAGACAGGCCGGCCCGGAAGTAGATGGCAAGGAAAAGCAGGAACTGAAGAAGAAAGGTGCCCGGCAGGTTAAAATGTTTCCTGGCATATATTGCCATTGCCCTGTAAAAGATCAGTACATAGTTTATACTTGATTTGCGGGTACTTTCTCCCTTATAATGGATTATTCCGGTGCCCGGATGGTAATAGACAGAATAATTGTTTTGCTTCAACCGGCAGGAGAGGTCAATATCTTCTCCGTACATAAAAAAATCTTCATCAAACCATCCGACCCTGTCCAGAGCCTCTCTCCTGGCAAAGAAGAATGCCCCGGTAAGAACCTCTATTTCATGTATTTTGTTTTTATCAAGATGACCCAGGTAATATTTGCCGAACCGCCTGGATCGGGGGAAAAGAGCTGTCAGTCCGCTAATCTTATAGAAGGCTACCAGGGGAGTTGGAACTGACCTTTTTGATTCGGGAAGAAACCTGCCCTTTCCGTCTGTCATCTTCACACCCATTGCTCCTGCACCGGGATGTGAATCCATAAATTCAATACACACCTTAAAAGTTTCTTCTTCAACCAGGGTATCCGGGTTAAGGAAAAGCACATATTCGCCTTTGGCCTCAGTTAGTGCCTGGTTGTTGGCTTTTGAGAACCCCAGGTTTTTTTTGTTACTGATAAGTTTTATTTCCGGGAAATTTCCGGAAACCATTTCTGCCGAGTGATCTTCTGAATTGTTGTCAACCACCAAGACCTCCGACTCAATTCCGGAGGCTGCCTTTATTACTGAATGAAGGCATTGCTCCAGAAAGTTCCTGACGTTGTAGCTTACAATAATTACAGAAAGCTTCATTGCTGGTTCAATAAAATATTTCCGGTAAAGCCGGGTGCATAAAGATAATAAAGATTATTACGGAACCGGTTTACCTGAGATTCTTTCTGATAGCTTTTGCCAGCCTTTTTACACCCTCAACATTCATCTCTTTTGATGCAAAAGAAAAGTTGAGTCTCATGGTATTTTTGCCGCAACCGTCGCAATAAAAAACATTACCCAGCACAAAGGCAACTTTCTCTTCGACGGCCTGCATAAAAAGTTCTCCGGCATCCATGTATTCCGGAAGAGTTAGAAACAGGAATAAACCACCTTCCGGTTCGGTCCAGCTTACGCCCTCAGGCATATATTCCTTCAGCGCCGATAACATTATATCCCTTTTCTCACGGTACATGGCTGTGATCTTTTTCAGGTGGTCGTCGAAGATGCCTGTCTCCAGGTACCTGGCTGCAATTTTCTGCACAAAGGGAGAGGTGCAGAGATCGGCGGTTTGTTTTGCAGTAACCAGTTTTTCAGTAATGGCCTTGTCGGCAATTATCCAGCCTATCCTGAAACCGGGAGCCAGAATTTTTGAGAATGTTCCAATGGATATAACCTGTCCGGTATTGTCCATTGCGTAGATCATCTTCTGAGGGGAACCTTCGTATCTCAATTCGCGGTAAGGGCTGTCTTCTACTATCAGTAAATCATATTTCCGGGCAATGTCAAGTATCTCCCGTCTTCTTGATTCGGGCATGGTAATTCCTGCAGGGTTCTGAAAATCAGGTATGGTGTAGATGAATTTTGGTTTTTCACCGAAAGCTCTCATTTTCTTTAGTTTTTCCTCAAGAAGGTCTGAGCGCATCCCGTGTTTGTCAAGCTCAACACCTACCATTCTGGCACCGTAGAAGCTGAAAGCACTGATACCTCCCAGGTATGAGGGGAGACTGCAGATTATTTTGTCCCCCGGATCTATGAACACTTTTGGTAAAAGGTCAAGGGCCTGCTGTGAAGCAGTGGTTATTATCAGATTGTCAACATCTATTTCCAGTCCCTGCTTCCTGTATCTGTCCACCAGCAGCTCTCTCAGGTGTATGTCTCCCTCGGTTGTTCCGTATTGCAGTGCCTGGAGTATCTGGTCGGAGTCAAATATCTCACAAACAATTTTCCGTAGGTGTTCCACGGGAAATGACTCAGGTGAAGGCAGACCGCCGGCAAAGGAAATAATATCAGGGCGCTGGGTCAGTTTAAGAACTTCCCTGATAGCTGATTTCTTCTGTGAACTGATCTGCCTGTTGAATACTTTATCCAAATCACTTACCATGGCTTCTGATTTTTAATATGTTTTACCGTTGTTGAAGGAAGTTTCAAACAGGGTTCTGTTGGAAATTGATCTTCCCAGCGTCACTTCATCGGCATATTCAAGTTCGTCACCAATTGATATTCCCCGGGCGATTGTGGAAATTGTGATTTTATACCTGTTCAGCTTTCTGTAGATATAGAAATTGGTGGTGTCTCCCTCCATTGTTGTACTCAGGGCCAGTATAACTTCCTCAACACCTCCTCCGGCAACTTTTTCCTCGAGAGAACTGATATTCAAATCGTTCGGTCCTGTACCATCCATAGGCGATATTATGCCCCCCAGTACATGATATATACCTGAATACTGGCGTGTGTTTTCAATCGACATAACATCCTTAATGTTTTCCACCACACAGATAACCGAATGATCGCGTTTAGTGTCCGAACAGATATTGCATATGCCGGAATCGGAAATATTGTGGCATACCTGGCAATGCCTGATCTCTTTTTTAAGCTGAAGTATTGAAGAGGAAAATTTTTCAACATCGGCAAGGTCCTGTTTCAGCAGATGCAGTACCAGCCTCAGTGCAGTTTTTTTTCCTATTCCCGGCAGGCCTGCAAACTCAGCAGTTGCCGCTTCAAGTAACCTGGATGGGTAGTTGTCGGGATTCACCTTTTATCATGTTTTTACAATAACAAAATTAACATCTATTCAGGGTATAAACAAACATTCCCTTTAATTGAGGAACAGCGGTTATGTTTCTGCTTTAAAATATTTTTCTGTAATCTTGCAGTCTGACTGCCGGCAGCAAATACCCGGCAAATGTTCATTATTAGCCTGGTAATGTCTCCTTTGTTTGTAATATCTGTTGTTCTGGCATACTTTGCCATACTTGTAACAATATCCTGGTTCACCGGCCGTGACCATGGCAGTGCCGCCTTTTTTCTTGGTAACAGGAGATCTCCCTGGTATGTGGTTGCTTTTGGCATGATCGGTGCAACACTTTCGGGTGTTACCTTTATATCTATTCCCGGATGGGTTGGCGAAAGCAGGTTCTCCTATATGCAGATGGTGCTTGGTTTTATTGTTGGCTATTATATAATTGCCAATGTGCTGATGCCCCTGTATTACCGGCTTAATCTCACTTCAATATACTCATACCTGCATGGCAGGTTTGGAATATATTCCTACAAGACCGGGGCACTGTTTTTTCTGTTGTCGAGGCTGGCAGGTGCTTCTTTCAGGGTATATTTGATGGCCAGTGTACTGCAGATAACTGTTTTCAATGCATGGGGAATACCCTTTTACGCCACGGTTGCCATAACTGTAATGCTTATATGGTTTTATACTTTCAGGGGAGGGATTAAAACTATAATATGGACCGATACGCTGCAGACCCTTTTTATGTTGTTAGCTGCAGGAGCAACGGTATGGGCCGTTGCAAATGAGCTTCAGCTGGGTGCTGCAGACCTTGTGAGGGAGATTTATAATAGTGAGTATTCAAGGGTGTTTTATTTTGACGACTGGAACGACGGCAGACATTTTGTAAAACAGTTTGTAAGCGGTGTGTTCATTGCCATTGTAATGACGGGGCTGGATCAGGATATGATGCAGAAAAATTTAAGCTGTAAAAATATAGGTGAGGCAAAAAAGAATATGTACTGGTTCAGTCTGACGCTTATACCCGTTAAACTGTTATTGCTGTCACTGGGTGTCCTGCTTCTTATCTTTGCTTCCCGTACCGGCATACCTCTGCCTGAAAGGGCCGACGATATTTTTCCGGTGATAGCCACGCAGGGATACCTGCCGTCTTTTATCATGGTGTTTTTTGTGGTCGGACTGGTGGCAGCGACCTATTCAAGCGCAGATTCCACCCTTACCGCTCTGACCACTTCCTTTACGGTTGATATATTGAACGCAGGGTTATATAACGAGTCACGGCTCTTAAAGACACGGACATTTGTGCATGCAGGGATGGCCGTGGCACTTGGGCTGATTATTGTGTTTTTCAGGATTCTGAATGATCAGAGTGTGATAAGCGCTGTTTTTACCGTTGCCGGCTATACATATGGTCCTCTGCTTGGATTATATTCATTCGGAATATTTACCAGCATAAAGGTGAGGGACACATTCGTACCATGGATAGCTGTGGTCTCCCCGTTTCTGACCTGGCTTCTTGATGTAAACTCCGAATTTCTTTTTGGAGGGTACCGTTTTGGTTACGAGATTCTGATTGTCAATGGCCTGATTACTTTCGCCGGACTCGCTCTGGCAAAAAAGAGAAAACAAACCGGAACCGGATGACAGGATATCTCATGCCGGTCCCGATAGCTTCTATTTTTTACTGGCCTTGTTATTGGCTGCTTTCTTTTTCATTTTGTCAAGTAATTCAGCTTCATCTTTTGATCCGCTGTATCCGTATATTTCGCGCATAAGATGGTCGTATTTTTTGTAGACAACATTCCTGCGCAGTTTGAGTGTCGGACTGAGTTCGCCCGATATCGGGCTCCATTCCTCATGAACAAGCCTGAAACGCCTGATCTGCTCGGTCAGGCCAAGAGCCTTGTTAATATCGTTGATCTCCCTCTGGTATCTTGCCACAACACCGGGGATCTTTATCAGTTCCTGGTTGTCACGGAAACTGATCTTATGTATGGAGCACCAGTTATGCAAAAACTCGAAATTTGGTGATACCAGTGCTGAAACGAATTTCTCATTTTCTCCCACTACCATAGCCTGATCGATAAACAATGATTCCTTGAGCTTGTTTTCAATTACCTGGGGAGCAATATATTTTCCGCTTGATGTTTTGAATATCTCCTTTTTCCTGTCAGTTATCTTAAGGAACTTCTCTTCCACCATTACACCAATATCACCCGTATGGAACCATCCCTCCTTATCTATCACCTGGTCTGTCTGCCCGGGATCTTTATAGTATCCTTTCATTATGTTGGGCCCCCTGGCAAGTATCTCACCGTCGTCTGCAATCCTGATCTCTACATTGTCTAGCGGCGGGCCAACAGTGCCGAACCTGACGTTGCCGGGCTCCTGGAAATAGTTTACAGCCAGAACCGGTGAGGTCTCGGTAAGTCCGTAACCTTCCAGAACAGGTATGCCTGCTGCCCAGAATATCCTGGCCAGTCGTACCTGTATTGCCGCCCCTCCGGTCATGATAAACTCTATTTCCCCTCCCAGAGCCTGCTGCCATTTGCTGAAGATAAGCTTGCGGGCAATCTTAAGTCGGAAATTATACCACCAGTTGTTTCCGGTGTCCTTGTATTTCAGTCCCAGTGCAACGGCCCAGAAGAAGATAATCTTTTTAATACCCTTCAGGTCTTTGCCCTTGCCTATGATCTTGTCATAAACCCTCTCAAGCAGCCGGGGCACAGTGACAAAAAGATTTATTCTGAGTTCTTTCAGGTTTTCTGCTATAGTGCCCATACTTTCGGCATAATAGATACTGACTCCCTTATACTGGTATATGTAGTTTACCATCCGTTCATAAATATGACACAGGGGAAGGAAGCTCAACACCCTGAAGTCGGGTGTTATATTGAACCGCGGGTCGACAGCCTTAACATTGCTTATTATGTTGTTGTGCGAAAGCATAACTCCCTTGGAAACACCTGTCGTGCCCGAGGTGTAGATTATTGATACCGTATCATCCGGATCAATGCTGTCTTTTGCCTGATCAAGCTCTTTCCTGTATTTGTCGGTATTTTGCCTGCCCAGTTCAATTATTTCGTCGTAGTTCGGAGCTCCGTCTACCTGGTTGAAAGTATAGAGTTTTTCAAGAGAGTCAATGCTTTCGGCAATGGGTTTCAGTCTCCCGTAAAGAGATTTATCCGACACTATAAGCATTCTGGCATCTGAGTGACTGAGAATATATTTGAATTCTTCATCGCTGATTGTAGGATAAACGGGTACATGGATAACTCCGATACCCGACATTCCCATATCGGCAAAATTCCACTCAGGCCTGTTGTTTGAAATAGTTGCAATCTTGTCTCCCTTTTTAAAGCCCATGCCAAGGAGCCCCAGGGAAAACAGTCTGGCCATCTCAGCATATTCTTTTATGGTATATTTTCTCCATTCTCCATTATGTTTGGAAGCCAGTGCATCCTGCTTCCCCGGCCATTTTTTATCAAATGCCGTCAAAATGTCAAAAGTTCTGGTTACTTGCATAGTAATGAGTTTGATGAGTAATTTTATCACCCAAATATATTGTATTTTAGCTTAAATTAATCGACCGAAAATTAAAACGGGTTCAAAAAGACATTGTTGGAGGGTGTAAATAATTGTAATTCAAGTAAATAACTACAATAATAATTGTATTTTTTTTCGACCAGCAGGGCAGGATCAATTTTATTGTATTATTTCCGGTAAAAGTTTTGCCTGCCTTCGGGCAGCCCTGCTGTTGCCGGACCGGAATATTACATTTTGCAAACCTTCTATCAGTGTTATGCAGATTCCCTTGCTATATTAACAGCCTTATTTATTGCATCCTTAATCCCTGCCGGGTTCTTTCCTCCTGCTGTGGCAAAGAAATCCTGTCCGCCACCGCCTCCCTGAATGTTGTTTGCAATGGAACGTATAATTTCATTTGCTTTAAGTTTCTTTTTGGAAACAAGCTCTTCAGACAGCATTACTGCCAGATGAGCTTTTCCCGATATCTCTGCACCAAGAACCATGAAAAGCCCTTTTATCTCGCCTTTTAACTGGAAGGCTATATCTTTAAGCGTGCCCGGTGAATCGGCAGCGATACTTCCTGCAATAATAGTTATCTCTCCTGCTTTTTCGGCTTTACTTAAAAGATCTGATTTTAATTCCTTTGCCCTGTCCCTTGTAAACTGTTCTATCTGTTTTTCAAGAAGGGATTTGTCTTTGAGAAGTTGTCTGATTGTTTTCTCCGGGTCGGCGGTACTGCGCAAAAGAGCCTTTATCCGGTTCAGTTTATCAACCTGCTCATTGACCCATTCTTCTGCTTTTGATCCGGTAACAGCTTCTATCCTTCTTATGCCTGCGGCAACGGCTGATTCTGAAACAATCCTGAACAAACCTATCTGTCCCGTCTGTTCAACATGTGTTCCCCCGCACAACTCAAGTGAATTGCCAAAACGAATGGTTCGCACCTTGTTACCATACTTTTCACCGAAAAGGGAGATTGCTCCTGAGTCTCTGGCCTTCTGCAAGGGAATCTTCCTGTGCTCTTCCCTTGGTATATTCTCTCTTATCTTCCTGTTTACGGCATCTTCCAGCTTCTTTATCTCTATGTCACTGATCTTCTGGAAATGGGAAAAGTCGAACCGGAGATAATCGTAATGAACCAGTGAACCTTTTTGTTCGACATGATTACCCAGAATATCCCTGAGTGCATTGTGCAATAGGTGCGTTGCAGTGTGGTTGTTGGCTGTAAGCTTCCTTTTTTCCCGGTCGACCACCGCCCTGAAACTGTCACCGGGATTATCCGGCAGCTTCTCTGCAACATGGATGTTCAGCTCATTCTCCTTCAGTGTATTTATAATCTTAATATTTTCACTTTTGGTCTGAAGCGTGCCGGTATCTCCTATCTGTCCCCCACTTTCTGCATAAAAGGGAGTCTTATTGAATACAAGATGGTATAGTTCCCTGCCTTTTGATTTTATTTTCCGGTAACGCGTTATCTCAACCTGTGCCTCCAGATGGTCATATCCCATAAACTCTTCACCCCGATGTTCCCTTATAACTGTCCAGTCTCCTGCATCAACCATGGCATCCTGGCGTGAGCGTGTTTTCTGGGCCTCCATTTCCCTTTTAAACTCTTCCTGGTTCAGTGTGTATCCTTTTTCCTTCAGAATCAGTCCGGTCAGGTCAGGCGGGAATCCGTAGGTGTCATACAGTTCAAAGGCACTTTTACCATCAATTACCTTTGAATCTGTCCTGGAAATGATATGATCAAGCCGGTTCATCCCTGTATCAAGAGTCCGGAGAAATGCACTCTCTTCCTCTGCTATTACTTTTTCAATAAGTTTTTGCTGGGAATTCAGTTCAGGATAGGCGTCTCCCATTATTTTAACAAGGGTGGGAACGAGCCTGTATATAAATGGCTGTGACTGGCCCAGGAAGCTGAAGCCATATCTTATTGACCTGCGCAGGATACGCCGAATAACGTAACCGGCCTTGTTGTTGGATGGGATCTGTCCGTCAGCAATGGAAAATGCAAGGGTACGCAAATGATCGGCAATGACCCTCATGGCTCTATCATCTTTATTGTTTTTACCATACGGGATTCCCGTTATTCCGGCAATGTTTTGTATTATTGGCAGAAAGAGGTCTGTATCGTAGTTGGATTGTTTGCCCTGCACAACCATGCACAGGCGTTCAAACCCCATGCCTGTATCGACATGGCGCGAAGGAAGGGCTTCCAGTCTGCCATCAGATTTCCTGTTATATTGTATGAAAACAAGGTTCCATATTTCAATAACCCGGGGATGTTCCCTGTTAACCAGTTCGGCTCCAGCTATTACCTTTCTTTCACTGTCGGGGCGTATATCTATATGAATTTCCGAGCATGGGCCGCAGGGACCTGTATTTCCCATTTCCCAGAAATTATCCTTTCTGGAACCCGGAAGCACTTGGTTATCAGGCAGGTATTTTTTCCAGTACTCCCATGCCTCCATATCAAAATCGAGGTTTTCGGCTGCACTGCCTTCAAAAACCGTTGCGTAAAGTCTTTCGGGTGAGATTTGTAACTCTTTGACAAGAAATTCGTATGCCCATTTAACAGCCTCTTCTTTGAAATAATCGCCGAACGACCAGTTACCAAGCATTTCAAACATGGTGTGATGATAGGTGTCGAGACCAACCTCTTCAAGATCATTGTGTTTGCCCGATACCCGCAGGCATTTCTGGGAATTTGCCACCCTGGTATATTCCGGTTTCCTGTTCCCAAGGAAATAATCTTTGAACTGGTTCATCCCGGCATTGGTAAACATAAGGCTGGGGTCATTTTTCACCACTATCGGGGCAGAGGGGACGATAATATGTTGTTTTTTGACGAAAAAATCCAGAAAACGCGATCTTAGATGATAAGAATCCATAAAATATTACATTATAATAAGATGGGGTATGTTATTTTGATTAAATTGTAACAAATTTTTTTTATAAAACATGTTGTAAAATTAGTTTATTTCATTTAGATTTGTTGGTTAGTGTGTAAAAATCAGGTATATTTTTCAAAATCAGCATTATGGCAAAAGAAAAATACAAGTTTAATCCGGAGTCGCTTCAGTATGACCGGATAAATCATACTTTCAGGGATAGATTTATCAATTTTCTTACCTATTTTTCTGCAAGTGTTGTAATTGCGGTTGTATATTTTCTTGTATTCAGCCATTTTTTTGATTTGCCGAAGGAAAGGATCCTTAAGCGTGAAGTTAATCAGCTCAGCATACAATACGAGATACTCAACAAACAGCTGGATCATGTAAGTTATGTGCTTGATGATATTCAGAACCGGGATGATAATATCTACAGGATCGTTTTTAATGCCGAACCGATTCCTAAATCTATCAGGACGGCGGGTTTTGGAGGGGTGAACCGTTACTCCGAGCTGGAGGGATATGAAAACAGCGACCTGATAATTGAAACTACGAAAAGGCTTGATATACTCAAAAAACAGCTTTACGTACAGTCCACATCATATGATGAAGTTGTTGAACTGGCCCTCAACAAAGAAGATATGCTGGCAAGTATACCGTCTATTCAGCCTGTTGCAATAAGGGATATCAGACGGATAGGCGGTTATTTCGGGATGCGCATCCATCCGATATATAAGATCAGGATGCATCATTCAGGAATGGACTTTACGGCTCCACGCGGAACTGATGTATATGCCACGGGAAACGGTGTGGTGTCGAGGATAGTGATCTCAAAGGCGAGAAGGGATTATGGCACCTTTATAGAAATTGACCACGGTTATGGCTACAAGACCCTTTACGGGCACCTGGATGAGGTGCTGGTGCGGCGCGGACAGGAGGTAAAGCGCGGTGATGTTATTGGCCTTGTTGGAAACACCGGTGCCTCGACAGCCCCGCATCTGCATTATGAAGTAAAACAAAACAACCGTCCCATTAATCCGATCAACTACTTTTATGGGGACATTTCTCCCGAAGAGTTTGACGCAATGATAGAAATGTCAATGCAGGGTGGATCGTTTATGGGTTACTAACCTTATTTACAGTGCCGTACAAGGAAAAAAAGGTTGAAAAGTTGTATTACTCCATCGGAGAAATAGCAGATATGTTCAATGTAAACGCTTCTCTTATAAGATACTGGGAAAAAGAGTTTGACATCATAAAACCTAAAAAGAACAAAAAGGGCAACCGTTTTTTTACGATTGAAGATATAGACAATTTTTACCTGATTCATGAGCTGGTAAAATCCAGGGGGATGACCCTCAAAGGGGCAAAAAAGAAGATAAAAGAGAACAGGGAGGACACGGTTAAAAACCTTGAGATAGTGAAGATTCTGAAAAATGTAAGGGATAAACTGATTGAAATCAAAGAAGGCCTCTGATAATACTGCCGGCCTGAGTTACATTGGTGCCATTATTTATCATACTGACTGTCCGGATGAATATACATCCAGGCAGGTTCTTTATATATGGCAGACCGGCATATATCCTGCGAATGGGTCAGGATCATGGTTAATACCGAAAAGCTTAAATTAAGCAATTATGCAGATAAAGGATATTATTGCCATACTGGAAGACTTTGCACCTCCTTCCATGCAGGAGTCATATGATAACAGCGGACTGCAGGTCGGTCGGAGGGAGAGTGTTGTGGACTCAGCTCTACTGTGTCTGGATGTGACTGAAGATGTGATTGATGAAGCAGCAGGTATTGGTGCCGGATTGATTATATCGCATCACCCGGTAATTTTCGGGGGACTGAAAAAGCTGACGGGAAGCAGCTTTCCGGAGCGTGTAGTTCTGAAAGCGGTAAAAAACAATATTGCCCTCTATTCAGCCCATACCAATATCGACCGTGTATGGGGCGGTGTAAGCAGCAGGATATCTGAGAAACTGGGTCTTGTAAATTCTGAGATACTGTTGCCTGCCGGTAATATGCTCAGGAAGCTTGCAGTCTTTGTTCCAAAGGATCATGCAGCAAAAGTCAGGGAATCACTCTTTAATGCAGGTGCGGGGCATATCGGCGAATATGACCGGTGCAGCTTTAATATAGAAGGAGAAGGCACCTTCAGGGGATCGGAAAATACCAGCCCTTTTTCAGGCAGTGCCGGCAGCATCCATTTTGAGAATGAAATCCGTGTGGAAACCATTTATCCAGAGTTTCTGGAAAGAAGGATACTGGAGAGTCTGATCAGTGCCCATCCATACGAGGAGGTTGCTTATGATATCTATCCGCTTCATAACAGATGGGAGAGGGGTGGAACAGGAATTGCAGGCGATATGAAAAAACCTTTGGAAGCCGCTGATTTTCTTGAATTGTTGAAGAAAATATTCAACGTGAACACTATCCGCCATACCAGGCTGCCTTCGAAAAAGATTACAAGAGTGGCCGCATGTGGTGGTAGCGGAAGTTCATTAATTGGCAATGCCAGGGCAAAAGGAGCCGATGTATATGTGTCAGGCGACTTTAAGTATCATGATTTTTTTGCAGCAGATGCTGATATGATGATTGCCGATATAGGCCATTTTGAAAGTGAACAGTTTACAGTTGAGATATTTTATGAGTTACTTACAAAAAAAATCCCTAACTTTGCAGTTCATTTTTCGAAAGTAAATACTAATCCCGTTCACTATTTTTAAAAGTCTATGACAAGCGACACCAAAAAAGCACAGGAAGTGGCAGAACGTACGACAGAAGATAAATTAAGGCTTCTGTACGAAATGCAACTTATAGATTCCGAAATTGATAAGATCAAAATTTTAAGGGGAGAGCTGCCTCTTGAGGTACAGGACCTTGAGGATGAAATTGCCGGTTTGCAAACCAGGCTTTCAAATATTCAGGAGGAGATGAAGGTTCTTGAAGATTCGGTGCAGAAGAAAAAGAATGAGATTGTAGACTCACAGGCACTGATAAAGAAATACCAGGAACAGCAGATGAATGTAAGGAATAACAGGGAATATGATTCACTCTCAAAGGAGATAGAGTTTCAGACACTGGAAATTGAACTCTCAGAAAAAAGGATCAGGGAATTCTCACAGGAGCTGGAGGAGAAGAAACAACTGGAAGCTGAATCCAGGGCTTTGCTGGATGAACGTTCGGGTGACCTGGAAGAAAAAAAGAATGAGCTGAACAGCATTATTTCAGAAACGCAGAAAGAGGAAGAGGATCTCCGGAAGCGCTCAGAGGATATATCATCTCTTATTGAGGATCGCCTGGTAACCGCGTACAGAAGAATCAGAAAGAATGCAAGGAACGGCCTTGCCGTTGTTCCGGTAGAAAGGGATGCCTGTGGTGGTTGTTTTAACAAGATACCCCCCCAGCGCCAGCTGGATATAAAATCAAGAAAGAAGATCATAGTGTGTGAGTATTGCGGCCGGATACTGGTTGACAGTGAAATAATGAACCCGGACAGCAGCAAGGAGTAAATCCGCTAAAACATTATCCAACATAATGACTCAGGAAGAGTTTAAAAAAGCTGTTCTTCAGGGAATTCCCGATGATCTTCCTCCTGTGCCCTCATATAATCCGAATGTCAATCACGCTCCCGGCAGGAAGGAAGTTCTTAATGCAGGAGAAAAAAGGCTTGCCATCAGAAATGCTCTACGGTATTTTAAACCGCACCATCATAAAATTCTTGCAGCCGAGTTTGCGGCTGAACTGGATGAGTATGGCAGAATCTACATGTACCGTTTCAGGCCTTCTTATGAAATAAAGGCAAGAAGTATAAATGAGTATCCCCACAGGTCGGTTCATGCTGCAGCCGTTATGCTCATGTTGAGCAATAATCTTGATAATACCGTGGCCCAGCATCCTTATGAGCTGATAACATATGGCGGTAACGGAGCAGTTTTCCAGAACTGGGCTCAGTATCTTCTTACCATGCAATATCTTGCCGTGATGACTGACAAACAGACCCTGGTAATCTACTCCGGGCATCCGCTCGGACTCTTCCCTTCACACGAAGATGCTCCAAGGGTCGTTGTCACAAATGGAATGGTAATTCCCAATTATTCCTCGAAAGAGGATTACGAGAGGCTGAATGCTCTTGGGGTAAGCCAGTACGGACAGATGACAGCAGGCTCCTTCATGTATATCGGTCCGCAGGGTATAGTACACGGCACTACCATAACTGTGCTGAATGCAGGCAGGCGAATGGACGGTGTAAAGGGCGGAGATCTTAAGGGTAAGGTTTTTGTGACAAGCGGACTGGGCGGTATGTCGGGAGCTCAACCCAAAGCTACGGTTATTGCAGGTGGGATATGCCTGGTGGCAGAAATAAACCCTAAAGCAACAGAGATACGTTATTCACAGGGATGGGTTGACGAGGTGCATGATGACCTGGATGATCTTTTGAAACGGGTTTTATCGGCCCGGCAAAACAGACAGGCCGTCTCACTGGCTTACCGGGGAAATGTGGTTGACCTGCTTGAGAAACTGGTTGCTGAAAAATTTCCGGTTGAAATGGGATCTGACCAGACCTCTCTTCATAATCCCTTTGCCGGCGGTTATTATCCTGTCGGATTGAGTTTTGATGAGGCCAATAAAATGATGGTTTCTGATCCCGGCAGGTTTCGCGAATATGTGCACAGATCTTTGAAACGTCATGTTGATGCTGTAAATATCCTTTCTTCTCGGGGTATGTATTTCTGGGATTACGGTAATGCATTTCTGCTTGAGGCAGGACGGGCAGGTGCCGATGTTTTCAAATCGTCAGGTAGTTTTAAATATCCCTCTTATGTGCAGGACATTATGGGGCCTCTTTTCTTTGATTATGGTTTCGGACCTTTTCGATGGGTATGTACCTCTGGTGATCCGTGTGACCTGGAGGTGAGTGACAGGATTGCTGCAGCGGTGCTGGAAGAGATGCTATCTGTTGCTGATACCGAAACACGTTCACAACTGGAGGACAATCTTCTTTGGATTAAGGAGGCCGGCAAAAACAACCTGGTCGTTGGTTCACAGGCCAGGATACTTTATGCAGATTCCATGGGCCGTATCAGGATTGCAAGAGCTTTTAACAGGGCTGTCCGTGAAGGTAAGATGACAGCTCCTGTAGTGATCGGCAGGGATCATCATGATGTGTCGGGAACAGATTCACCTTATCGTGAAACATCAGATATTTATGACGGTTCTGCATTCACTGCCGATATGGCCATCCATAATGTGATAGGTGATGCCTTTCGTGGTGCTACATGGGTTTCCATACACAATGGTGGCGGTGTAGGTTGGGGGGAGGTTATCAACGGCGGTTTCGGACTGGTTCTTGATGGTTCGCCGAAGACTGACCGCAGGATCGAAATGATGCTTCACTGGGATGTTAACAATGGTATTGCCAGAAGGAGCTGGGCCAGGAATGAAGGTGCCGTGACAGCCATAAAACGCGAAATGAAACGCACACCCATGCTTAATGTAACTTTGCCCAATATGGTTGATGACAGTTTGATTGAATCACTTTATTAACATCGGATTAATGCGGAGAGGTAATCAGGTTATTCTACTTGCGCTTATTTTGCTGGCAATTGTGTCATGCGATGAAGAAATTTTTGGTCCCCGCTCCCTGGAGGGTACCTGGAGGGTCACGGAAGAGAGTGATGCCTTTGGGCCACAAAATTTTCCGGTTGGAATTGAATATTTTCCCGGAGACAGCAGCCGGGTGATTATTGATAATTTTTCAAATCTTGGTCTGGGTTTTGAGGTGACAGCCAATGTCTCAGACCTGAATATTACCATACCTCAGCAAACAGTTCGTGATGCAAACCTTAACAGTTACCGCATATCCGGTAATGGTAATGCCACGTCCAACCTCAGGAGGATCAACTGGAGCTACGTTATAGACAGCGATGATTATACCGCTGTATTTGAGAAACAATAAAAATGCTAGTACCTTCCGGCGTTAAGCATAATAAGTGTGCAGTCCTCCAGAACTTCAATACCCTCTTTTTTTGCCATCTCCATAAATTCTGTGTTTTCAGTGCCCGGATTGAAGATGATTCTTTTAGGATGCAGTGATAAAAGATAGGAGTAGTAATCTTTCTGCCTCGCAGGGCCAACATATAATGTGACTGTATGGATATCATCAATTACCGGCCTTTCCTTTATTATATCAAGCCCGCTGATCTGACCTGATTTAATACCTACCGGCACAACCGGAACATCATGTCTGAGAAGACTTTTAACGGCTTTATGTGAAAATCTAATGGGATTGGGGCTTGCCCCGAGAACCAGTGTTTTTTTTGTAGTCATATTGTGTCACAAATAAATATCGATTAACTTGTTGGGCAGGCTAAAATAATATTTTTTTATCAAACACCAATAAGGCCCCGGACACATTAATTTTTAACAAGCAGAACCGTGGCATAAGCAGAAACACCTTCCTCCCTGCCTGTAAATCCCAGTTTCTCTGTGGTTGTGGCCTTAACAGATATATCCTCTTTGTCAATATTCAGTATCGCGGATAAAGAGCTGCGGATTGAAGAAATATAATCTTTGATTTTTGGTTTTTGAAGGCATATTACTGAATCGATGTTAGAGATCTCGTACCCCTTTTGTGAAATCATTTTTTTAACTTTTTCAAGTAATATCCTGCTGTCAATATTCCTGTACCGTGTATCCGTATCAGGGAAATGTGTGCCGATATCACCGAGTCCCCCGGCCCCCAGAAGGGCATCGCAAATTGCATGTATCAATATATCGCCGTCAGAATATGCCAGGCACCCTTTTTCATGAGGTATCTCAATACCTCCTATTATCAGCTTTTTGCCGTGAACTAGCTGATGTACATCATAACCTATGCCCGTTCTGAGCTTCATTCGTATAAAGTATAGTTAGCAATCAGTTTAACAATGTGTTAATAATTCATGATTCGGATATTTTGCTTTTCAATCCATGAATGTCACATCTGATTTATATTGCTATAAGTAAATCTTAGTGCATGTGAGATCGACAAAGTCAATCATCCATGCTTTATTGACCTTCGGTCGAACTCACATGCAATATATTGATCATTTTAAAATATTTGCCAGATGTGACTTTCATGCCTTTTTGTGTGACCTGGCACATGGATGATTCATACGTACAAATTAGGTTAATCAATTTAATAATCAGTAAATTATATTTTGCATCTAATGCATATTCAGTGTTTCAAACGTATGGAACCCGCATGGTTTGTTCATTTTATTTTGTCTGCCGAAGGCTGATGGGGGTTTCATCCGGATCTGTATATTTTATCAGAGTGCTTCATCAGGACTGCTTCTTCGGAGCGCCTCAAAATCGAATGCAAGTGAGAATCTTAGTGTATTGGCCAGTGGATTGGTGCGGTAAACGGGGACAAGGTATGCGATGTCCAGGGCAAATACATTCAGCTT
>JAWODJ010000125.1:0-5349 GCA_046483315.1 Bacteroidales bacterium | reverse complement strand
TGCGAGTTCATAAGCCGGGGAGAAAACATACTATTTTTCGGCCCTCCCGGAGTCGGGAAAACTCACCTGGCCGTAGGGCTGGGAGTGCGAGCATAAAGTAATTGCCCGGCCTTGCCTGAAAAATATTTTGTTTGTCAGCTATAATGATATTATGTCTGCCCTCCACTGCGTTTTGCTTGCCCTCGCCAGGGCGCTCGGGTAAATAGATCACACGCGCCTGCCTGGTTTGGATATCGTGATTATGGCTTCGCCATTATACAAATCCAGGAATTGCAGCTTCGGAATCCCAACCGGGAACTGCAGCTTCGTCGTTGCGCTGCTCGAAATATTTTGACGGCTATAAATCAATCTCCGGATCATTCAATTTGTATTCGGAATTGTTTGTCCTAAAATTAGCCATTATTTTAAATAGCCGCACATCAACCCCAATTGCTTATAAAAAATTTTTCCTGAATTAATCTGTGAAAAATTTTTGTATGCGCACTGCCACCACACTTGCCTGCACTGCGGTTATATTGCCCGCGCTCAAAAAAGTTTTACTTTATATTAACTGACTTAATATCTTTACAACTAAATATTTAAGTGTTGGCTATCATTTTATTCTAAATTCTGCGTCTCCCGCATAAGTATTTGCAAATTTCGCCGCTGCCGGCTCAAGTTTGCTATACCCATGCTCATCTTACGCTCATAAAACCAAAAAATCAAGGCTGACATCAATTCCGGATAAAACTACAGCTCGGTTCTCCCCTGCGCATTTTAACTCGTTCCTCCCGGTGGTCGTCACTCAGACAAAAATGCACCGACCCCTCCCCTTTCGAACCTTTACCTTGTTTTAGAGCCGGATTTCCTGAAGGCCTAATTCATACCGACGCATTTAAGTCTGCTGTAAATCACATAATTTTTAAATCTACTATTAATAGATTTTTAGTAATTTTGAAAAAAGAATAGAGCAATGACATCAGATACTCAAATACGACACCAGCTTATACGCAGGATTCAGAGAATCCGGGCTGATAAACTAAGGCAGTTAGATGACTATGCTGCCAAATTAGAAGAAAACATCAGTAATAAAGAAAAAATACTTTCTTTTGCAGGTGCCTGGGAGAATATTGAGGGAGAAATTTTCAATGAGCTTACTGATAACCTGATCAACAGAAGACAAAAGAATAAAAGAAGAATTGATGAATAGGGCTCTTATTGATACTGACATTCTTACTTATTTCCTGAAAGGGGATCCTGATGTAGTACAAAATTTAAATAATTATCTTGATTATTATGGTGTTCTTGAAATCAACCTGATAACGTATTACGAAATATTAAGCGGACTGCTGGCAAAGGATGCTTATAGACAATTGTCCGTTTTTGAAGATTTTGTTTCTGAAAACATTATTCTGCCTCTTACTGAAAAATCTGCAAAAATTTCAGCTGAAATATACTCAACACTAAGGAAATCAGGAAATACACTGGATGACATAGATCTTTTTATTGCTGGTATTGCCTTAGAGAATGATATGACCCTGATCACAAATAATGTCAAACACTTTAGCAGAATTCCCGGATTAAAGATCGAAAACTGGAAAAAACAAACACCCTGATAATATATATTTCCAGTAATCACACCCATTTTGCTCGCTTCGCCTCACAAAAAGAGTGTTCCCTAATGCAGAACCCATTATAGGAGTAAAACTTTTCTCCCGCCCGTTAATATAACCTGATAAATTCTGCTTTTCCCCTCCCCTTGCCCACCGGCCGTTCGGTCAAGGAATCCAAACAGCTTATCCGTCGTGAAAGGGTCCGGAAATGCGGGTATGAGGTCTTTTTTTGCCGAGCCTGTCAAAAGGTATACTGGTCTGTTATCCGTTAAGGGACTTTGTGACGAAAGCGGTTTTTGCTACCCGAGCCACCCCTGCTGAGGGGAACACAGAATTTAAACCAAAGCTATATTAACATAATGCAATCCATTATAGGACAAATAGCAGGTAAAAAAAATTATGGCCAGGCCTGAAAGGCATGGTTAGCATAAGATTATTAATCTTGAACAGTTCTGGAGTAATTGTGAAGATTATAATTCGACACTTAATTTCAAATGTTTACCGAATCCTTCCCGAATAATCCGCATTAAGGTTGATAATCTGATATCAGAAGCATTATTTTCGATCCGGGAAATGTATGTCTTTGTGGTACCGCATTTCCTGGCTAATTGCTCTTGGGTCAAACCATTTTCTTTCCTAAGCTCCTGAATCATTACACCAAGCTTGAATGCTTCAAATCCTTCTTCAAAATCCTCCCTTTCCGGAGCACCTCTTTTTCCGTATTGTTGGTCAAGATGATCCTCAAACGATGTCAAATTATTACCTGGTTTCTTTTTCATAGAAGTATTGTTTTTTCAATTTCTCTGCTTTTTTAATCTCTCTTTTAGGTGTTTTCCTTGTTTTCTTCTGGAAACCATTGATTAGTATTACCAATTTCCCCTTATCAAAAAAACTGAAAACCCTGTAAATATTGCCCCCAAATTCAACACGGATCTCATATAAACCATCTGAATTTTCTATATGCTTAAAAAACTTAACAGGAACCCTTTCAACAGTTGCTATCAATTTTAAAGTCCAGTTGAATTTCTTTTTTACTTCATTATCAAGTGAATCGAAGAAATCCAAATAATAATGTTTGTAATAGAAAATATTCCTGATGTTTTTCTCATCCATAATACGAAGTTAGCTAATTAGGTAACTTATTCCAAGAGAAATACACTTAATTTTGTTTTCCACACCCATATGAAGGTAAAACTTTTTTCCCAGCCCATTAATATAACCTGATAAATTCTGCTTTTCCCCTCCCCTTGCTCACCGGCCGGTCGGTCAAGGGATCGAACCGGCTTAACCGTCAAAGGTCCCGGTACTGCTCATAATAGGTCTCCTTTTGCCGAGTTTGGCAAAAAGGTCTACTGGAAGTTATCTATTAACGGACCTTGCTACCAAATCGGTTTAAAAGCCACCCAGGCCATCACTGCTGAGAGGAAGACAGAATTTAAACCAAAGCTATATTAACATAATGCAATACATTATAGGACATACAAAGGGAAATTACAGCCATGCCTGAAAGGCATGGCTAGCATAAAATCAGTTATCGAGACGCAGCCCGATAACGGTGCAGATTTTATGTTAAAGTAATTTCCCGGCCTTGCCTGCAAAAAATATTACATTGACTCCATTGCAGGCAGACTCATATCCGGCAACCTGCAAAAATATGACCGTGACCCCGTTATCACGCAGGCCGTGCAATCTCGATTTGCAACAACATTACATTGATTCCATCAGAATCTGCCTTGCAACATCTCCGGTAACGTTCTTGTTTTCCCCGTATGCGACCCCGGCTTTATTGAACCTTTCTGCAATCATCTCTATAGTTTCAACACCTACGCCAGCTTCGGATATTCGTGTGGATAATCCCAGGGAACTGAAAAATTCCTCGGTTCTGGTTATTGCCAGCTCGATGCGTTCTTCCGGGGTTCCACCAGTAATGCCGAAAACACGTTCACTGTACTGCAAAAGCTTGGAGTATTTCTGTTTTCTAAGCGTACGGAACGTGCCCGGAAGCACCATGGCAAGGGACTCTGCGTGGGTTATTCCGTGAAGGGCAGTAAGTTCATGGCCTATCATATGCGTTGACCAGTCCTGGCTTATTCCCATGCGAATGATGTCATTCAGTGCAAGAGTTGCCGATAACATGAAATCTGCCATAAGATCATAATCCCGTGGTTTCTCCATTATCATGGGACCAATTTCCAGGATTGTCTGCATGATTCCTTCCGCCCAGCGGTCCATTATCCGCGACTGACCGGTAGTGGTCATATATTGTTCCACCACATGCACGAAAGTATCAGTGAGGCCGCAGGCGATCTGATATGGGGGGAGTGAGAAGGTGACCTCAGGATCGAGAATTGAAAAATCGGGGTACCTGCTGCTTATAAAGGCGGCTTTTTCCTTTGTCGCCTTATTGGATATAACCGAGTTCCTGTTCATCTCAGAACCGGTGGCCGGAAGTGTCAGAACCGATCCGTAAGGAATTGAGTTTTCGCCATCACGCTTAAGGATAATCTCCCAGGGATCTCCGTCAAAGACAATTCCGGCAGCTATGAGTTTCGTCCCGTCCAGCACCGAACCGCCACCAACGGCAAGCAGGAAATCAATTTTATTCTCCCTGGCCTGGGTTATGGCCTTTCGAAGAGTTTCAACGGTGGGGTTTGGTTCTATTCCCCAGAATTCAATATAATTGTGATTTACAAGTGCGGCTGAGACCTGGTCATAGACGCCGTTTGATTTCACGCTGCCTCCGCCAAAAGTGATCATCAGTTTTGCATCTTCGGGAATGAGCCCGGGAATTTCTGAGATTTGTCCCCTGCCAAAAACCAGTTTCGTAGGATTATGAAAAATAAAATTGTTCATATATTATTGATATTTAAAAAACTGAAGTTTCCTTGTTGATAAGTTGTTGATAATGAGTTGCATAAAAGCATAAAAAAAGTTGCATGCCTTAGCTTAAATAGCTATATTTGAATTAGTTACCAAACAAATACGGCATGCAACAGACTAAAATTACAAAAACATTAGGAGAATTTCAAAAATTTCTCGAAAATGATAACAAAACAGGCTTGTGCCTGGAAGATACTTTAAGGTTCTCTCATATAACAAGAAATCATGAAGCTGCTCTCAATTTTTTGAGTTGATTTTCCAATTGTTTGATCTTCTTTTCTTTATAGTTTTTTTGATATTCATATAAAGCCACGGGATTGAAGGCCTCCTGTTTAGTTTGCATCATGTACCAAATGGTTGCTATCTTTCTGGCTGTTGCAACTAATGCAACTCCAGATCCGGATCTTGATTTAATTCTGCGATAGAAATTGCCTAATTCATTTTTACTACGCCACTGGGAATTTGCTGCCATACGAAAGGCTTGTCCGGCTTTATGCTTCTTTTTCATAATCCTACTACTGATAATTTTTCTACCTGAGATCTTTGTATTCGGTGTAAGTCCAAGCCAGGAACAAAAATGTTTCGAGCTTGGAAAACGTGACATATCACATCCCACCTCAGAAAAGATCTCAAGTGAGGTTGAATCACTAATTCCAAATATCTCTGTAGGATCAACACCAGTGACGTTCTTAAGATAATATGAGGTTTTAAAGAAATATTCATTCTTTCTTATCTTTTGTGTCTTTTTCGCCATTCCTTGATTAACGACTTCTCCAGTTGATGTCATTTGCATATTACCCAATACTTTTTCTATTTCTACATCAATTATTTTTATCTTCTCCCGGTAAATATGATATAGTTCGTAATATTGCTGAAG
>JAWODJ010000123.1:0-12319 GCA_046483315.1 Bacteroidales bacterium | reverse complement strand
GACGTCCTTCCAGGGCCTCGGTGCTCTCCTGAGCGGCCGCCTCGCGCTGTTCCTTCCTTTCCTGGAACTCTTCCTCCATCCGCTGGAGAGCCTTCTGGCGGTTAGGTTTTGGTTGATAATTCAAGATACAATAATCTCATTATCAAATCAAATATACACCTGCGAGTGGGAGGCCGGAACCGAAGCCGTCTATATCTCAGGAGATCAGCTGGGCGGGCCCGATTCGATCCCGGTCGCCGCCGTCGCCCCCGGGTCAGACACCGACATCAGCGTGAATCTGACGCGAGTGTACCCTGGGTTATCGCATATGTACCGACATCTTCACCTGGATCCCTGTCCAGTGCTCCCGAGAATGCTATTGTCTCTCCGTTATCCAGTATTGATCCCACAGCCGGAGCAGAAGTGAAAGTCAGCGCCGGGTCTGTGTCTCCGTATGTTTTTGTTTTTGCATCAGCGGTCACTGTCACAGCCAGGGGAGAAATAGTCAGGTTAGCCCCGGTGTATGAGATCGAATAGTTTGTATTATTGAGAGTACCCTGGGTTATTGGATAATCTCCGACATCTTCGCCTGCATCGCGAGAGAGTTCTCCGGTAAAAGATATTACCTCTGCGTTATCCAGTATTGATCCCACAGCCGGAGCGGAAGTGAAAGTCAGCGCCGGGTCTGTGTCTCCGTATGTTTTTGTTTTTGCATCAGCGGTCACTGTCACTGCCAGGGGAGAAATTTCAAATGTTGCAGGGGTGACTGTCATTACCAGGTTGTAGTTGCTTCCTGCTGTAAGTGTTCCCAGGGTATAATTATAAGTACCAACATCTTCTCCAGCATTGCGTCCGAGTACACCAGTTATCTCATCCGACCCTTCCAAAGGAGTGTGAGTATATGAAAGTGTAGGATCAACCTGACCATATGTCTTAATTTGTCCGGCATCGGGGGTAATTGTGATCTCTTTAGGTGTAATACTTGCCTCAGTAGTCGGTGCACCTGTCAGGGAGAGGGTATATTTATATGCATCGTCTCCGGTAATATCTGCACTTGTAATACTTACTGTGTGTGTACCAACGTTGAAATCGGCAAACTCCAGGACAATATTTGTAAGTGTTACATTATCTCCGGATTCAACACCAACAAGCTCAAGATTATTAACGTCTATAGTAGCAGTGGTTTCTCCATCGTAAATCTTATCCAGGGCAGTGAAACTTCCGCCAATGGTAATAGTGGTTTTACTCCTCCCAATACCGAATTGTGTGCCGGATGCCAGATTGTGGATTCCGTCGAGTTCAGTTCTTTTAATAGTAACTCCGTCGGCATTCAGATGAGATCCATCCATAAACCAGGCACTGCCGTCCGTTCTCTTTATTATCCTGGTATCTTCAGTGATACTATAGGTGTCAAATCCTGCTGCATTAAGGTTAATTGAATAATCTCCTGAGGCAAGAGAATTATTTGCCAATGCTGACCAGTATCCATTGGTAAATTGATTGGTTATTTCTGTACCGTCGTCGTTAAGAGGTAATCCGGTGTTACCGGGATCACCGGGTATAAATTCCAGAATTAATGAACCGCTTGTTAGGTTGGAAAAGTTAATGGTAGCATGATTATTATCTGAAGCTGTGCCCACCGGAAACAGGTATTCTGTGGTCGTGTTAACCCATCTTTCAAATTTGCCCGTTATATTTCCTGATGTATGAGTGATTGTCCCGGGATTTCCGGTTCCTGTACCAAGCTCAAGAATATTTACTCCGGCATTTACATTCCCGCCGGTCATTGAAAGCTCATTTGACACCCTTACATTCCCCGAAAGGGTCTTTGTCCCTGTCCCTGAAAACCCCAGATTATAATAGTCCTGGCTGGCAAAAACTTCCTGACCGCTGTTGGCGGTATAATTGACGGTACTCGAAGTACCCGGCTCAAGACTGCCCAATGCATTGTTTGCACCATTGAGATTCAATACATGGTTAGTACCTTCCATATTGATTGTTCCCGGGCCGGCAATAAGATCGCCATCAAGGTTTGTTGTCCCTGATGGTCCGGTTGTACCGTATCTCAATGTTCCTCCTGAATCAATGCTTAGAGATCCTGAGATATTAAGTTCCGGGCTGTCATGCAGGCTTAAAGTTGTATTTTCCTTGATTTCAATATTTCCAAGTACCCCGGTAATGTCCTGAAGCCTTTTTTGTCCTCCGTTGTCAAGAATAAGATGATAATATGTAGTGGGGTTGACCAGTTGGTTGCCTGCATAAGAGTACTCAACTATGTTGTTGAGGGCTGTTGCTGTAAGGATTCCTGTACTCATGGGCTCTGATCCGTCATTGGTTCCCTGGAAGGAAATATGTGAATCAGCTCCGTTTATCCATTCGGAATCTGCAAAATAGCCCCGTAATACATTGTGGAAGGTTAGTTGTGAAATGTTCAGGTTAGTTACAATTATATGATCGGCAACATAAACCCATTCGAAAAACTCCAAAGGACCAGTACCTTCTATGTTTTGGTTATTTGTATAAAATCTCCCACCTCCTGCAAGGAATGAATTTGGTGAGATGTTGTTTTGAGTGATCCCATTGTGAATTCTGAGGTTTCCTGAACTTGTTGAACCTTGAGTATCCCATTCACCTCCGGCATTTATGGTTATAAGACCGGTAAAATTGTTAATTCCTCCGTTGAAATTATCACTGAATTTCCCGCTAATACCGGAGGTGCCCGAAACGGTGAAATTATATGCATCACTCTCCAGAATTGCGGACTGGATGTCGAGGTTGCCTGCAAGGGTGACATCCCCCTGTAGTGTTTTTGTTCCGCTGCCCGAGATCGTAAGGTTTCCGTAATTTAGTGACTCAAAAACCTCTTGATCCCCTTCCCGGAAATAGTTTACTGTACCGGAATTGTTTGAAGTGAAAGTAGTGATTGAGTTTAAAGAGCCACCTAAATTCAGAGTATGTGATCTGCCGGTTTGATTGATATTAATTTCACCAGTCCCACTCAGGTTTCCGTTAACTGTGAGAGCACGGTTTTGATCTGAACTGAATTCTAATAAGCCAGTATTTTCAACTACCAATTCGGCAATTGTTGATTCAGTAACGTTATAGGTATAATTTGCCCCGTTTCTAATTGTAACTTTGTTATCAGCTCCTGGAATTTCAGAGGCATTAACCCAATCGGTTCCGTTGTACTCTTGCCAATTATTCGCAACACTCCAATCTCGTGAAGGACTGTTGGTGAACCTCGTCTGATAATCTCCCGCAACCTGTGCATGGACGGGGAATGTCAGAATGAATCCAAGGACTAAAGGAAGAAGGACTTTCTGTAAAACAAATTTTAGCCCGGGCAATATATTCTTCGCTCCTCCCGACCGGAGAAAATTCAACAACTCCCCCTTCCCCTGCAGGGGAGCAGAAGGGTGATTGTACGAGCGGTCTCGCCGCCTATTTTCAGTGCTTAACGCCACTTAAACCGATTAACAGCACAAAATATCAATAATCCAGCGATTATACAATAATTTTGATCATTGTAATTTGCTGACCTTACAGGTAATTGAACCTTTTATACCGGAAAAGAGGAAACCCAGTTCTCAGGAGAAATCAGCTAAAAGTCAATATTCCTGTATTTTATAGTAATTTGTTGTACGGAAAAATTGGCTAAAGGTTATGTTATCAGAGATTTGTTTTTAATAAAGATTAACGGCTAAAAAATACTGATGATCAATGAGTAAGGCCGCAGCAGCCAAAAAACCGCACTAACTAATAGTCCGGTTTTTTTGATGAAAGGTTGCATTGAGAATGTCAATGACAAATATTGATATGTAAATTATTTTAGAGTCCTTATTCAACACAAGGGTGATAATGTTCCGGTCGCGGTTTACATTAAGATTCCGGAGCTTATCAGGATAATTGGAAACCGGATCGAACCTGGTCCGGGACGATATGTTTTCGGTTAGAAGGAACCCGGCGGACATGCAATTAAAATGGAGGGAGATTGAACCTGGTCCGGGACAATATGTTTTCGATAAGGGTCCTTCAGTACTTTTTATGCAGATGATACGGGCAGGTGGTTACAATATTAACATTGCATCACCGTAAGTGCCGAAGCGGTATTTCTCCTTGATAGCAACTCTGTAGGCCTTGAAGAGGGGGTCAAAGCCCGTAAAGGACGAAACTATCATCAGCATGGTTGAAAGCGGCAGATGGAAGTTGGAGATCATAGAATCCGGAACCTGGGGTTCATACGGCGGAAAAATGAATTTGTTGGTCCATCCGTCATATGGTTTCAGCAGGCCGGTAGTTGATACCGTGCTTTCAAGTGTGCGGAGCACAGTGGTTCCCACGGCACAGACATTTTTTCTTTTTTCCTTTGCCTCGTTAACCTTCCCTGCCGCCTCCTCTGTAACTATGATTCTTTCGGAATCCATCTTGTGTTTGGTAAGATCTTCCACATCGACAGTACGGAAATTACCCAAACCTACGTGAAGGGTGATCTCCGCAAAATTTACACCCCTTATTTCAAGCCGTTTAAGTAGTTCGCGGCTGAAATGCATTCCTGCAGTGGGTGCTGCCACTGCTCCCTCATGCTTTGCAAAGATTGTCTGATACCTTTCCCTGTCCTCGGGAATAACCTCACGGCGGATGAATTTTGGAAGGGGGGTTTCACCAAGATTATACAGCGTTTGTTTGAATTCTTCGTAAGGGCCGTCATAAAGAAAACGTAAGGTCCTGCCTCTCGAAGTGGTATTGTCAATTACTTCGGCAACGAGCATATCATTTTCGCCAAAGTATAATTTATTCCCTATCCTGATCTTGCGGGCCGGATCAACCAGCACATCCCAAAGTCTTTGCTCCCTGTTCAGCTCACGCAAAAGAAAAACTTCTATTTCTGCTCCTGTCTTTTCCTTGTTTCCAAGTAATCTTGCCGGAAAGACCTTAGTGTTATTAAACACCATGACATCCTGATCGCTAAAATAATTTATGATATCCTTGAATATTCTGTGTTCAATCTTACCATTTTTACGGTGCAGGATCATAAGTCTTGATTCATCCCTGTTCTCTGACGGATACTTTGCGATAAGGTCATCCGGTAAACTATACTTGTAACGCGATAATTTCATTCTCTCCATCATCATTATAAACTTATCTTATGTATGAGTGCCCTTTATACGTATTAACGCTTGTTTTGTTGTATTTATGCTAATTTTTTTTCAAATTCTTCAGGATAAACAGCATTTTTGAGCATATATTTCCCGATTCTTGTACGCGTTAACGCGGAAAGATATGCCCCGCTATTAAGCTCGTGGCCTATATCACGGGCAAGTGACCTGATGTAGGTTCCTTTGCTGCATGATATGCGAATTTCAAGTTCCGGCAGTTCAAATCTTTCAATAATTATTTCTCTTATGCTTACGCGGGAAGCAGGAAGTTCAATGTCATCTCCTTTTCTGGCATGTTTATATGCTCTTTTCCCGTCAATAAACTTGGCTGAGAAAAGGGGTGGTATCTGGTCTATCTCTCCTGTGAACTTTTCCAGGGCTTTTTCAACACGTTCCCTGGTTATGTGTGCTGTTTCAAATTCCTTGTTCACCGATGTTTCCATGTCGAACGAGGGGGTGGTTTTACCGAGCACAAAAGTAGCAATATATTCTTTTTCGAGCGATTGGAAATGGTGAATTTCTTTTGTCATTTTTCCGGTGCATACGATAACCAGTCCGGTTGCAAGAGGATCAAGGGTTCCTGCATGCCCCACCTTAATCTTTTTAATTTCGTAATACTTTCTTAAAACTGATCTTACCTTGTTAACAGCATCGAAAGAAGTCCACCGATAAGGCTTGTTAATAAGAACTATCCCTCCGTCAAGAAGATTGGTGTCTTTTTCTGTACCTGTCATCCGATATTTTTAACCAAGGCTTATGGCAATTGAAGCCGCTAAGATACAATATATTGCGAAATATATCAACTTTCCTTTTCTTACTACGTTGAGCATTACCCGGCAGGCAAACAAACCTGAAATGAACGCTGCCACAAATCCTATTAGTAGTGGTATGAACCCGATTGTAATTTCTTCAGGGCTTCCGGATTGTAGTATATCCAGCAATGTCGCCCCGATAATGGGTACTAGTACCATAAGGAAAGAAAACCTTGTTACAAGATCTTTCCTTACTCCAAGAAACAGCCCTGTCGCAATTGTGGCACCGGACCGGGAAATGCCCGGCAGCACGGCGACGGCCTGGGCAATGCCTATTATGAAAGCGTCACGGAAGGTTACATCTTTATTCCTGGATTTTGCAAAATATGTGAGCAGTAATAAACTTGCCGTAATCAGCAACATGATCCCCACGAAAACAATTTTCCCGGTATATATACTTTCAATTTCACTTTTTAAAAAAATTCCCACAATAACTACGGGGATCATGGAAACGGCAATTTTTACAGAATAGACGGTTGATTCATTCCATTGGAATTTAATTACTTCTGATATCATAAAGCGCAGATCCTTGAAAAACACCACGATTATACTCAACACTGTTGCAGCGTGTACTAGTATGGAAAAGGTCAGGTTCTCCTTTGCTTCAATATCTAAAAACACTTTACCCAGTTCAAGGTGTCCGCTGCTGCTTACGGGAAGAAATTCAGTAAGGCCCTGTACAAGGCCGAGTATTAATGCTTCAATCCAGCTCATTCTGGTAATATAAAGATTTAAGATAAAAAATACGCTTCAATAGATTTGACCGGTTTGTCAGAGGCTGTCCATATTTATGGATAAAGGAGATGTGCAGATTTTTCTGATATGAAGGCTGACTAATTATTTCTTTTTTGTTTCCGAAGGTTTTTTCATGATAGCATAAATTATAAAAATAAAACCGAAAAGTGTTATCAGCGGGGCAAGGGTTATCCTGCGGAAACTGAATATTGCGGGATTGAATACGTTCGGATCGTCCGATCCCCCTCCGATCATAAGTATAAATCCGATAACAATAATAACAACTCCTGTTATCAGAAGCCGGTAGTTTTCCTTTGCAAAAGGAAAATCAAAAGGCCTGGGTGTTTCTTTCTTTTTATTTGCCATCTGTTAAATTCAGGTTTATAAAATCATTCAATATTCTGACAGGTATGATCCTGGTAGTTATGACGGTAATATTATTAATTTTTTTATTTTGTTTAATTTATAGATTCGTTGTTCAATAATATAGATCATCGGTTTTCATTCGTAAATATCTGCTTACTGCAAAAAAAGTGGATATCCAGTTAATAATTATTCCAAGGAGGATGACCGATATAAACAAAAGGCCTATTGTTTGCAGGTCCTGAAGCCCGAATAGCTCTGCAAATTCTTTCTGTGCCATATATATGACTCCCAGCATCAGGACATTCGCAAAAATGGCTGCATAGAGCCCGTGGGCAGCACTTTTAAAGAGAAACGGCCGCCTTATAAATGAATTTGTTGCACCCACCAGTTGCATAGTGTTTATTATAAACCTCCTCGCATAAACTGAAAGCCGGATGGTATTATTAATAAGTGAAAGGGAGATAAGAAAGAGCAAAAAACTGAATATCATCAGTATCATACTTATCTTTTGTATGTTTTCATTTACAAGATGAACCAGTGATTTCTGGTAATAGACTTCATTGACGTTTGAGAACTGTTCAATATCATTTTCTATTATTGCAATACTGTCGGGGTTGGCATAGGCGGCAAAAAGATTAACCTCGATAGAGGGCAGTAAGGGATTGTATCCGAGAAAGCTTATGAAATCCTCTCCTAGCATATCTTCCAGCTCTGCAGCAGCTCTTTCTTTTGTGATGTATCTCGTCGACTTAACATATGCTGTTGCATCAAGATTTTTCTGAATGCGAATAATATCCACCTCCCTTATGTCTTCATCCAGTATTACTGAAAAACCAATATTCTCCTTGACGTATTCGGAAAGGGTCCTTGCATTCAAAATAAGAAGGCCCATTAGTCCTATCATGAAAAGCAGTAAAGAGATGCTGATAATAGAGACAAAATATGAACTTCTTAACCGTCGTTTAACAACTTTCGATTCCTTCATGTTTTCAGAAGAGACAGATCAAATTAATAATAATTTGGTTTGATTTGAATTATTTCCCTTTTTTATTAATGGATCACTTTGAGTTTTTCAGCCTATGATTTCGGTCCATCCAAACGTATCTTCTTCATCGCCAAACTGTATTCCGAGCAACCTTTTATAGATGGTTGTTGAAATTGGCCCGGGATTTCCGTCTTTGCAAAAGTTAATGGTTTTTCCGGTTTCCATGTCATGAACTTCACCAATGGGCGCAATGATGGCTGCTGTGCCACATGCACCAGCCTCATCAAAGGTTTCCAGTTCTTCAACAGCTACCGGACGACGTTCTACCTTAAGTCCCATATCCCCGGCAATAGTCATAACGCTTTTATTTGTAATGGAAGGTAAAATAGAGTCTGACTTTGGTGTAATATATGTATTATTTTTAATTCCGAAAAAGTTGGCCGCACCTATTTCGTCTATGTACCGTTTTTCTTTGGCGTCAAGGTACATGGGGGATCCATAACCTGCATTCACGGCTTTCATTACACCTCGCAGACTGGCGGCATAATTGCCGCCTACCTTAATACTCCCGGTACCAAGGGGAGCTGCACGGTCAGAATCTTTTACTATGGCAATTTTAACGGGACTGAAACCTTCCTTGAAATAGGGACCCACAGGCGTAACAAATACCATAAACAGATATTCATTAGCCGGTTTAACTCCTACCTGTGCACCCGTGCCTAAAAGCAAAGGACGGATATATAGTGCTGCGCCGGTACCATGAGGGGGCACAAAACGCTTATTCATAAGCACTGCTTTTACAATTGCTTTTTTGAATAGCTCTTCCGGAACAGTTGCCATAAAAATTCCTTCTGCCGATCTGACCATCCTTTTGGCATTTTCTTTCCAGCGAAACAGCCTTATTTTACCATCTTTACCCTTAAAAGCTTTCATTCCTTCAAAGGCCTGCTGGCCGTAATGAAGGCATGTAGCGGCAAGGTGAATGTCAACATGGTCTTTTGATGATATCTCCAGCTCTCCCCATTTCCCGTCCCTGTAATAACAGCGCACATTATAGTCGGTTTTAATATAACCAAACGGCAGGTTTTTCCAGTCGGTATTTTCCATGTTATCTGTTTTTGTGCCAAATTTAATCATAATAAAAGAAACATCCATAGGAAAATTCCATACACATGTACGTATTAATAAGGGGTATCGGAACAGGGTGCAATTAAAGGAGGCAATATTTCCGGTTAAGCAATATTAAGGTATTCAGGATACCCGGCAGGATTGTATTTATTAAAGCGGTTTAATACCCCGACCCTCCGGGCCGGAAATAATAAATACCATTTGATACTTCGGGGCTCTGCCCCGGGATAGTGTATTTTGGATTTTCCGGGTTTTGGCTCTTTTAAGCCGGAGAGGTTAAATATCTGTGGGTAGCTGGTCGGGTTGGGTTTTCCATTGAGTCAGTACATTAATCTGGTTTTCTACCGGCACTTCAACCAGTTTTTGTGCGGTAAGCGTATAAAAATGGAATGATTTTAAAAATCCGGCGAACATTTCTGTGAATTCTTTTTTGGATTCTGTTATGCCGTAAGATTTCATCTCTTCATAAAGCCGGTTGACAGAATCATTAAAATTGTTTTTGCCAATAAAGGCCAAACGTGCATCGGACAGCACTTTTTCAGGTAATGATCTGGCTTCAGGATAGAAGAAAGGGAGATTAATAAGCTTGCATATTTTTATTATCTGCTTTTCATTGTAATGATTTCCAGGAAGATTTTCCCGTGTTAACTGATCAATATATTTACTTCTCTCCTTATAGCCTTTTGAATAGCTCATGCAATCAAACAGAGCTGCAGTTCTTACAAGAAGCTGCTCTTCATCCGATAATTTTTCTGCACTGAACAGCAGTTCACACTGTGTCAGCAACTCGATACAGTATTTTTGATCATGAAACTGAAGGGTAACAGGTAACTCTTCCTCCATTCTTTTAATAAATTCTTCTTCAATATCCTGCAGTCTTACCAGCTGTAGCTTAATAAAAAAACGTTCATTGGGTTTTTGGCCCTGCATATCAACAGAAAATTCAGGCCTGAAGCCTTTGACAAAATACATATCAATATTTCCCTTGTACTTTACCGGCATTTTACCACGATACTCGCAGGTGAAATAATCTTTGATATATTCGTATGTGCTTCCTGAAATATTGATTTTCCCCGATTCACCGGAAGATTCCATTCGGCTGGCTGTGTTTACCGAGTCGCCCCATATATCGTAAGAAAGTTTCTTTTGTCCTACCACTCCGGCAATAACAGGTCCGGTATGAATACCTATTCTGAGATCAAAGAAATATTCATTTTCTTTTTTTAGGTGTTTCATATATTGCATTATACTTATCGCAGCCATTACTATATCAATGGGATTGGTATGGTTTCTGTCCGGTATTCCGCCTGCAGCCATATAGGCGTCGCCTATGGTTTTTATTTTTTCTATATTGAATTCCCCGACAACTGAATCGAATTTAAAAAAGAATTTGTCAAGTTCATCAACCAGAACTTCAGGGTTCATTTGTTCTGCAATGCGCGTAAAGCCCTCTATATCACTGAACAAAATGCTTACCATGTTATATTTCTGGGTGCTTGCCCTGCCGGTTAGTTTAAGCTGGTCTACAGTTTCTTTAGGAAGCATGTTGGATAACAGCTCATCTACTTTCTCTTTTTGGTTGAGCAGTTCTTCTGTTCGTTCGTTTATTATGCCCTCCAGCATGAACCTCTCCTTTGCAAAACGAAGTGATTTCCACATCATTATAAGAGAAACAAGCAATATTATGTTGACAGAGATAAGAACTAGCGGCCAGCCTTCATAGAACAAGGCTGAATTCTGAATTGACACAGGTCCGGATATTTCAAGAACTGTATCAAAGGAGTTAATGCCTGATATGGCAGAAACGTTAAAAACTGAGCTATATGCTTTTTGGGAAATAGCAAAGAGGAACACAAAGGCAGTATAAAATAAAACTCTGATTATGTGGAAAGATTTTTTTATTTCATAAATAGATATCATTATTTGCCCTGAAAAGTTAATTTATTGTATTTTTACCTTGAATATCGAATAATTTTGTTTTACCGTTTTTATATTGAAATTCTTTAATACTTTTTGTTATCTTGCTGACTGCAAAACAGGAAGGGATAATTACAAAAACGGGGTATTTATTAGTTTTATATGATGTTTCGTTCAAATGTAAGGCTTTTTTTTATAATAGAAATATTAGTGTCAATTAAAATTATAGATGATTATGGGAAATACAATCAAACCTTTAATGGTTCCCTGGGATTTTACACAGGTTGCTGAATATGCCCTTGAACATGCTGTAAAAATTGCAAAGATTGATGGTAACCCGATATATCTGGCACATATTGCCAGGAAAAAAGAGGAAACCGATAAGCTTAAGGGAATACTGGACGTTTATGCCATTGAGGCATTTAAAAAGTATAGTATCAAGCCTAAAGTGATAGTCAGGCCAGGGAACATTTTTACCAGCATTGGAGAGATTGCCGATGAGATAGATGCTGTGATGGTGGTTATGGGGACCCATGGAATGAAGGGGATGCAGAAGCTTACGGGTAGCTGGGCACTTAAAGTAATTGTCAGTTCAAAATCGAACCCGACCGGCGCCGAGGCAGGAGTGTAGGGATGTTCAGACCGTGGCAGGAGATCGGCGTCGACCTGGGGACGGCCACCGTCCTCATCTACGTCAAGGGGCAGGGCATCATGCTCCGCGAACCGTCCGTGATCGCCATGGTGCGGGACACCGGCGAGGTGAAGGCGGTCGGCGACGAGGCGTACCGCATGCTCGGGCGCACCCCGGGCAACATCACCGCGGTCCGGCCGATGCGGGACGGCGTCATCGCGGACTACGACCTCACCGAGAAGATGCTCCAAGCGTTCGTACGCAAGGTCGTCACCGGTCCCGGCCGCTTCTTCCGGCCGCACATCATGGTGTGCGTCCCCTCCGGCGTGACCGAGGTCGAGCGTCGCGCCGTCCTGCAGGCGACCCGCGAGGTCGGCGCGCGCAAGGCGTTCCTGATCGAGGAGCCGCTGGCCGCCGCGGTCGGGGCCGGCGTGGACATCGCATCCAGAACTGGCCGGTGTTGATGAATCGGAGGTGAGCCCGATCCTCCCTTCCTTCTTCCGGGGTGATCATCACTTCGCTCTCTGCCTGGCAGGATGGGCACGGGCGAACTGACATGAATTACCGGCTCTTCATTTCCAAAGATAGGCAACATGCATCCGCTGGCAAA
>JAWODJ010000110.1:0-2768 GCA_046483315.1 Bacteroidales bacterium | reverse complement strand
TGTTTTGCATTTATGATAAAACTTTTTTTAAAAATAAAATTTATTTACCTTTTCGTTGCAACTATTCTGCTACCTGTACCGTCTTATCAAATATACGGTCAGGTGAAGATGTCTGAATGGGAGGTTGGAATGATTTCGGTTGGAGGGATCGGGAACCAGGCTCCTTTCTGGACAGTATCCAACAGGCAGGGAAAATTCCTGCCTGAAAAATATGCAGGCGCTATGGAGGCAGGAATATTCGGAGAGCGTGACACAGGCAGGGTTGTGGATTATGAATATGGCCTTGAGGTTTACGGACGTATGGGTGGTGATTCTGACGCCTGGCTGCACCAGGCATATGCCGGCATAACATTGTATGATATGGTAAGACTGAGAACCGGAAAGTGGGAAGAGATAACCGGAAGCAGGCAGCCTTCACTGTCAACCGGCTCAATTATTTGGTCGGGCAATGCACGGCCAATGCCTAAGGTTGAGATCGGTACACCCGGTTATGTACCTGTTCCCTTTTCAAGAGGTTATGCTGAGATTAGCGGGTTGATGTCTCATGGCTGGTTTGAGGAAGGCAGATATGCAAGTGATGTCTGGCTGCACCATAAGAATGCATATATACGTGTTGGTGGTTCATTCCCGGTTAATATATATTATGGGTTTAATCATTATGCGCAATGGGGAGGCAGTTCACCCAGGCAGGAAGAACCCTATCCATCCGATTTTAAAGGTTTTATAAATGTTTTTCTTAACAGGTCGGGTGATGCTGATGAACCCGGTACACCGGAAGGCTGGGTGCTAAATAGATTCGGAAACAGTCTCGGGTCAAGAAACTATGGTGTTGACCTTAATCTAGAGAAATTTTCACTGGGTGTATATCAGCAGGATGTGTTTGAAGATGGGTCCGGCATGCGAAAGATGAATTTTCCTGATGGATTGTGGGGGGCATGGTTACGTTTTCCGGAGGAAAACAAAACAATTCAGGCAGTGGTTTATGAATTTCTCCATACAACATATCAGAGCGGTCCTGTTCATATTTTGTACGGGCCCGGGGGCAACGATAATTACTTTAATCATGGTCATTACAGATCGGGCTGGACATATCACAATTTTACAATTGGCACTCCCCTTATTACTTCACCTGTTCTGAATGACAATGAAACAGGGATAAGGAACAACAGGGTGATTGCACACCATATCGGGTTTGAAGGGCATGTAACGGGAAATATCAGTTACAGGAATTTTTTCACCTTTTCAAGGAATTTCGGTACATACAATTACCCTTTCGGGGAAAGAAGGGATCAGTTCAGCTGGATGGCTGAGTTTACAGGCCCTCTGAAGGTTTTTGACCTTGAAGCGGGGGTTACTGTCGCAGCGGATTCAGGCGACATGTATGGTGATAACCTGGGAATAATCTTTACAATAAGAAAGAGAGGTTCTTTTTAACGGGAGATTACCCTGAATTTTTTACGAAACAAATTCTTAAAAATGCCGTATTTATTGGTAAATATGTTATTTTTGTTTTAACGGTATGAAAATTGTATATTATTTTGCTGTTTATTTATATTTGATTTATATTAACCGGCAGGAATTACAGATAATGTGATTTATTTTATACCTTTGTGCGTTTTATGCATTCTGTTCTCCGGATACACTGATTCTTTATGAAAGATAGAAGAATACTCAAGTTTTTTATTGATCTGGTCTTATGGACCGTCACTCTCCCGGCCGCATATATTTTACGACTTGAAGGACAGTGGTTACCCTATATTTCAGATATATTAATCGTTATAGCTGCCGCGGTTCCCTTAATAGCTGTCATAATCTGGTTTGCAGGGTTCAACAGGCAGTCATGGCACAATATAAGTATCCGGGATCTTGTAAGCCTTTCCAAAGGGATATTGCTTTTTACCGCGATACTTTTTTTTGCGTCGGTAAGTTTGACCAGCATTATATTTATTCCGCTTTCGGTTCCTTTTATAACCGCTGCCCTGTTATTGATATTCCTTGGAGGTGCCAGACTGACGGCACGGCTTAAATATGAGTATACGGGGAAACGGCATGCCAGAAAATCAAAAAATCCGGCCAGGAATGTCCTGATTATTGGTGCCGGTGCAGCCGGAAACCTGCTGGTAAGGGAAATGTTCCGTCATCCCGGCGTCAGAATGAAGCCCGTGGGCTTTCTTGATGACGATAAGGGTAAACAGAGGGAAATTTTTATGGGTGTGCCGGTTGTCGGCAGACTGGAGGATCTGCAGCGGATAGTTTCTGAAAAGAGTATTGATATGATACTGATAGCCATGCCTACCGCTCCGGGTGGTGTTATACGCAAGGTGGTGGATATGGCGAAGGAGACCGATGTTGATTTCCAGATAATGCCGGGTCTGTACGAGCTGATGAGCGGCAAGTTCAATATTTCGCAGTTGCGCGAGGTTGATGTCCAGGATCTTTTAAGGCGTGATCATGTTGAACTCGATTTTCAGTCCATTTCAGACTACATAAAAGACAAGGTGGTAATGGTTACGGGAGCAGGCGGTTCAATTGGCAGTGAGATTGTGCGGCAGATCACAAGATGCGATCCTGAACAGATACTGCTTCTTGGCAGGGGTGAGAACTCTGTATTCAAGATTGAAAGTGAGTGCCGGCAATTATTTCAGGGGATAGATTTTGTGAGTCTTATTACCGATGTGCAGGATTTTGAATCGCTTGAAAGGACTTTTGCCAGGTTCCGCCCCGAGGTGGTCTTTCATGCGGCTGCACACAAGCATGTCTCCCTGATG
>JAWODJ010000108.1:0-12769 GCA_046483315.1 Bacteroidales bacterium | reverse complement strand
AAACAGATACACGGGTTGGTGTCGTCCGGTTAGATGTGTTGCCAGTTCCCTGCTCAATAACCGTGAATTGCTTCCAGTAACAACCAATTGATAACCCTGCCGCTGGAGGCGGTTAACTATTATTTCCCATTTGGGCAGATTCTGAATCTCATCCAGAAGCAGCACTTCCGGATTGCCGTAAACGGCTATTACTGCTCTGAGCAGTTCATCAAATTCCTGTATCGCGATAAGGCGTTCGTCATCAAAATTCACATAACCGAATGATCTATCGTTAGTCTGCTGATGCATGCCGAAAAACGATTTTCCCGACCTCCGGGGCCCTATTATAACCTGAATGAGGCCGGAATTCAGATTCAGCGAAGCAAATTGCCTCTGCACATAATGCTCGCCCTTCCTTTTTTCATATTCAAGTTTTTGTTCCAGGATGATATCACGCAGCATATTATGATATTTTGTACTTATAATACATAAAAGTAGTGAAAAATATGCATTATAATTATATTATTGTAAAATATTCCAAAGTTTTCAAATTGCTCAGCAAGCGAAATGATTGCCCGGTGTATCTTCTCTTTCTTAAATGCTTGTGGTATTTATAATAATTGCGCATCCGGCCAGGTAGTAGAGGGTTTTAGTTTAAAAATACTTTTTCAGAAAGCCGTTACATTCAATAACTTCAATTCCGGAGAAATAGAAATTCCCGGCATCTTTTATCATTCTCTGGATCGCCTGCTCTCTTGCATCAGCCTGAAACTGGGTGTACTCCTCAATTTCACCGCCCACAATGTTTTTAAGAGCGGCTACGAAGTCGCGACCAACATGTCTTGCTCTAACAGTGCTGCCCCTGACTATCCCGGTAATTTCGGATATCTCCCTTCCGGGGATTGAATTAGTGGTTGAAAGAATCATAATTGAAATTTTAAATTAGATTAATAAGTGCTGTATTACTGCTTAATATAAAAATCCAAACAGCCAGAGGGGGAGCCTGTTAAATACCCCATTTTCAATATCATCCAATACGAGCCAGGCATTTTTCAAACCTTTTATTTGCTGGGTTGATTTGGTTTTCCCACCTATTTCAAAGATATAATTATCATTCACCAAAAAATCTCCCGTCGATGACAGTTTTAACTCGTGCCCTACATCTACCTGTGATATAAAAAAAGTCTCCCTGATCGTTCCCGGTTCCTCACCGGACATATTCAGTCCGTAAATATAATTGGTATTCCCGAGGTAAATTTTATCCGGTTTTTGCAATATTTTGTTCCCCCTTGCTTTTTGGCCAAGTGTATTTATTACCTCCGCTTTCTCAAGGAAATTGAGGTATTTTAACAGGGTCCGCTGATCCGAAACAAATAATTCACGTCTAAGGTTTAATAAGTTGGGTACATAAGGTACAGTGGAAGAAATGACGGCCAGGAGCTTTTTCAATTTAAGTGAAGTTTCAAAAGTAATTTCGGAAACCGCCGGAATATCCGTTTCTAGAATTACGTTTAAAATACTGTTCAACCTGTAAAAATAGGAAGATGGGTCTTCGTTGTAAAATGGGAAGTACCCGGTTTTCAGATACTCTTTAAAATGCGGTATAATCTTTATCCTACCTGTGATTTCATTGGAAATATCCTGGTGGTTTGCAATTAAATTATTCAAGGGGAGACTTTTAAAATTTATTATGCCATTCATTACCAAATATTCACGAAATGACAAACCGGCAAGGCGATAAGAACTTTTCCGACGGCTAAGATCCCCCTGTCCTTTATAGATTTTGAGCACCGACGATCCTGAATATATAATGCTTAACCCGGGAAGCCTGTCATAAGTATTTTTTATTTCTGCGGACCAGTCATATCCCTTCAATTTTGGCGGGTATTTGTGCACCTCATCTAAAAACAGGTACTGAACTCCATACTTTACAAACTCCTCAGCCAAATCAATAATGGAGTTTTTGTACATCAGTTTATCGTCGAGTGAAAGATAAATGGCCTGATTTGGAATATCAGTATTTAACATTTTTGCCTTTTGAAGCATTAGCGTTGTCTTTCCTACACCTCTGCTGCCGAGTATCTCAATTAATCTTGAATTCCAATTAATTTCACTGAACAGGTGCCTCTTGAAATCCAGGTTGACTGTTTGGATCAATGAATTGCTGTAGTTAAATATTTCCTGCATATTAGCTTTGGTTTGTGTTTAAATACAAATATACTTAATAAAATATGTAAACGAATACAAAAAATAATAATATAATTTGTACTTTAATACAACTTATTCTTATATATGGGCCTGGCTGTGGTTTTTTTCCAACTACAGATAGCTGTTTGGCACTCCGTTCTGGAATAGTTTTTATCTTTAACCATCCATTCTTTTCCGGCAAGCAGGTTTAAAACATATCCTCTGTTGAAACGTGTGCTGTATTCTTTTCCATCGCCGCCAACATACTTTGAATCAAATAATGATCCAATGATTAAATAGTAATATCCATCTTTCAGAAATCGTTCAATGGTTACATCAATACCGTAGTTTCTACCGGTACCAGTGTTTTCCAATTGGCGGTTGACTGCCCAGTAGGAAGTAACATTTATTATCGAAAAAGAACTGTTTGGATAAACCGGAATATCCTGCAATATCTGATAATATGGTTCTATTTTAATTCGCATTACATCGCTTACTTTCCGGCTGTATCCAAGAACGAAATGATGCGATTTCATAAAATCAAGGTTTTTGTTTGGCGTTTCATACCATCAGGGTTGCTAATGCGAATGGTTTTTTTTTTTGATTATTTCCATTTTTTTATGTTTGTAGTATGTTTTATGATTGATGCGCTTTCCAATACGGCTCTAACTGAGCAGCCGGTGGACCAGGGGCCTACCATAACCTGAAACTTCTCGTTACCGGCATTAAGGGTTGCTCCCCCATCGATCCAGTCCACTGCATCGAATTCCTGTGATTCTGTCTCCCAGCCCAGGGAGTCCAGTTGATCTTTGAAAAACCCGGTGGCGTTTCTGTTGCCCTGGCTACCAGTGGTCCTTTCATTTATATCCACGCATAATATCTTCAGCCATTTGTGGCATTTTTCATTCAGATCAATACTGTTCATCATGATAATTCAATATTGTAGTTCGCTTAATACTCCCGTGTGATTTCTTTAACTATTGAATTGAACTTTTCAGCCTCTTCCATAACGGGGCTGTGAGCAGAGTTATCAAAGGTAAAGAATCCTTTTTCGGGAGCTTTCAGGTGATTGAAAAATTCTTTTGCAACAGAATACGGGGTCGTGTAATCATGCTTCCCGTGGAAAATATACACAGGTACCCTCATGCTGTCTATGTCGTTAAGCAGGTTTGCATTGATCACCTCATTCCACATATTCTCCAGTGAAAACATATTGCCGTTCATGAAATTAAGTTTTTCGCCGATCGTATATTCATTTGTTTTGAAAACTAATTTAGCCAGGGGCCACATTCCTGTTATATCCCGGGTTGTGCCACCTCCGTATTTATTCACGTATTTTCTTTCCACCATTAAAAAATCTTTCCACTCTGTATGGCCAGCTAGCGAGTCAGGAAAGGTAAGGCCTGCCAGCTTTTTGATGGCCCTGGTGTCGTTATGTTTATATGCCTGCTCTTTTGCCCATTTATATGAAATCTGTTCACCTTTAAACTGGTAGCATGCCTGGCCAATACCAAAATAGGCCTGAAACAGTTCAGGGTGTTTATATGCAGTTAATATTCCCAGCAATGAGCCCCACGAATGGCCCATAATATAAATTTTTTTCTGGCTGAAGCGTTCAGTAAGATATTCGCTGAGTTCCCTGGTATCTGAAATAAACTGCGCCATATTCATGCTTTCAGCAGGAATATCTTTGGAATATGATTTTCCTGCTCCGCGCTGTTCCCAGTAAACCATAACGAAATCCTTTTCAATATCCCGGTTATAATGTTTCATGAATGCAGTTTCCGGGCTACCCGGTCCCCCGTGAAGGAAAAGTATTACTGGTTTGGTTGAATCCGCACCCCTTATAATAATATACTGATCCTGGCCGCCGAGAGTAATTTTCTCAATAACTGAAATACTGCCTTTTAACTGGTCACCGTCAGGGCCGGTTATCGGATCGGCCTTTCCCGGACTGATAATCCACAGCACCGCTAAAAGACCCAGCACCAGTGTCAATATTCCGCCAATGATGTAAAGGCTTACTTTAATTATTTTTCTTCCCATGTTCGATAATTTTAATTTGTGTAACCTCCTGCAGGGTTGGAACAGACCTGCATTCCACGATAATCAATGATTTTTTAAAACCTTCAGAATATGATCTCCTAATGCTGAAGTATTCAGTGATCCGGTCACATGACCGGCCTCAATAGTTTCAACACGATGACCTTCATCCCTGTCTTTCACAAAGATGTTCATAAACGAGTTTTTCGCTGTTTTACGGTAATCGAATGGCCTTTCATTGTTGCCATGATGATAAATTATAGACGGGTAATCATTTCCAAGCCATTTCTCGATTCTGAAGGCAGGATCAATATCCCCGGCAGGGGCAGTTGCCCTGATCTCAAAAGTCCCCTCCGAGTTGATTTCCGGCACATTTAATTCAATTAAACTGATTTGCTCCCCGAAAGATTGGCTATCGGTGCTTTTGGCAAAAAACTTCTTTCTGCCCGATATCAATGACCCGATATTTGCGGTTAAATTGTCAATAAGAATGTGTTTGTTCATATTTATATCTTTGGGTTAATTCGTGACATTTTCAAATACGAAAAATCAACAAGCTTTATATTAAGTTCATAGAGCTTTTCTTTAACTTCGGTGCTTGTCAGAACTTTCAGCTCCAGCTCCCTTTCCTGAATATAGCTTTTGTCCATTCCCTTCGGGGCACCTTCAACACAGGCATATCCGGGGTGTGACATTAATTCGGAAATCCCGGGAGGGATCTGTTCCAGAATTGATACAAGTGTTTCAATATCGGCATTTCCGTAAAATGAGTCGATTAGCCAATCTGTTACCAGGATACCTTCCTGTTTTACAAGCCTTTCCTCCTCCCTGAATGCATTCGGGCTCACATGTTTCATCATTCTGAACGATTTGAAAGGATGAAGAATTGCATAACCTATTAGGGTTGCAAGCGCTTTTGAGGACCCTCCTCCTTTTTTAATCCTTATATTGCCATGAACGCTTTCAGGAACCGGGTTACGTACAGGAGCATTATATTCTCCGGCCAGTTCCCTTACGACCTCATGAAATGGAGTGAAGAGTGCCAGCATATGGTTTTCTGAATTAATATGGTCGGGTGGCACTCCTGTTGAGAGGAACAATTCGACCTGTGCGTTTACCTCTGCCCTTAACTCATCAATCGATATATCGCCCAGGTATTTGATGATTTTATGAGAATGATGGAAATATCCGTCCCTGTCCACAAGGCTGGGAATTTCTTCCGGTGGCAGGACAGGTCTCCCGGTAGTTATATTCAGGTGAATCCCGATGGGGAGTTCAGGATTTTCCAGATGTACCCTCATTAGGGTCTCGCGAGATCCGGGGTAATTCATCAATGCAGAGGTCGTGGTTACAATGCCATTCCTGTAAGCCTCAACAATACCGTCTGTGATCCCTTCGGTCATACAGAGGTCGTCGGCAGTTACTATCAGGTAACGCGGCTCTGATATATCGGTAATGGTTGCCTTTCTCATTGAATTACATCCTGATGTTATTATTACCAGAACTAAAAAGACAAAATATGGACGATTCATACTAATAAATCAGGTTAATCAAATTTATAACCGATGAATTATATATTACAGGTAATTTGTATTCAGTTTTTCAAACGTATGAATGTCACATCTGATTTATATTGCTAAAAGTAAATCTTAGTGCATGTGAGATCGACGAAGTCAATCCCCTTGTTTTATTCATTTTCATTTATATATATGATTAAAAGTAGATCCTGTAGGTCATCATTGGCATGAAGCCCATCTGGTAGTGTGTGACGGCTTCATTTTTGTTGTTGTCCCAGTTCTGGATAAAGATATTTTCCCTGTTGGTCATGTTTTGCAGGTCAAGTCCCCATTCATGGTCAAAACTGTTCCTGTTCAGCCGGAATGTTATCCTTCCGTTAAGCCTGAAATAGTCGGGAAATCTCTCATTGTATGATTCGCTCCATTTGTAGCGAGGGGCATTATCGGCAAGGGACTGCTCCTCATCGATGGGGAGCATTCGGTGGCCGCCGGCATAAACCATTTTCAGGTCGACCGAGAGGAGGGATTTGCTGCCAACCCTCCATTCATAACCGGTGAGGGCATTGAATACAAAATTGTTGTTGAATGCCGAGTTGCGCCATATACCGTCATACCCACGGTATCCTGCATCAAAGACAGACGCTGTTACCAGGTAATAAAATCCTTTGTTCAAAAACTTTTCAAGAGTGAGTTCAATACCTTTGTTTTCGCCGGTACCCGAATTTTCCATATTGTCATACAGGTGGAAAGAGTAGCCCCCACCCTGGTTTATGAGCGAAAACTCCGGCCTGCGCCATGCTACGGGTATATTGTAAAGTCTCTGGTAATAGACTTCAAGTTTCAGCCTGTGTTCATCGCCCAGCAGCCTGTCATATCCTGCCACCAGGTGAATGCTGCGTGAGAAGTCCAGATCGTGGTTCGTCTTCTCATATACCATGTTCAGTGTATCGGTAAGGCGCTGGCTGAAATATACCGCTTTCATCTGTGTCTGGCTGTGCATCCCTGCACCAAGGTTCAGCGATTGTCCCTCGATGAATTCCCATTTCAGTCCCAGACGCGGCTCAACGGCGTAGCTGTCATTCAGGAACAGCCTTGAAGAATGCAATCCTGTTGAGACCGACAGGTCATCCGAGAACCGGTGCTGCCACTCGGTGAACAGCCGGGCAAAACCCATGGTTCCGGAATTATCCAGGTAATGCACGTACTTTTCCCCGGAAGGGTTAAGCTGCATGCCTGTATAGCTTACATCGTAGAAATCGTATGCAAATCCTGTATTGAGATAGTTGCGTGAGTTAAAACGGTGTGAGTATTTGGAAGAGAGCGTGTACCTGACCTCGCCGAGGGCTTCCTTTATTTTTTCATTTTCGGGATCAAAGCTCAGGTCATAAATATCGGCAGTGCTTTCTATCCCCGATACGGCCAGTGTATTTGTAAAGCGTGCATCGTCGTTAATATAATAAACGTGGGTAACTCCCATAACACCCATACGGTTGCTGTTGTAAATGTCGAGCCCGGAAAAGCCGTACTGTGAATCGTCATCCTTGCTTGCCAGCATCGCAATGCTGTTATCCCCTCCAAGTCCAAAAACAGTGATGCGCCCCTGTTCCAAAGGGACATTAACCTTGAAGGAGAGATCCTTGTACTGGGGTACGGCTGTGCCTGTTCCGAAGTCCATGCCAACTGCGTGCAGCACCTCCATGGTGCTGTAGCGGAAATTTGCCATGTAGGATGCCTGGCTGTTTGCTGAGAACGGCCCTTCTGCCCCAAGTTCAAAACCGTTAAATCCCACCTGCCCCATAAATTCATGCTTCTGGTTATTGCCGTTGCGCATTCTGATGTCGAAGGCACCCGCCAGGGCGTTACCATACTCGGCAGGGAATGCACCGGTATAGAAATCGGAGTTGGTAAGGTGGTTTATGTTGAGCATACTTATTGGTCCCCCTGTAGTGCCTATCGATCCGAAATGGTTGGGGTTGGGTATTTCCACACCTTCGAGCCTCCAAATCAGTCCGAGTGGCGAATTCCCCCTTATGACGATATCGTTGCGCTGGTCGGATACCGAGGTCACCCCGGCATAATTGGCTGCCATACGTGACGGGTCGCCCAGGCTTCCTGCATAGCGTTCGGTCTCGTCGATGGTAAACGAACGGGCGCTTACCACAGCCATCTCGTTTATTGCCTGGTCTTTTCTTATATCGGGACGGATCGTCACGTCATTAATAGTATAAACCTGTTCTTCGAGAGTAATGGCCATTACCAGCTCCCTTCCGGATCTGAGCAGCAGGTTATTGAGCACAACCGGCTGGTATCCCACCATGCTTACCTGGATGTTGATACGTCCCAGCGGGAGGCCGTCAATTCTGAATTCGCCGTTTCCGTTGGTGGCCGTGCCTGTCAAAGGATCGCTGTCCATGATAACAACTGTTGCACCCGGAAGCGGCAACTCTGTGTATGCATCAAGAACACGTCCGCGAAAGGTCTGTGTTAACTCCTGGGAATAAGCTTTCGCGGAAAAAAACGGTGTAGTTATGATAAGGCATATTATAATGGCCTTGCTGATGTTCGAGGTCTTCATTTGGTTCCTGATTATTTCGTGTTTTTGAGTTTGTTATTGTTTCTGATCTTTTCAGGGAAATTTTTCCTGATGAATGGCCATATTTACCGGTTGAATGATTATTAATTGCACCTGGATGCTGTTCGGCCGATTATTATCAAATTACGGGCCATAATTTATAAGGGGCTAAAGAAAAGGGTATTGGTGTTTGCGAGTGTTTTTGGGAGGTGTACGTAAGCAGAAATTTGTGTTCGGAAACGGACATAAGCTGGACGCCATACAGGGCAGGCAGAAGAACCGTCTTGCCCTTGTAGTTCCAGTACCAGGGGGAACGTTCGTCAATGTCAATATACTGATCGGAGATTGCAGTTTTGCAGGATGTTACAGTGAGGATCATTCCTGTAAGCATCAAAGCGAAACAAAGAGTTTTGCAAACACTTTTTGTCGATTGCTTTAGCAGTTCCATTTATTTTGAGTTTATATCAGGAAAATTTGCATGGTAAGTTATGAAAATGTAAAGTTTATTCGCTTATCCGGGTATGATTTAACCAGTCATTTAGCCGCTCAGTCCATGATTGCAGATATCCCCTTCCGACAGCCAAAGAAAAACCGTGCCCCCCATACGGATAAATATGCATTTCAGAAGATATCCCCCGGTCTTTTAGGGCCTGGTAAAAATAGAGACTGTTTTCTACAGGAACTCCTTTATCATCGCCTGAATGCACTATAAAGGCAGGGGGAGTGTCTGAACCAACATGTAATTCATTTGAATAAAAATCTATCAGTTCCTGTGTGGAGTCTTTCCCCAGTAAAGCATCTCTTGAACCGGTATGGGAGAATTTTTCCCTGAAACTGATTACCGGGTAAACCAGGATCATAAAATCAGGACGGGCACTAATCCTGTCAATATCATCAACAGGGTCAAGGGTGCGATGATCAAATTTGGTTCCAAGCGTGGATGCCAGGTGGCCTCCGGCAGAGAAGCCCATTATACCGATTCTGTTCTCATTTATATTCCATTCGTCCGCGTAATGCCGTACCATTCTCACTGCTCTTTGAGCATCCTGTAGGGGTGCTTCGTGTCTGACCATGATGGAATTTGATACTGGCAACCTGTATTTAAGCACTATTGCCGCGATCCCTTTTGAGTTAAACCAACGTGCAATATCCACTCCTTCCCAGTCATAAGCAAGAACATGATACCCCCCTCCCGGGCAGATAATTACAGCGTCACCGGTGGCGTGCCTTCCGGCGGGAAGGTAAACAGCAATTTCAGGGTTCTGGACATTCCTTATATAAAGAATATCTTTCTGTTCCCGTATCTCGCTCTCTTCAGTAATGATTGAATTTGGAACCTCTCCGGTCCACAGTTTTATGCTAAAATCCTGAGCATAAACAGTTGCAGAGCAAATTAAAAAAAATCCAGCAATCAAGCTATTTTTTATTTGTGCCGTGAATATTAAAAAATTGTATCCAGGTAATTGCCTCTTATATAACTTCATTTTTAAGATATTTTATTCGGGTTTGTAGTAATCGTTATTTCATTTGGGAGGAAAATCAATTAATAATAATTATTTGGCTATCGGAACCAATCAAACACAATGCAAATTGATGTGAATTTTATGGTTAGGCCTTATCTCTGCTTTTCTGCATAATTATGAATGTAAAAATAAATGAAAATTTCAATTACAGTTATAACTACACCTGTATATTATTATGCCTTTATAGTATAAACCTGTTCTTCGGGAGTAATGGCCATTACCAGCTCCCTTCCGGATCTGAGCAGCAGGTTATTGAGCACAACCGTGTTCAGTTGCGTACATCAGGTAATGGATTTTCAAGTAACTCCGGTTCTGCACCACTCGCCGGTAAAAACTTACAGTCTGCCGATTTTTTGTTTTGCGGTGAATAGTGAAGTTTTACATTTGTCCCGTAAATAAGAAAATTAAACCTAATAGTTAATCAAAATGGAAAGAATAGATGATAATAAGCGCGAGATCAGCAGGAGCACAATGACCATCATTGGCGGTGTGCTGATCATTGCCGGTTTGCTTCTTGCAGGAGACCGGCTTAACCTGTTCCCTTTCAGGATGAGAAGTATTATTTTCACATGGCAGATGTTGCTGGTAGTTCTGGGCCTTATCTTCCTGTCAAAAAGGGAGGGGAGGCTTACCGGAATTATCCTTTTGTGTATCGGGATCTTTTTTCTGCTGCCGAAATTCACTATCCTGCCGGTAAGTGCAGGAAGACTTTTCTGGCCGGCAATGCTGGTTTTTGTGGGACTGGTTATACTCCTGAAGAGTCCTTTCAGGAGGGGAGTTGGGTATTCTGCACACAGCAAGAGCGGTGATACCATCGAAGATGTACATATTTTTGCAGGCCACGACCGGATAATACAGAATGAAAATTTCAGGGGAGGGGAGATAGTGAATGTTTTCGGTGGTGGCAACTACGATATGCTCCAGTCAAAACTGGCTCCCGGGAACAATATTCTTGAGGTTGTAATGGTATTTGGCGGATCGAAGATTATTGTGCCGCAGGACTGGGATGTAAGGGTGGAGGTGTCGGCGGTGTTCGGGGGATTTTCCGACAAGCGGATCAAGAGCCCCGAGATTAAAAGAGATCCATCCCGGACCTTGATTATAAAAGGAATAGCTATATTTGGCGGGGGGGAGCTGGTTAATTTTAACTGAGCGCAGATGCATCCAATCCTGCAAAACAGGTATAATATTCTGATATATGCACTTGTCTGGATATTCGCCATGACTGTCCAGACAGGTGTGCTTGTTTTTTATTTTGCATTTGAAATGGGCCCGGCTCTTGCCGACAGCATTCTTTTCAACACTGTTTTTTTTGCTATCGGTCTTATTATCTGGTACCCGGTACGGTATATGTCTATGAGCGGCCGCAGCATTTTCATCGTGTACCTGAATTTCACAGCTCTTGGCATACTGGTGATTGTTTTTTGGATGTCAGCAGGTTACCTGGTTATGAATCATCTTTTCCGCGATAACGAAATAGTAGTCAGGTCGGTCATCACCTCCGTACCTTACAGGGCTATATCGGGGGTGCTCCTGTATGTGATGATTCTGTTGGTTTATTACCTTATTTTATATTCCAGGGAGGTGAGGGACAAGGCACAAAATGAGGCAAAACTGGAAACGATGGTAAAGGAGGTCCAGCTTGATATGCTGAGGTCACAGATCAATCCGCACTTTTTGTTCAATTCACTCAATTCAGCAAGTGCACTTACCACAAGTGATCCCGCCTCCGCAAGGGAGATGATCGTCAAATTGTCAGAATTCCTCAGGTACTCTTTGAGAATGGCTGATAAGGAGGTTAATCCGCTTAAGGATGAGATTGAAAACATAAAAAGGTACCTTGAGATTGAAAAGGTGCGGTTTGGGAATAAGATGAGGTTTTCAATTGAATCCGGAGAAGGTTGTGAAAACCTGGTTGTACCTTACCTTATCCTTCAGCCCCTGTTTGAGAATGCTATTAAACACGGCGTTTATGAAAGCACCGGCACTGTAGTTATCGGGATGAAGTGCTGGCTTGAAGATGATATACTGGTTATTCGCATATCCAATAATTTTGACACAGAAAGTCCGGGCAGGAGCGGCGACGGAATAGGACTGAATAATGTGAGGGAAAGGCTCAGGCTTTTTTATGGAAGAGATGATCTTTTAAATTTGCGGAGGGAGGAGGGACAATTTATTGTAAATTTGTTTATACCCTGTAATGAAAATAAAGGCATTGATAGTTGAAGATGAGGAACTGGCCAGGAATATCCTGAAGGAGTATCTGAAAAGTTTTCCGGATATTGATGTAGCCGGAGAGTATGCAGACGGTTTTTCGGCTCTTAAGGCTATCAGGGAGCATAATCCTGACCTGGTTTTCCTTGATGTGCAGATGCCCAGGATTAACGGGTTTGAGATGCTTGAGCTTCTTGACGATTCTCCGGAGATCATTTTTACCACAGCATTTGATCAGTATGCAATGAGGGCTTTCGAGATCAATGCCGTTGATTATCTGCTAAAACCTTTTCCTGAAGGCAGGTTCAGGGAAGCTGTGGAGAAGGCGGTAAACCGAATTTCAGTCCACAAACAACCAGGCTATGGACGGTTGCGAAGCCACATAGATATGACATCCGGGATCATTTCGCGTGTAGTGGTGAAATCACGGGGGGAAATCAGGGTAATCCCTGTTGAAAAGATTTTGTTTATTGAGGCTCAGGATGATTATGTAATGATCTATACGGCTTCGGGCAAATATTTAAAGCAGAAGACCATGAAATATTTTGATGATCATCTTTCAAAGGAGGAGTTTGTAAGAGTGCACAGGTCTTATATAGTAAGAACCGATCAGATTGTAAAGCTTGAGCCTTACGGGAAGAGTTCATGGATTGTTTCCCTCGGGGATTCATACAAGGTGCCGGTAAGCAGGTCAGGGTATGCCCTGCTGAAAGAGGTTCTTGATATTTGACAGA
>JAWODJ010000075.1:0-83832 GCA_046483315.1 Bacteroidales bacterium | reverse complement strand
ATGGTTGTTTACTAACCACAGTAGTTTAATCAATGTTACTTAACATCATGATCATGCTTTTCAGTAGACCTGTTTCTGATCTCAGTTGCTCAAGCTCATCGTGTGTTGCTGTAAGCCGTTCGTTTTCATTGGAAATCACATCAATTTTTTGCTCCCGAGTTTCAATTGTAAAGTGTCGCGATTACACTATGCAACCGGTATTTTATATCCGTCTTTCATTACCAGGCAGCTTAAGCCGGCAGTATCAAACCGGTTGATATAATCAAAGTTCACCAGGTGTGATTTATTCGGTCTGATGAACCCTGAGCTTTTTAAAGTCTTTTCATGCTCTTCAAGAGCTATCGGAACTTCCAGAGGTGGTCCGTTGCTCAGGTAGAAGCGGGTATGGTTGTTTACTGATTCAATCCTGATAATGTCGGTTATATCAATTATATAAATGCTGTCATCAGTTTTGAGGACAATTTTTTTATGTTTCCCGCCAGTAAACCCCTGGCCTGAAATCAAGGCATTCATATCTGTTATCTGCTCCTGTATCTGCTCCTGCATAATTATGCGTCTTGCTTTATCAATTGCATCGCATAATTCAGATGGGTCAAATGGTTTCAGCAGGTAATCCAGGGCGTTAACTTTGAAGGCATTTACAGCAAAATCGATACTTGCAGAGATAAAGATCGCTTTTTGCCCCCTCTTATTCATTAGCGGTATCAAATCAAATCCGGTACCGTCTGTTAACTGAACGTCAAGGAAAACAATATGGCAATGATGTTTTTTGAGGATTTTTGCTCCGGCTTCAATACTTTCTGCTTCAGCAATAATTACGACATCACTGCAGAAAGTACCGATAATATTTTTAAGCGACTCCCTGGAGTTGACCTCGTCGTCTATAATAATTGCCTTCATTTTTAAAGTTGCAATCAATTGAAACTTTTCGCATCCCGGTTGCGAAGAAGCAACCATTGTTACTTATCGTTACTCTTCAATGATCATTTAATTGCGGATTATGTCTGCTAAATGATAATCAGATATTATATCCGGTACAGCGGGCAACCGGCATACTGGCATGAGCAGTAGAATCCAACGCATGTGCATGTGTAGCTCTGACATGAGCAGCTTGTATAAGATTCACATGAACATCCTGAATAACCCACACATGAACAACTGTATCCTACGCATGAACAATCGGACTGGCAGATGCAGGATTCATATCTTTCCAATGTCTCAAAATTAAATGTGAAATCACTTCCTCCGGTACCACTGTAATCTCCATCCAGGTAATTACCGTTAATATCTTTGGCAGTTCCTTTGAGAGTTACTGTATAAGTGGTGTTTGCCAGTAGTTGAAGCTTTTCTGAACTACCTGGTTTATGCAATGCAAGTGAGGTTTTATAATTTAGACTGCCTTTGGAAAGGTCGTAAAAATGTATGTCAAATCCCCCTGATGGTTCCGGTATAACAGTTATGGCGCCGGAAAGTGATGCAGGATCCATTGCTTTATCAATATCCATGCGAATTTCTACTCCATCCGGATCATGTGTAAACTTGCTTGCATTTTCAGGTACCGTGTTTACAACTTTTGGGGGAACAGACGCTGTTGCGTCGGACTGGCAGGTGCATGCCTCGTGAAGATTACATGGATTGTGTTCCGGGCAATCTTCTTCATCGGTTGGTAAATAGATGATTTCAGGTTCACAAGCCTGGGACAGAAGCATAGGAAGTCCGACCATAATTCCTGCCTTTACAAGCCTTGTAAGAAATTCACGCCTGTGTTCAAGGTTCTTGTTACCGATAATTCTTAATCTTTCCTGGGGCTGAAGGTGAGTCAGGTCAACTGCAGAAATGATTTTAGGTTTAAAATTTTTAAAATCTTCCATAGTTATTGGGCTTTAATTTTATTTGATATTATTATGCCGGAATATTGTTCTTTGTTAACTCTAACTGATGGTTCATCGCCTTTATAAGTGAATCCCTGGTCAAAGCTTTGTTTATTTTGCAGCGGTAGGAGTTTCTTTGAACGGAAACCTTTGAAAAATCAGGCGTTTTGGCCAGGCAATCTCCTCCGCAATGCCATTTTGCAAAGCAATCTCTGCAGGATTCAAAGCTTTGAACCTGGCTGCTTGTAAGCCTTTTTAATTTTTCATAATCAAAATTGAATCCTCTTTTCACAGGATCATAGCTTCCGTAGATGAAATAATCCGCCCGGGGATCATTTTTGCTCGATACTTCAAGACAGGAAGTAACATCTCCTCTCGAAGTAATAAAGAAATTAGATCCCTGGGCACCGCAAAATCTTGAAAGAAGAAGGGTGATCCTGTTACCTGAATACTGGACAGAAACCTTGTTCCTGTCGCCCAGTTCAAAAGCCCTGATCATTTCTTCAATGAAATGATCATCCACAGGTGGTTTGCAGCCGGAAGTTTCACACCTTCCACAAACAAAAAGAGGTTCTATGCAGATATTCGGAGGGTGAAAACGGTTAATCAGGAAGTTAACAGTATCATAGATCTGCCCTTCAGAAAACTCAGTTGCCGTTAATCTCAGTGCGTAGTTTTTGTTATTTTTCCCCAGCAGATCTATTGTAGAGGCAACTTTTTCAAATGAGGCTTCTCCGTTTTGAAAAGGCCTCTGTTTGTTATGAAGTTCCGGGTGTCCGTCAATAGAAATTGCTATATCCCTTATGTTTTCAACAATCCACTGAGCTTTTTCAGACGTCATAACCCCATTGGTGCAGATGCTGGAATTCATTCTTAATTCTTGTTCTCTGCATCTCTCCCTGGCATAGTCATGACTTTCTGTTAAAACTGACCAGTTCATTGTTGGTTCTCCTCCTCCGTGGTATCCCAGTTCAATAGTTCTGGCTTTCTGATCTGATGCATTTTTAATAATAGTATCGATGGCATCTTTGGCTATATGAAATGGCATCATATCACCCTTTGAATGTGCATTGTTATAACAATAGATACAGTTCAGGTTACAAATATCTGAAAGGAGAAGTATTGTGCGTGTGGGTGCATGATTATCTCTGAATTGAACAAAGGGGTGAATTTCCTTCTCCTGATTTATTACCTTCAAGGCTTTCAGAGATTCAAGAAACTCCTGCATTGAAGGATCAGCTGTTTTGACTGGTTCGACTTTAAGGTTTCTGATAATTTCCGCAGCATCTTCGTTGACCTCAAAAACAAGAGATTGTATAGGGAAATAAGCAATATATGATTGTGGCCCCTTTTCTTCGTAAGGTATAACGTAGCAATCAGATGATAATGAATAGGTTTTTTTCATGATATGGCATAATTTTAATTAAAATTGATGCTTCTGACAGTGGTATGTTCCCCTTTAGCAGGCGACATCCATTCAATATTTTCTTCCTGTCCTGATTTTTTGTCTCCTTTCTGTTCAATGGTTAACCAGTCAACCCGCATGGTTGCATTCTGAACAAAAAAGCCAACTCCTTCCCTTGTTAAACCGGGATAACTCTGTTTATGAATCTGTACATCGTTAATGAAAAAGTAGTAGTACCCGTCTCCCTTCTTGATACTGAGTTTGTTATAATCTTCACCGGTAAACTGGGTATATGTTTTCCATGTTGTAAAGGACCCGTCATAATTCCCAATTATATAATAAAATTCTGATGATGACGGATCTGATATTCCTCTTTTGTGTCTTCTGAGGACCCCGAAAAATTTAAAATTTTCATCGTCACTGTCCCAAACCAGTCCACCCAAAAGCTCATCATCAATTATCAACAGTTCGAAGGGTGTGTGCTTTATCATTGCCGTAATTTCAAAATCCCTGTCGCTGACCTTACTCAGTAATCCCGGAAAATCATTGTATAAAAACCACATATAACCTTCCTGGCTGTATTTCATTACATATTCACCATCTTCAACCGATATGTTGCCTCCGTTGTCTATTTGGCCGGTGAACCAGTCATTATCGTTATTTTCAAAATCATCATGGAATTTAAATACTGCAGGATCTGTAGTGAAACTCTCTTCTGAACCGTAGGAGACACCGAATTCAGACATTGCATATGCCCTAACGTAATATTCTTTGGAGGATTTAAGATTGGTAAGAGCACTTGTAAAACTGCCGGTACCCCAGCCGTCAATTGTTTTGTTTTTATGGATGGTTGGTGAAGAGATAGTGTCAAAGCATACACCCCTTGCAATAACCGGTTTATCGCCTTCCTCAGATACATATCCTCCCGAGTATGCATACCTGGAAGTGATCCCTGTAACATATGAAGTACTTACTTCGGGAAGGTTTGCCGCCGAAGTGGTGAATGATATTTCAGACCCGTAAACATATTTCTTGTTATCCAGAACAAAGGCCCTGGCATAATAAGTTGTTGATGGGGTTAACCCGTCGATCCGCACAGTAAAAGATCCCGTCACAGCAGTTCCTCCCGCAAGCCCTTTCTGATCATAAACTGTAGGATTCCTTTGGGTATTCCAGCACACTCCATATTCATTGTGTGTTGTTTCAGTCAGTTCTTCAATATTTCCTTCAACATCGGCCGACATTGAGGTTATACTGGAAGAACCCACTGTACTGATCTCTGAATAGACTATCACAATCTCCTCTTTCTTGCATTGCAGGATCACCATAAAGACGACTGACAAAAAAAGGAGGTTAACTAAAAAAGCATTTTGTTTTTTCATACTTTTTCTGTGTTTGGTTTGGTGTGTTTATTAATTTATTGTTTTCATAATTGAATGCCGGCAGATCCCCCTATGACAACAAAAGGAGCCCAGTAGAAAGGTCCGGGATATTTTTCCAGTATTTCACGCTGGGCTCTTGTCATTGCTACATGGGGAGGTGTATTAACCAGGTGTTTGTAATAGCTGATCATAAGTTCGGCAGTGGGACGGTCGGCCACACTCCACAGGCTTACTGAAACAGTGTGTGCCCCTGCACCCAGGAAGGCACGGCTCAGTCCCGTCAGTTCATCTCCCTTGCTGATATCGCTAACACCCGTTTCACAGGCGCTAAGTGTTACAATGCAGGCTTCCAGATCAAGTCCGAATATTTCGTTTACCGTCAGCTGGCCATCATCTGTTTCATCAGGTGAGAAGAGCAGAAACGAGTACCGGGGCCTTGCCTCATTGAAAACCCCGTGAGTTGCCAGGTGTAAAATATCTTTACCGCTTACATTGTTTCTCAGGAAGGATTCGGTTGAAACTGTCTCAAATGCAAGAACAGGATCAGGAAACTGTGAAGAGATATTTTTAAGCTCCCATGTTGTTCCGGGCAGACCGGAAAAGAGCCCGATCATATTGTCGCCCAGCGCCATTCCAAGGAAGCTGTCTCTCTGGGTACATTTCTCTTTTGACATCTCTGTCATTACTGATGAGGAGGGCATATAAGCCAGGTAATAATCCTCCATCAGGTACCTGTTTTCTTTGTTTATCAGTGCATGGAATGGAAGTATATGAAGTATGCCGTGGGGTATTATGCATAGAGTGGCAACATCATCAATATATTGTTCAGCCGGACTGATAAGGTCGTAATACAACTCTTTAAGCAGGGGTGTACCTGCTTCAACGTTGTTGTTTTTCAGGTGTTTGCCTGCCTGTCTGACCTTTTCATAAAACTCAGCAGGTGGGGTTTCAATAATCACCATATCAAGTTTATTGTGGCGGATAATCCACAGGTAGATTTTCTCTTCGCTAATCCAGTATTGCATAACGGCAGCGGAGGAGGGGATGGCTGATTGTATATCCCTGAGTAGCGGCGGGTCCATGGTTATCATATTGTAATACTCCGGGTTGGCCGCCCTCAGCCGGCTGAGAAGAAGCTGGTATTCATCCTGTGTCTCTGTTAGCTCAGCCGTGAGAGATCTTTCAATTTCAAGTGTGCGGGTAAGGTCATGTTCAGCAAAATAGACATTATATAATTGTTTTTGCAGGTGGGTAAGTCTTGTACTCAGTTCCTGTTCCTGTCCTGTCAGTTCTTTAGCAGGGGAAAAACCGGGACCGGGCATTTTGCCACCGAGCATGTCAAGAAAGGCCCTGGCACGTGCCCTTTCGGACATTAACAGTGATTCCCGGAGGTTATCCTTTTCGATAAGAAGGTTTATCAACCTGTCGTATACCTTGATTTTGTCATTGATATAGAGTCCCCTCAACTTTTCGGTGGTGATGTTACCCCTTGACTCTTCAATGATCCCGATTGCCTCCCTGTATGCATATTCTGCCGAATCGGACTGATTTAGCATTTCCATCGCCTGGCCTTTATAGAACCAGCTCTGCCACAATGTTTCATTGTTATTTGACATGGCAAGAACCTGGTTTACCTTGACAACGGCACTTTCAGCAAGATTCCGTCCGGTATATACTCTTACCATGCCCAGTCCCGAACGGGCCATACCCTCGTTGTTCGGCCCTTCTTTAAAACTGGAATCGGCCATCTGAAGATAGTTTAAAGCCGCCGTGTACTCCTCTTTTTCAATTTCTATATCAGCCATTTTCAGGTACAGCAATCCGCCGGCGGTTGATAATCCCCCGGTCTGAAAATATTCTTCAATACCATCAAGCTCGTTTTTTCGCAGGTTAAGAGCCGCATTCAGAAAAAGAGCCTCCCTGTTTTCATCACTCAGCCGGCCGGCTTCCCTGTAAAAAAGCTCTGCATTTTTTGTATCACCGAGCATTATATACAGGTCGCCGCTACGAATATTAGCCCATATTATCTGAGGGATTATTTTTACCCTGCTGGCTTCAGCCAACGCATTTTCATTAGCAGCCAAAGCATCGGAAAACCTCCCCTTCATACCTGCCAGTTCGGCTTTCATCAGGTGTTGCCTTACAGTGCTCAGTCCCGCCTGCTCCGACAATACTACCGAACGGTCAATCATCTCGTCAGCTTTATTTACAAATCCAATATCCGAGTAGATTATCCCAAACAGCAGAAAGGTCTCTATAAGTCCCTCCTCATACCCGGTACGGGTAAAAAGCAGGTGTGCCTTTTCTGTTGTATTAAGGGCATCATCAAATCTGCCCATGGAAAGATAAGCCTGCGCCAGTCCGAGATAAATATTTGCTGCCGACTCCCTTCTAATGTTTTTGAAGCTCTCTTCATTTTCAGCACCCAGGAGCAGGGCATGTTCAAGGTAATTGATTCCCTCAGCAAATCTGCCTGCAGCAAGGGATACCTTTCCCATATCACTGTAGCTTAGTACCAGTCCCATTTGATTATTATCCAGCGAATCGGCCGCTATGGCACGCTGCAGGTAATCTTCTGCAGCAGAATAGCTTCCACGGAATGAATATGCATGTGCTATTTTTCTGCATACATCTGCCTCCATGCCCGGATTGCGGTATATACCAAGTTTTGCACTTGCATCAAGGTAGTTGATGTAGTGTTCAATTGCCTCGTTGTAACGGTGCATGTTAAAATGGGCATCACCTTTCTGCTGCTCCCGCGTTGCTATAATGGACGGTGTTGTGCACGATCCTGTTATCAGAACAATCAGCGTTATTATTATGTATCTCATTTCTGGTTACAGGATTAGTTGAACTATAAGGATATACATGGGATCGGCTCCTGCCACATGCCCTTTCATGGGAATGGTAACAGACTGTGCAAGCCGCATCTGCCTGATCTGAAAGAAGAGATAGGGTGTCAGGTCAATATTCCATGATTTATTATCATCCGGTACATCATCAACCATATCCCGGCCTCTTATGCCGTAACTCAGGTCATTTGCCAGTACGATCCAGTCGTTAAGGTGGAAGTACCCGCTGCCGGTGATCCTCGTGTAATTCCCGTCTTTAAAGGATACTGCTTGCTGGCCAGGTACAACGATCTTTTCACCTCCTGTCCTGATCTTATGACTTGCGTAAATGCTGAAAGACCATGGATAAATGACTTTCCTGGCTTTCATTTCAAAATCAAAAGCATATTCACCCGACCCGGTTGGCCGGTCAAAATTATTTTCGTCAATGATGTTAGTGGGATTTTTTTCCCCGGTGGGCAGATCTGATGTAACTCCTACGAATAGTGAAGGGAGTGATGCACTCTCTTCAAGAAGCAGGTATCTTAATCCCAGGGAAATATCGCTGAGCCCCTTGCCATGCTGTGACCATCTGTTTACATGGACTGAGTTCTGCATATGATATTCGGTTGTCTGGTACAGTGATACATTCACAAAGGGAATACTTGCATAGAGTTCCAGCCTGTTAGTCAGGCCATACATAGCATGTATCTGGTATAGTCTGCTTTGACCGGATATTGTACCACCCAGGCCTGTCCTGTTATTGTTCGCATCAAAGATCTTGTCAACGAAGCTATGTGAGTAAACCAGTCCGGCTCTCAGAAAACCTTTCCTTAACGTAGGAGGTTCAGTAACAATGGTTTCATGCCTTAATTCACCGGGCAGCACGACCCGTTCAACCTGGGCATATGTACCCGAGGTAATAACCATTATGCCGAAGAGCAGTACAACTCTGAAAATGCATAATTGCTTCATATCCTTCTGTATCAAAATGGAAAAAAATTCATGTTCATGCCTGTATATATGAATATTCCGGAATACTCATTATTTCCCTTAACGGGGAAAGAAAAGGACTGGCTGATCCTCAGCATTGGCGTGACCATTATCTCAAAACCGGCACCGGCATGTAAAGAATTGATAACCGGCAGGGAATACATCTGTCCGGTGTACTCCTGCCATCCGCCATTACCCTGCTTACCCCTTAATGTAATGTCGGCTGCGAACCACGGAAATACCTGGTATATTCCTGATAAATGATAGTCCAGATATCGCCGGGGCAAAAATGTATATGGCTCATTATCGTATTCAATCGTATTCCCAACCAGCCTTGAGTGCCATATATAGCCTGTTCCTTCCTCTATGGGAAATGAATAATTAACCCTGCTGATCAGCGCCATATTTGATGATGCCAGCTTCATGCCTGCACCCAGACTGGAACATGCCACACCTTGTCCCGGCCTTTCGCTGAACTGGTAGAAGATGTCATATGCGCCCGGGATCTGGTAAGGGAAGGTCAGCTCATGTTCGGGCCGGACAGGGTCATTTCCCCGAAAGGGAAGAGTAAGTCCACCGGATACTGAAAAACCGGTAAATTCCGGAAGAAAGGGGAGGGACACTGATATACCGAGGTCAAGATCATCAAATCCCCTGGTTTCAGTATTACCGCCATAACTGACCATGTTGTCGATGCCGGTTTTTATTACCTGCCGCATGCGTTCAGTTTTGCTCAGGATACCGGTTCTGACAGAAAATTCCATGAAACTGAACAGTCCGTAACGTAAATCGAACAGGTAATTATGGGTAAGGATAGATTTACCCTCTTCCTCGAGGTTCATTATTGCCCCATCATCACCGTAATATCCTGTTGCATAACGTAATCCGTATCCCATATTGATCTGCAGCTGGTTCCTGTGCATATTCAACGGCCTGTCAATAAATCGCTCATTAAGCAGTTCTTCAGGTTTTTCCTGTCCGGCAACCGGCTGTTCCAAACCTGAAAGAAAGAGCATGAATACCAGTGAGCTGATTATTATTGGTCTCATATTATTAATGTGTTGATTTGATGCCGGGTGTGTATTTAAACACTCCCGACGATAATGAGCCGAGCCAGATATTTCCTTTGCTGTCTGTGTAAAGGCTCATAACCGACGGATCTGTCAGGCCGTCACTTGCTGCATATTGCCGCATAACCGAACCGTTATATCTGACTGCTCCTGCCGATACCAGCCCGAACCACAGGTCACCGGATTTATCGAGCATGATATCCATTACATAATCGGTATCATAGTCTGTCAGCATTGTAACCAGCTGAACCGAGCTGCCATTGAAGCGACCGATGTTTTTACCTCCGCGCGGACCTATCCATATGTCACCCCATCTGTCCTCCGCTATACTCTGCACAAAATCTGATGACAGTCCGTTTGCCGCAGAATAGATTTTCAGAGAATTGTAATCGTACTTCAGCGCCCCGCCCATGCTGCCAATCCAGATATTATTCTTCGAATCTTCAAAAACGGAGTTGGCATAATAACAACCGGCACAGTCTGTGTAATCAGGCTGGTAAAGATTACCATCATCGTCAGATATGAATATTGCCCCAAAGAGATCTGTTGCAAACCAGATATTGTTTCTGTTGTCCTCAATTATATCAAGCACTTCAAATTCGTAATCCAGCAGAGTTTCTATGTTGCTGACCGTCTCGCCATAGGATATGGTGAGGCCCCGGTTTGTTCCCATGTAGAATGTCCCGTCAGCAGCCTCCATGATTGCGTATACGTGCATTCCCAGGAGCCCGTCCTGTTGCCCGTAACGGGTTAACTGTCCGTTTTCACTGAGTCTGGTTAACCCGTTGTTTGTACCGAACCACATGTTCCCGCTCCGGTCTTCCATAATTGAATAGACACAGTTACCCGACAGCCCCCCGGATGCTGAAATCCGGGTCCATTCATCGGAATGCTGCCAGGGTATAAGATCGTCGGGCTCGTCAACGCAGGAGATCAGGGATGTAAGAAAGATCAGCATCAATCCCGCCGGCAGCAGGCCGATGACAGGTTTGGTTGTTTTGATAAATATTTTCATTATACAATATTTACCATTCTTTTTTATAAAAAGATGATTGACAACAACATTTCTGGTCGCTTTAAAAGGACTTTTATATTTGTCACTGCGGGATCCCGTTTTTTGACAATGCCATTACATTGTTGCAAGTGTGGTAACAAGAGTAGCTATAGCAATTGTTATTGAAAATCCGGATGCCGCACTCAGCCATGTCGTTCTGCTTTTTTGCTTTTTTGCCGTTTTCCTGTAACAGTCCATGTATAAATTGTCCTCAAGAGGTGTTTCCTGTGTAAAATTCATATTATGCTCCAGAGGTGATTTTGAAGCTATAATGGCTGTTCCGACAAGTCCTACAGGAGCAAATACACCGGTTACAAATCCACCAACAGCTCCCCCGGTGTGATTTACATTGTTTATGGCATCGAGCATTCCGTTGGTGCAACTGCTCTGCGGATCAATCTCGCTGAATTCAATGATGAGCGGACCGGCTTTAAGCAAGTTCATATCCCTGTATTTATAGGGTATCTGTACATTTTTTTTGTTAACTATGAAATGGATGTCATTGTAATCCAAAAAATGTGTTTCTCCCCTTCTCGTTACCTGATACTGCAGTTGTTCTTTTTTAGCACGGATTTTTGAGAATTCAAGTTGATCTCCTGACTGCAGGAATATAACTCTGTTAGTTTGTGAGTTAAGGAGCAAATATGTTCCGCAAAACAAAATTGTAAGGATTATTTTTTTCATTTCTTTAAGGTTTAAATTTTAACAGGGTTGATTTTCTGAATATTGAATTTTGGTTAAACCAAGTTAGGGCGGTAAAAGGGAAAAGTAAAGTGGTAATTATTATCTGCAGGGATACTGATAATAAGTGTCGGAAACTGTTTATTAAATGTTTTTCTGATTGAACCGGTGCTGTATTATTCCTGCTTCCGGGAATATTTTTCAAGATAGGCAAGCAATGATTCTTTTTTTCTTACCGCAACAGGAATTTTAAAGCCGTCTTTCATGACCAGGCAACCTCCATCGGCTTTTTCAAACCTGCTTATATAGTTGAAATTGACAAGGTGGGAATTGTGTGGCCTGATAAATCCTGTGTTTTTTAGTAACTCTTCATACTCTTTGAGTGTCCTGGAGACAAAAAGGGGCTGTCTGTCATTGAGGTAAAAGCGTGTGTAGTTGCAGTCGGATTCAAGCCTTATAATATCGGAAATGTTAACAATATAAATGCTGTCTGATGTTTTGAGCACCAGCTTGTTCATTTCATTTTCCCTGCTGTTGAGATTGGAAATCAAGGCGCTGAGCATCATGAAGTTATCCCGTTCAACTATATGCCGTACCTTTTCTATTGAAGCACACAATTCGGACGGATCAACGGGTTTCAGCAGATAATCTGCGGCACTTACTTTAAATGCTTTTACGGCATATTCATCATGAGCAGTGGTGAAAATGACTTTTAGCCCCAGTTCATTGATTTTGGGTATCAGGTCAAAACCGTTGCCATCGGGAAGGTTGATATCAAGGAAAACAAGATCACAGCGGTATTTTTGCAAGATTTCTGATGCAGTTGTTTTATTGTCTGCTTCTGCAACCACCTCAACATTTCTGCAAAGGGTATTGATCATATTTGCCAGTGATTCCCTTGCCTGGACTTCGTCGTCTATAATTATTGCCTTCATCACAAAAATAAAAATATGAAATTAAATTGATTTATAAATAACCGGAAGGCAGAAAATCACTTTTGTTCCTTTTGATGTTCCGGATGGACCGGTCTTATCTTCAATATTGAAATCCGCATCATGGTATCCCATTTTTTTCAGTGCAGTTATTCTCTTCAGGGTAATTTCAGTGGACAGGGACTGGTGTGATCTGTCATGAGATTCCTGCGACCTTGCCCTTCCTATACCATTATCTTCAACCTGAATATTAATTGTGTTTATTGAGTCTTTCGAATAACTTATCTCTATTTTATTGTCTCTGTCTGATGCGGGAAATCCATGTTCAATTGAATTTTCAATAAAGGGCTGAGCAAGCATGGGTGGTATCATTATTTCTTCATGGTTCAGATCAGGTGATACTTTCAATGTATAGGAGAACCTGTCAGGAAATCTCAGCGTCTGTATTTCAAGGTAGTTCTTAATGGTTTTCAACTCATTATCAAGGCTTATCAATTTTTCCCGGGAATTCATAAGGATAAGCCGCATAAGCCTGGTGAGTTTTGCCAGGAAGGTGGCTGCTGTCATACTATCAGCTTTCAGAACATAGTTCTGTACTGCGGTAAGTGAATTAAATATGAAATGCGGATTCATTTGCGAACGCAGAAGCTGGTGCTCAAGCTCCAGTGTTAAAAGCTGGTTCTTACGCTGTTTGTGACGGATAAGTAAAAGTACAAAGAGAGTTGAAACAAGCAAAAGTGAGCCTGCAAGCAATGATACATTGGTTATTGTGCTTATCCTTTCCTCCTTGATTATGTTCTGAAATTCAAGATACCTGATCTGTTGTTCCTTTTGCTCTGAATCATAAATGGCTTCCATCTCAAGAATATTTCTGTCTTTTGTAATTTTCAGCAGACTGTCATTTAGTGTGATGTATTTTTCCATATATTCAAATGCCTCATCATTTTTACCGGTTTTTTTCATGTACAGGGCCATCTGCCTGTTTGCATCCCTTAGATTTCCATGATCGCCTGAAAGCGTTGAAAGATCAATGCTTTTTTGTGTCCACAGAATAGCTTCGGGAAGATTGTCAAGTTTTTCATGAACCATCCCCTTGTTTATCATACCGTTACTCAGGACAAACCTGTCAACGTAGTTGCCGGAGAAATCCATCATCTGCTTGTAATAATCAAGTGCAACCTGATAGTTTCCATTCTGCATCTCTATGATACCCAGATAGTTGAGGCAATCGAGATAACTTTGACTCTCGTTTGAACTGACAGCCAACTCAACAGCTCTGTGAAATGTTTCCTTTGCTTCAACGCTTTTTCCCTGCATATAGAGTAGAATGCCGGCATTATTCAGTGCTTTGGTAAGTGCATAATCTGAAGCGACGGCATTTGAAAATTCAATAGCCTTCATAACGTACCTGTGGCCTATATCAGGGTTGTCAAGCAATATATGGATGCCGCTGATATTTATATAACTCCAGAGCATATTCAGAGTGTCTCTTTCTTCTTCAAAATACCTGAGGGCCCTCATCATGTAATCCTTGGCCAGAAACAGGTTGCCATGATGAATATTCAGGGAGCCGAGTTGTATCAGTATCTGGTGATAGGCTTCAGGGTTGTTCGTATCATAGTGTAAGTCTGCTGCCTTTTCCCCGTATTCAATGCCAAGGTAATAATTACCTTTAAAATAATATGCCCGGGCCATAAGTGTATAAACCGTTGAAAGCGTTTCCCTGTTATCCCTTAAAGCTGCTTCTTTCTCAAGGTCGGTTAACACTAAAAGAGCCGAATCTGTATTATGTTGAACAAGTTCAGCAATGTAGTCAAGGGGGAAGTCCGTGTTACCAAAAACAGGCTGATCATCATCAACTGGTAAGTCAGTAACTGAAAACAAGGGGTGGCAGATAACCAGTAAGATGTTCAGTATTATTGATGTTTTTATCATATACCTGCGGGCTGAGCCCTGTTTGCCGGTTTACATCCTGCCACGTGCATTGTGCAATGCCTGAACAAAATACAAAAAAAAAGTATTTACAGTGAAAAAAACTGAATTAATTCTGCCGGTTTTTATCTGGTCGGATTTAATTTTTGTTTGCCTTACAGGTCATATACCAATTAATTTTACCGGCCTATGGCACGTTCAATACCCATTTCCAGTCCGCGAAGCTCTGCCAGCCCTTTCAAGCGGCCAATGAGCGGATAACCCGGATTAGCTTCACGGTTAAAATCGTCAAGAATCTTTATGCCATGATCGGGACGGACAGGCATTCGGGTGTCTTTCCGCCCCATCCTGATTCGTCTTTGCTGTTCTTCCAGCAGAAGCTTTATCACTGTGTACATATCAACGCACCCGTCTATATGCCCGGATTCATGGAAACTGCCACCGGGAAGTATTATATTGTTTCGCAGATGCAGGAAGTTAATCCTGTGACCAACAGATCTTATTATTTCTTCCATCGAATTGCAGGATCCGGCAGAAAGCGACCCTGTACAGAATGCAATGCCGTTTGATGGTGAATCGTACTGTTCGATGATCCATTCAAAGTCCTCTTTTGTACTGACAATACGGGGTAACCCGAGCACCGGGAACGGCGGGTCGTCAGGATGGATGCAGAGATTGATCCCATACTCTTCGGCTACCGGTACCACGCTCTTCAAAAACCGGGAAAGATTTTTCCTCAGCTTTTCCCTGTCTGTGCCGTGGTATTCGGCAAGAAGCTCTCTGAACTTACTGATATAGTCTTTTTCGCTGCCATCTACCGATCCGTCAATAAATCCCTGGCTTAGTACAATAATATCCCTGGCCAGGTTCACCGTCTCCTCTTTTGTCATCTTGCCGTAGGTATTTCCTGCCCTTTTCACAATTTCCGGAGAATAATCTTCGGTGGCACCGGGGCGTTCCAGTATATACAGGTCAAATGCTGCAAATGTGGGCAGATCGAACAGCATCACTTCTCCGCCTGAGGAGAGCCTGTGTCTCAGGGATGTACGGACCCAGTCAATTACAGGCATAAAATTGTATATTACGGTATCAATGCCGCATTTGCCAAGGTTTCCGAGTGATTCCCGGTAGTTCCGGATCAGCCTGTCACTGTCAGGAGAGTTTTTCTTTATCTCTTCCGATACAGGCAGGCTCTCAACAGCACTCCACCTTAGCCCGTGGCTTTCAATGGCAGATTTAACTTTCATAATATTGTCGACGGACCAAACCTCTCCGTTGGGTATGTGGTGCAATGCAGTTACAACCCCTTCAACACCCATCTGCAGGAGATCGCTCAGATTTACGGGATCATCAAAGCCAAACCACCTCCATGTTTTTTCAAAAGCCATAATCAGTTGTTTTAAGATCGGCATTTTATCCATGCGCTCGAGGCACAGGATAGTTTACCTTGTTTATACGCCGCTGAATGCACTGAACCCGCCGTCTACCGGGATTACCGTACCGGTAATAAAGCTTGCGGCATCACTGCACAGGAACCGGATTATCCCGTTAAGCTCGGTTACATCGCCAAACCTCTTCATAGGTGTATGTGCCAGGATCTTTTCACTTCTTTCAGTGTAGCTGCCATCAGGGTTTATGAGAACGGCCCTGTTCTGGTCACCGATAAAAAAGCCGGGTGCAATTGCATTCACCCTTATTCCGTCACCAAATTTGGATGCAAGCTCAACAGCCAGCCACCTGGTGAAAATATTGATTCCCGATTTAGCGGTGGAATAACCCGGCACCCTTGTGATCGCCGCATCGGCTGCCATTGATGATATGTTGACAATACTTCCCTTTTCAGCTTTTGTCATAGCCTTGCCGAATACCATGCAGGGAAGTACGGTGCCGTCAAGATTAAGCTCGTTGACTTTCCTGAAGTCCTCCATCTTCATATCAAATATGTTTTTGTCTTCAGGCAGCGTTGCCCCGGGCAGGTTCCCTCCGGCGGCGTTGATCAGGATATCTATGTTGCCTGCATCTTTGGCAATACCCTTTGCAGCATCACTGAGGCTGTCATGATCGAGTACATCACAAACAATGAATGAGACATCGCCCCGGCTTTTTAGCAGTGCATATTTTTCTTCAAGGTTTTCAGGCCTGATATCAAGCATTACCACTTTTACTCCGGCATCCAGGAGGCTGCCTGCAATGTTGCTGCCCAGTATCCCGCCTGCTCCTGTAATTACGGCTGTTCTTCCGCTTATGTCAAAATCGGGATTTGCCATTATTCAGTTCTTTTTTATGAATTAAAAAGAATTGCAATTTATATTACCGGAAAATAAATACAAAATTTTTATGTTTGCAGTACACATAATATGAACCCATGAGAATACTATTTGTTCTGACGTTTTTTTTATTTTTCGTTTATACATATTCCAGGGACATAGTGAAGTTCAGTGTTAGTCCGGTTGAAGGTGCAGGCGTATCGGCTGTTGCCGTGCCACTTGACGGCATTGATTTCAATAACGATGATCACCAGCTTGTCCTTTACAAAAAAGGTAGTGACGGCCTGGAAATAATTGCCAGCCAGCTTGAGGCAGGGACAAGGGCAGTGCTTTGGTTTTTGTTCGACAACAGCGATGGTGAAGTTGAGTACCTGCTACGGCGAGAAGTAAATGAAGCAGGAACAAAAGGAGTGCTGAGGATAGAGCAATCTGGCGGATATACTACCATAATGGATGACGGAAGTCCGGTCCTGAGATACCATCATACGGAGTTTATGCCGCCTGACGGGGTGGACCCTGTATTCAGGCGGTCGGCTTTCATACATCCCCTCTGGTCGCCCTCAGGTGAGGTGCTTACACGCATTCAGCCCGAAGATCATTATCACCATTATGGTATATGGAACCCATGGACACGCACGGTGATTGACAGCCAGTATGTTGATTTCTGGAATCTGGGCGGCGGGCAGGGCCGTGTAAGGTCGGCCGGTTACCTCGGTATTGTAGAGGGACAGGTCTTTACAGGTTTCAGGGTTCACCAGGAACATGTCGCGTATATGGATGAAGGGACAGATAATGAAACGCTTGCGCTTAACGAGTTATGGGATGTAAGAGTCTGGGATACAGGTCACGATGCCATAAAGATTTTAGATCTTGCAACAACGCTGAACACTCCGCTGGAGAACGGGATATTATTTGAGGCTTACAGGTACGGTGGGGGAATTGGTTTCCGGGCTACTGAAAAGTGGCACGCTCATAACAGTACAGCACTTTCCTCTGAAGGAAAGACGAGAGATGAAATAGATGGTACCGGCGCCAGGTGGGTTATTGTTGAAGGGGAATCATCTGTGGCCGAAGGGCGTTCAGGAATCCTTTTTCTCAGTCATCCTGGTAACAGAATGCACCCCGAGCCGGTGAGGATGTGGGGTACCGGCCACAACCAGGGCATGGAGAATGTTTTCATGAATTTTTGCCCGATCAGGCATGACGACTGGATGATCGAGCCCGGCCGGAACTATACCCTGCGGTACAGGATGGTGGTATTTGACGGAACAATGGAGCCTGATGAGGCTGAAACGTTCTGGAGATCGTTTGCTGTTGCTCCCCGGGTAACAATGACCGGATTATAGTGAACCGGAAATTATCCCGTTGCCGGCCATACCGGGGGAGAGTTCTTGGCGGGAAAGAGTCTGACGGAAGGTAAAAGATTATTAAAACCAACCCGAAATAGATTATGAAGCGAAGAACTTTTTTACTGAATGGTGCAGCAGCAGCCGCGGGATCGTTTGTACTGCCGACCATTATTCCCTCTTCAGTTTTAGGCAATAACCCGCCATCGGGAAAGATAAATATAGGGCAGATAGGATGCGGCAGGATGGGGCGTGCTGATATTCTCAACACCATCAGGTTTGACAGGGCCCGTTTTATTGCTGTGTGCGATGTCGACAGCAGGAGAATGGCCGATGCCAAACAGATGATTGAAGAGTATTATTCTGAAAAAACCGGCAACCCTGGTTACGTTGATGTCAAAATGTATGAAGACTACAGGGAAATGCTGCTGAACCCTGATATTGATGCCGTAGTTATCAGTACACCCGACCACTGGCATGAGCAGCCTGCCATGGAGGCAGCACTTGCCGGCAAGGATATATACCTCCAGAAACCCAATTCTCTTACAGTGGCTGCAGGAAGGCAGATGAGCGATGTGGTGCAGAGGCAGGGTGTGATCCTGCAGGTAGGTACCCAGCAGCGGTCGTCCGAACAGTTCCGTGTGGCGGCCGGGCTTGTCCGCAACGGCAGAATAGGCCGGCTTCATACCGTCAAGGTGGGTCTTCCCGGTGACCCTGCCGGACCCGATTTCCCGGAAATGCCGGTACCGCCGAATCTCAATTTTGATATGTGGCTTGGCTCAACTCCTGTTGTTCCCTATACCGAGAGCGGTGTTCATCCGCAGCAGGGTTACGGCCGTCCCGGCTGGCTGAGAATAGAGAATTACGGTGCAGGTATGATAACCGGCTGGGGACAGCATCATTTCGATTGTGCCCAATGGGGAATGGACACCGAATATACCGGTCCGGTCTCTGTCCAGGCTGTGGCGGAGTTTCCTAAATCGGGACTGTGGAACGTTCACGGTGATTTCATGGTAAAGGCTGAGTATGAAAATGGCGTTACCATGTATACCAGCGGTGGTTTTCCCAACGGGATAAGGTATGAAGGGACCGATGGGTGGATCTTTGTATCGCGGGGTGCATACAGGGCAACTGCAAGCGATCCTGTAAGTGAAGAGGACAGCCGCAGGGCACTGGATGCCAGTGATCCCGATATTTTAAGGTTGTTACCCGGTCCTGATGAGATAAACCTGTACCGCAGCGACGATCATTACGGCAACTGGCTGGACTGCATTGTAAGCCGCAAACAGCCGGTCTGCCCGGTCGAAGTGGGACACCGCTCCTGCACGGTATGCCTGATCAGTCACATAGCGATGAAGATCCCCGGTGAACTCAGGTGGAACTCCAGGGCTGAGAGATTTATTGACAATGATGCCGCCAATGCTATGTTAAGCAGGCCGCAGCGTTACCCCTACGGGTCGGACTATGTGAAATTGTAAATTACCGGGTCCGCCGTAAGATGATACCGGGTTACATGTTTTACCTGGTATCACATATTCCCTGTCTTATTGATCATTACAGCGGTTCAGTTTATGATTATTATTAAATCAGGCGACAAGAATAAGGTCCCTGCCATCTGTAAATCCCAGATTTTCAAAGTGTTTTTTTATTTGATTTCCTACGCCCCTTTTTGAAATGAGGTTAAGGATAAAGAATTCCTCCGGGCTGTCCAGTTCATCATAAGGTATGAAATTGAGCTGTTTACCGGTATATTCGCGAACATCAGTGAATCCCCGTATATTAACTCCCAATCAGTAAATGTCTGATCAATGATGCTTTTAATTGCATATTCAGGTTTCCTGCCCGGACGGTAGAAAGGCAGTAGCACTGATACCCGGGGATTATCTATTTCTGATTTCAGTCTGTTCATTATTATTTTACAAATATATAACCTGATATATAACTTTTTATCATTAATTTGCGTTTTGTTTTTTATTCATATATAAGCTTATTCCTCTGTATACCTATTATCCGTCTGCATGAGACCAGTATCACGTTACTTCTTTTTTATTTCTTTCCTGCTAGTCATTTATCAACCTTATCATGATGCTTCAGCACAGTCCGCAGAGAGGTACACTGTCAGTGGTTATGTTTTTGAAAAAGGAAGCAGGGAAACCCTTATAGGAGTGAATGTGTATGAAACCATCCGGGGAGTTGGCGTGACAACAAATGCCTACGGATATTATGCAATCACTTTGCCGGCCGATAGTGTCGAGCTGGTTTTTTCATATGTCGGATACCAGATGCAGGTAAAAAGCTTTTTTAATGACAGGAATATGCGTATGGATATTGAGATGGAGGGCGGTATCGAGCTTGATGAGGTGGTTATTACAGATGAACGTCTCCGGCGTATCAGTCAGAGTCCCCAAATGTCCCAGGTAGGAGTTCCCATAGGTCAGGCCCGCAATATTCCGTCGCTGCTGGGCGAGAAGGATATGTTCAAGGTTTTGCAGCTTATGCCCGGAGTGCAGTCCGGTACCGAAGGAACAAGCGGATTTTATGTAAGGGGAGGCGGACCTGATCAAAACCTTATTATACTTGATGATGCGCTGGTATACAATGCCAGCCACCTGTTCGGTTTCTTTTCTGTTTTTAACGGTGACGCAGTTAAGAATATGCAACTTTACAAGGGCGGGTTTCCTGCCCGGTTCGGGGGTAGACTCTCATCCGTGCTTGACATACAGATGAAAGACGGTAATAAAGAAAAGATTGAAGGAGAGGCAGGTATAGGCATAATTAGCAGCAGGCTCACTCTTGAAGGTCCGCTGGTTAAAGATAAAGCTTCTTTCCTGGTGTCGGGAAGAAGGACATACCTTGATTTGCTCATCAGGCCTTTGATGCCTGAAGATACCAGGGGAGGATACTTTTTCTATGATCTTAACACAAAATTCAATTACGACATAAATTCAAACAACCGGATATTTGCAAGCGCATATTTCGGAAGGGACAAATTCTTTTTCAGGGACAGATATTCAGGTCCCGATTTTACAGATGAAAATGAAGGGGGACTTTTTTGGCAGAACGGAACTGTCACCATGCGCTGGAACCACATTTTCAATGAGAAGCTTTTTGCAAATGCCTCTTTTATATTTTCAGATTATACCCTCCAGATCTATTCAGAGGATAATTTCAGGGATATGTCCAGCGGGTACACCAGCGGGTATGAGCTGAAATATAATTCAGGTATTCAGGACTTTGGTGCGAAATATGATCTAAGCTGGCATCCTCTGACCAGCCATCATATCAGGGCAGGTATGCAGGTTCTTCATCATGAGTTTACACCAAGTGCACTTGTTTTGCGGGATGATGACATAGGCCGGTTCGAGCATACTGCCGAAAAACACAGGTCCGTTGAATCGGGTATATATATTGAAGATGAAATAAGTGTTGGCAGCAGGCTGAAAATTAACCCGGGAATCCGGTTCACCCAGTTCTTTATCACTGAAAAGTCTTACCATAAGCTTGAACCCCGGTTTTCCTCAAATCTTGTTTTAATGCCTGAACTTTCGTGGAAATTCTCGTATGCTGCCATGAACCAGTATGTTCATTTGCTTAGCTCCACAGGTATTGGTCTCCCAACCGATTTATGGGTACCCTCCACAGCGCGTATAGCTCCCCAGTCCAGCTGGCAGACGGCAACCGGCTTTGCATATGACTGGCTTGACAGGAATATTGAATTATCAGTAGAAAGCTATTACAAAAAGTCGGATAATATCATTGGTTACAGGGAAGGAGCATCATTCCTGTTGATCGATGATCCAACCGGTGCCGAGGAGTTCTCCTGGCAGGATAATATAACCGCCGGTGAGGCATGGGCTTACGGACTGGAATTTCTTGTTCAGCGTAAGCAGGGGCGTTTGAGCGGATGGGTGGGATATACACTTTCGTGGATACAGCACCGGTTCGATGAGCTCAATTTTGGAGAGAAATTCTGGGCACGATACGACAGGCGGCATGATATTTCAGTGGTGGGTATTTACGAGATCAATTCGCGGATCACCTTCAGTGCTACATGGGTATACGCTACCGGTAATGCCTTTGACCTGGCAACGGGTAGTTTCCCGGTATTGCCAAATCAACTCCATAACCAGGATCTCACTGATGACTATTTCTGGTGGAACAGCGCGGATGTATATGACAAGAAAAACAGCTTCAGGGCAGCCTCCTATCAGCGACTTGACATAGGGCTCCAGTTCAGTAAGAACTTCACAATGTTTGGAAATCCTGTCAGACGAACCCTGGAGCTGGGAGCGTACAATGCCTACAGCCGCAAAAATCCGTTTTTTTATTACTGGCAGCAATCATATTATAATTATGAAGAGGATGGGAGTGAACCGGAACGTAAGCTTATGCAGGTAAGTATTTTTCCCATCGTACCTTCAATCAGTTTAAATTATAAATTTTAAGTATATCGGCTATGCAGAACAGTTTACCAATAATATGGAATCCTTTTTCAGGTTTTAAGCTGTGGATATTCTTTGCTTTATCCCTTGCCACGATTTCCTGCCAGGATTTTTTTATTAGTGAGGTGACAAATCTTGATATACCCGGAGGTGAATCCCGGCTTGTAGTCTACTCTTATATCTCGCCGGGAGACAGCCTGATATCGGTGCATGTGAAGCGTTCCAGTCCATATTTCAATCCGTCGGTTTCAGAGCCTGTTGAGGGAAATGCAGAAGTGTACATGGCAAAAAAAGGTGAAGATCCTGTCAGGCTGAATTACAGCGAGAAATATAAATCTTTTATAACCGGCAATGATGAGTTTGCTGTTCAGCCGGGCTATTACTATACCCTGACGGTGGAAACTTTCAACGGTGAAACAGCTGAGGCGGAGTGTTATGTACCGGAACTGGAATATGAAATGATCAGAATAGACCCTCCTGCTATTGAAGAAGACGAGTGGGGAGGCGAACATATCACATTTACATGGAGTTTTACAGCAAAGCAGGATAACAGCGAGAACTACTATTCATCAGGGGCCTATATAAAAATGTACCGGTCAGGCAGCTCCGGGGAGGAAAATGATACTGTGCTCTCTGATATATTGGACCTGTGGATCGACAGAGGCGATAATTATATTGCTGACAAGGACGGCAGAACATATTTCTTCAAAGCAAACCACTGGATTGATGATTTCCCTAATTACGACGATTCGTTTATTGAAGAGCGTCCGGATGACGGATTACGGTTTGAGTCAATAGATTCTGTTTTTGTATATATTATGCAGACCGATGAGAATTATTATCTTTTTCATGAAAGCCTGCAGAATTATAACAATTATGGCAATTCCCCTTTTACTGAAAGTGTTTTGATATATAGTAATATTGAGGGCGGACTGGGGGTTTTTGCCGGTTATAACCGGAAGAATTTTTCTATACCCTGATAGAATTTGTATATCTGCTAAAAAATGTGCGGTATGGGTAAATATTGCTATGATTATCCGCGTCCTGCGGTGAGCGCGGACTGTGTGGTTTTTGGCTTTGATGGTGAAGACCTTAATGTTTTACTTATTGAACGTGGTAAGGAACCGTTCAAAGGCAGATGGACATTTCCCGGAGGGTTTCTGGATATGGATGAGACAACCCTGCAGTGTGCAGAACGGGAGCTGAAGGAGGAAACTGCTATTGAGGGTATTCAACTTGAGCAGTTAGGCGCATTCAGCGGGGTGGACCGTGACCCCCGGGGAAGAGTCATCACAGTGGCCTATTTTACACTGGTCCGTATGGCAGAAACAAACCCTGTTGCCGGCGATGACGCAGCCAATGCAAAATGGTTTAAAATAAAAGATATACCCGCTTTGGCATTTGATCATGATCTTGTGCTGAGAACCGCTATAAGCAGGCTGAAAGCCGCAATTATGTCCGGTACCGGACTCTTTCGTGCAAACGGCATGCTACCCAGGGGCACTGAACCTGAGAAACTGAAGTCAGCCGTCTTTAACCTTGATTCCGATCCTTACAGCCCGGAGTAGATTGCTTCATGCCCTGCCGAACACCCGTTTCAGAAGATCTGTGACCCTGGCCGCCGGGTTTGTCCTTATTTTCTCCTCTTCATCAGCAAGCTTCAGGAAGAGTCCGTCAAGGGCTTTTTCGGTAAGGTACCTGTCCAGTTCAACATTAACCGGTGTCAGGTCAGACAGCCGGCCCATTGCAGAATTTGCAATCCTGTTCCATTGTGTGGTAAGGGTGTTCCATGATTCTCCGGGTGATATATTTCCGGCAACCGGCTTATCTACAGAGCTTTTGATTTTTGGCTGATATAAACCATACAGTTCATTCCATGTGCGGGTTCTCAGGTACTGTGTAGCCGCATCGTTTTCACCCTTCAGAATAGCAAAGCCGTCCTGGATGGTCATAGTGCGGACTGCAGCTGCAAAAACCGGTGCAGCCTCTCTTGCCGCATCTTCAGCTGCCCTGTTGATTTTTAAAATTACATCTTCAATAAGTTTTTCTCCTCCGGGCAGAAGCGAAAGATTTTCGGTAATGATCTGTGCCTCGGGAGGAAGCATGATCCTGACCATTTCATCACGGTAATAACCATCTGTTTCAGACAATCCGGCGGCTGCCGAATTTGATCCTATAGTAAGTGCCTGTTTCAGTCCGTCGACAACCTCCTGGTTTGTAAGCGGACGGGAAGTATCTAACTGTTCGGTCAGCTGTTTCAGTTCAGAGCAGCCGGTAATAAATACCAGCAGGGCAAGGGGGAGGATTTTTTTTATCATCTGGTTTTTCGGTTTAGGGAAATTTAATTGCCGGGGGATATCAAAAGGAAAATATTATTATTAAAATTAAATATTGCGCTTCATTTTTCACCCTGTGTTTACGGATCCTGCAGTCAACAAATATATAATGCTTTTGTTAAATAACAGTATATTATGAATATTTAGAAACAATAACTTTGCAACGATTATTATATGGAAGGAAACAGTCATAAAACAAATCACCTGACCGGTCAAACCAGTCCCTATCTTTTGCAGCACCTTTATAATCCGGTGGACTGGTATCCGTGGGGTGAAGAGGCACTTGACAAAGCTGTCCGCGAAGATAAACCCATACTTGTAAGCATAGGGTATTCGGCATGCCACTGGTGCCATGTAATGGAGAGGGAAAGCTTTGAAGATCAGGAAATTGCTGATATAATGAATACCGGTTTTGTGTGTATTAAGGTGGACAGGGAGGAGCGCCCGGATATTGATCATATGTATATGACTGCCGTGCAATTGCTCACAAGGCAGGGCGGCTGGCCTCTTAACTGTTTTGCTCTGCCTGATACCAGGCCTTTCTGGGGCGGTACTTATTTCAGAAAGGATCAGTGGAAAAATATTCTGGTGCAGATTGCAGAGCTTTATAAAACACGGAAAAATGATCTTTCTGAACAGGCAGAACAACTTACACAGGGAATATCCGCAGCAAATTTTATACAACCTTCCAATACTCAAGAGTCATTTGATGAATCAGATGCAACTGCTGTTTACTCAAATGTTATGGAGTATATGGACAGGGAAGAGGGAGGCACACTTCGTGCTCCCAAGTTTCCGCTCCCGGTAAACATGGAATTTCTTCTTCATTATAATTATCACAGCGGGGACAAAAATGCACTGAATCAGGTGGATCTTAGTCTGGAAAAGATGGCCATGGGAGGGATATATGATCAGATTGGCAGTGGTTTTGCCCGCTACTCAACAGATGATATCTGGAAGGTGCCTCATTTTGAGAAGATGCTTTATGATAACGGGCAGCTTCTGTCGCTCTATTCAAATGCATGGAAAGTACTGAAGAAGCCTCTTTACAAAGATGTTGTCTGCCGGACAGTTGAATTTATTGAAAGGGAGCTTACATCTCCGCAAGGTACCTTCTATGCAGCGCTGGATGCGGACAGCGAAGGGGAGGAGGGAAAGTTCTATGTATGGAAGGAGAAGGAGATTGATGAAATATGTGGAAAAGATGCTTCGCTGATCAAAGATTACTACCAGGTCGGGAAAAAAGGATACTGGGAGAATGGTAAAAATATTCTCCTCAGAGATGAAAACGATGAAGATTTTGCATCCGCACGCGGGTTAACTGCCGGTGAACTCAGGGAGATCACAATCCGGGCAAATAAACAGCTCCTTGATGAACGCGGAAAAAGGGAACGTCCCGGACTGGACAATAAGGTGATAACCTCATGGAATGCATTGATGATTTGCGGGTTGGCTGATGCATATGCAGCATTTGGCGACAGGGCTTTTCTTGAAAAGGCAAAACATGCTGCAGATTTCATATCAGATAATGCTGTTTCCCCGGAAGGGAAAATTTTCAGGACACTTCAGGGCAACAAGCCGTTTATAGATGGATTCCTGGAAGATTACGCCCTGCTTATCCGGGCTTTGATAAGGCTTTACGAGGTTTCTTATGAAACAAAATATCTGACTGAGGCAAAGCACCTTGCAGAATACGTGACGGTTAACTTCTCAGCAGATGACACCAGCCTGTTTTCATTTTCTTCGACAAGGGGTGAAAAGTTGAAGGCTCCGTTTTATGAACTGCCCGACAATGTAATTCCTTCATCCAACAGCGTGATGGCTCTCAACCTGTTTTACCTGTCCGGGTACTTTGAAGAACCGGCATGGTATGATCGCAGTTCTCAAATGCTGGGCGATATAAAACAGCAACTGACCCGGCAAAGTATAAATTATTCAAACTGGGCACGTCTGATGCTGCATAAAACATACGATTATTACACCCTGGTAATTACCGGTCCCGATGCAGCAGAGCACGCACGTGAGGTTAATTCGATGTTCCTTCCCGCATTAAAGCTTGCTGTTTCTTCATGCCAGGATAATACTGATATTCCCATTTTCAGGGAAAGGTGCCGGGAGGATGAAACCTGGTTCTATGTATGCTCCATGGGGCGTTGTAATTTGCCGGTAAAAAAGCTTGCACTTGCGCTTGAGCAAATCCGGTAAAACTATTTTTTACAATTCCTCTATTTATCAATCATTTTTTGATTTGGTGTGATATAATTGTAAATTGTAAAGGATTACGAAAAAAATTATCACTAAGTTATCAGGTTATGAGATGGATTATAGTATTACTGGTGTTTGTGCAGTGTTCTGCCCGAACTGAAAATGAATGGCAGGAAATATTTTTAACCGATATGTATGGCATGGCCTTCAGTGCTACATCGGTTCTTGATCAGGATAACGGATTTATTGATATGACAGGCAGGTACGGACCTTTGAATTTGTTTGACAGGGACATGGAAACAGTATGGGCAGAAGGTGCTGCAGATGACGGGGCTGGTGAGGCAGTTTTTATAACTATACCTGAAAATTGCAGAACCATAACCGTTTTTCCGGGGCATGGCAAAAGTTCTGTCCTGTTTGAAAATAACAACAGGATCAGAACATTAAAGATAAAGGCTTTTGCCGGTATCAATCCTGAAGGATATGTATCGGAAATCGGAGTTTTGTACAGGTTAAAAGCCTATCCGGAGGAAGCGGTGGCAGAGCTGAAAGACATACCGGATTTCCAGACAATAGATTTTCCTTTTTCGCATTCAGGTCTGGAAGAGTTTGCTGACAGAGCCAAAGAAGAGTTTTCAATCGATTTTCCCGATCAAATTGCCGGCCATACCACGTTAATTCTCAAGCTTGAGATAGAGTCTGTGTACAAAGGTGAAAAATGGGATGATACATGCATCAGTGAGATTCTTTTTAATGATGAATACATGGTGAATCCGCATAAGATCAAATACCCAGAAGTGACCGGTGCATATGTGGATAATGAAAATGAACAGGAAATTTATATTGATATTCCCGGGCAGGAAGCGATTTCTGTATTTCAGGATGACGACTCGGTTTTGCAGATAATTGAAATTTCGGATAACATGCAATGGATGACTCTGGTAAGAATGCCGGCCGAACCGGGCGGGAGCAGGGTGGAAACCGAATACCTTCTTTTTCATAACGGACTGGCGAAGGTTATGAATGAAGAAATTGAACGGGTAACCGGCAGGAAACTTACAGCTCCTTTTTTTCTTGACAGTGAAAACGGTCTTACCCTGGATGATGGTGACATGGCAATAAAACTTTATTAAAAGTATAATTTTAATCAATTTTACGTTTACAATATTATGATCAATCAAGATTGAATATATCATTTATGGCAATTATTGGAGAGATAATAAAAAAGGCAATTGAATTTTCTCACAACATTATAGAAGCTCCTGATCCTGTATCAGCCCAAAAACAGGTTCTGAATGACCTGTTGGAAAAGGCAGAAAAGACCGCATTTGGAAAAAGATATCATTTCAAAAAAATACTTTCCGGTAAAGAACCTGAAAAAGCTTTTGCATCTTCTGTCCCCTTTCATGATTATAATAAGATTTATGATGAGTGGTGGAAAGATGTATATGCCGGGAAAAAAGATATAACATGGCCCGGTGTGCCCGGCTTTTTTGCCCTGAGCAGCGGGACAACAAGCAAGACAAAATATATTCCGGTAACTGACGATATGCTTTCCTCGATAAGGAATGCCGGCATAAAACAGGTTCTCAGCATTGCTGAGTTCGATCTTGAACCTTCATTTTTTGAAAAAGAGATTTTAATGCTGGGCAGCAGCACTAATCTGAAAAAGGTCCGGGGGCATTTGGAGGGAGAGATCAGTGGCATTTCGGCGTATAACATACCTTTCTGGTTCAAATTGTTCTACAAGCCTGGTCCGGAGATCTCGGCTATAGAGGACTGGGACGAAAGGGTGCTGGAAATAGCAAAAAAAGCTCCGGAATGGGATATCGGCGGAATATCCGGAATCCCTTCGTGGATAGAGCTGATGCTGAAAAAAGTTATCGAATATAATAAAGCGAAAAATATTCATGAAATATGGCCCAACCTGGAGGTATATACCTCGGGAGGGGTTAGTTTTGAACCCTATAAAATAAGTTTCAAGGAGATACTTGGCAGGGAAATCATAGTCCTTGATACATACCTGGCCTCTGAGGGCTATCTGGCAACTCAGCTAAGGAAAGATACCGGATCGATGACTTTGCTTACCGATAACGGGATCTATTTTGAATTTGTTCCGCTGAAACCGGAAAACATAAATGAAGAGGGACTGGTGAAAAATGGTGTACAATCATTTACCATTGGAGAGGTCGAGGAGAATGTGGAGTATATACTGATCATAAGTACAGTTTCGGGAGCATGGAGATATATGATAGGGGATACGGTCAGGTTTACCGATAAGGAAAGGGTGGAGATAAAGATTACCGGGCGGACCAAGTATTTTCTGAATATTGTTGGATCTCAGCTTTCGGAAATTCAGATGATAAAGGCTGTAGAGAAGCTTGGTGTCGATAATAAACTGGATATTAAGGAGTTTACCGTCAGCGCCGTTAAAAAGGGCGAGGACTACATTCATCGCTGGTACCTGGGGTGCATGGATAAACCGGAAACTGACAGGATGGAACTTGCCGGGGAGCTGGACAGCAATTTGAAGGATATCAACAAAAACTACAAAAAGACCAGGACAAAAGCCATCAAGGATGTTGAGGTAAATGTCATTCCCGTCAGTAAGTTTTATGAGTGGGTTGAAGCAAAAAAGAGAAAAGGCGGGCAGGCCAAGGTTCCTAAAGTGATGAAAAAAGATGAATTTGAAGAATGGGAATCTTTTCTAAACCGTTATAAATAGTTGCCTTCAGTTGCCATAGATCAGGGTAAAACCAAAAAAAGCTTTGCCATACGTTCAAGGCACTGTATATTGATTGTGTTTCAAATGGAATTCTCAGAGGCACTATTATTGAATTGAATTGCTGCATAATCATTAAACTAAAACAGATTGTAATTGAAAATACCAAATAAATCCTAATATAGTGTGATTTGAAAAATTCCTCAAATGATCTGTTTTTTATAAATTTGCCTTGATAATTTTTAAATCTGTTTTTTATACAGACATTGTATAATTTTTATAACTCTTAATCATTATGAAAATATTCGGAAACACCTTGTTAATGCTTGCTTTAACTTTGATCATTAATGCTTCCCTCTCTGCACAATCTTCCCGGGACGGTTCGGAAGTGATTGGCAGATGGAATCTTACCGTAGTTATAGAAGATGCTGAATTAGAAGAACTCGGACTTTTCCGGCATGGCTTGATGGATACCGATGGATTTCCGGGATGGCTCGAAGTTAAAAGATCCGGTTTCTCCACCCTTGTCGGTTACTATGTAGGGTACGAAGGAAGCGCCCGCCCTGTATCAGAGATTCACTATTCCGTGGAGGATCAGAAATATCATTTTACCATTCCACCGCAGTGGATGGATATTGAGGATATCTATTTTGAATTCACGCTGAAGGATGATAAGCTGACCGGATATAAAGTCCTTGACGGTAATACACTTCACTGGACCGGTGTCCGGGCTCCGGATCTCACCAGGGAAGAACCGCCGGTATGGGGTAACCCCAAAAACCTGCTTGATGACAACATGTCACGATGGATAATTCCGGCAAACAATAAGTTCCGGATGGTAGATGGAGTCCTGGTAAATGAAGGGGTCGGAGGTAATCTGGTTACCAAAGAAAAATTTGATGATTTTAAACTCAGCATTGAATTCAGATACCCGGAAGGGAGTAACAGTGGGATCTATCTTCGCGGTCGTTATGAAGTTCAGATTGAAGACAATTACGGACGGGATATCAACGACTTGATGATTGGTGGTATTTACGGTTTCATTGAACCTGCTGTCATTGCGGCCAAAAAAGCAGGTGAATGGCAAACTTATGAAATCACGCTTGTCGGACGACATGTAACTCTGGTTCATAACGGTATTGAAGTTATTTCCAACAGGCCCATACCCGGAATAACCGGTGGCTCACTGGACAGTAACGAGGGGAATCCCGGACCTGTCATGCTGCAGGGTGATCACGGCCCTGTTGACTTCCGTAAAATCGTCATCACGCCGGCGGTCAACTGATAAGGCATTCAAATATCCGTTTAATGCCTGTTTTCCAGGCATGGTTTGTTGCGGGGTAAATTCGTTGGCAGCCCGGACATAGCGTATATTGTAATATATTTTACCGCAATATCTGAAGATCTGTTTTTCGGTAACACTTTTGATTCTGCCTGATTACTTTCCGATACAGAAGTTTTTAAAAATATTGCCGAGGATTTCATCGGTGGTAATCTCGCCGGTGATCTCGCCGAGATAGTGTAGTACTTCTCTTATATCCATTGCCAGGAGGTCTCCGGGCAGCTGGTATTTAAGTCCCTCCGATGCTCTTAAAACCGCCTCATGAGCATTTTTCAGGGCATGGTAATGACGCATACTGGTTACGATAATTTCGTTTTCTCCAGGTTTTTCCTGCTGAATTATTGATACGAGGAGAGACCTTAACCGGTCAAGTCCGCTGTTTGTTTTTGCCGAGATCTCAATAATATGATCCTGCTCTCTTAAAGGGGGAAAATCACTCTTTTGATATGGTATCCTTTGCCCGTTATCCGGCAAAAGATCGGCTTTATTGAGCAAAAGAACCATTTTTTTGTCCGCAAACCCTGATTTACTGAGCAATCCGTCTATCAGATGATTAATGTGCTTCCTGGTGTCTGCCGCTTCAACCATAAGCAGAATGATGCTGGCCTGTTTAACCTTTTCCATGGTCCGTCTTATACCCATAACCTCAACTGTGTCGGTGGTTTCACGCAGACCGGCAGTGTCGATAAAACGGAAGCTGACACCTTCAAGATGTATTACGTCTTCAATTGAATCACGGGTGGTTCCGGGTATTTCAGATACCAGTGCCTTCTCTTCTCTGAGAAGTGCATTAAGGAGAGTGGATTTGCCCACGTTTGGTTTACCGGCTATGACAACGGGAATTCCGTTTTTAAGGACATTTCCGAAAGCGAATGAACCGGTGAGGGATTCCAGAACACCGGATATGCTGGCAAGAAGTGATTGCAGTTCATTGCGGTCTGCAAATTCGACATCTTCTTCACTGAAATCAAGCTCAAGTTCAACCAGGGAAATAAAATCCAGCAACCGTTGGCGTAATGCACTGATCTCCTCTGAAAATCCACCTCTCATCTGCTTTAAAGCCACTTTATGAAATGCTGCTGATTCTGATGCAATAAGGTCGGCTACCGCTTCTGCCTGCGAAAGATCCATTTTACCGTTCAAAAAGGCTCTTTTTGTAAATTCTCCGGGCTTTGCAAGCACTGCACCGTTATCAAGCAGTAGCTTAAGTATTTTTTGCTGTAAATATACAGATCCGTGACATGAGATCTCTGCAACGTCCTCACCGGTATAGGAGCGGGGTGAGTGGAACAAGGCAAGAAGTACCTCATCAACAATTTCACCATTATCATGTATCCTGCCGTAATGGATAGTGTTGGCACCGCGCTCTGTTAATGGCGGACCGCTGTCTGCCGGATGGAATACTTTTTCGCAGATTTCAAAGGATTTTTCGCCGCTGAGGCGTATAACAGCTATAGCCCCCTGTCCGGGAGGTGTAGCAATTGCAGCTATGGTATGCCCATGATCCATTCCTGATATATTGATCCAGCAAAATTAGTTTTTTTAATTGCCGTATCAAAAACTTCAATCTGTGCCTGCCCTAATTGGTTAGGGATGATAGAGAATAAATATGAATAATCTATATTTGTGAATAATACTATTGCATGGATACTGCCTGATACAGTCTATACCTGAAAAAAAATTTTACGGAATGCACATTGCAGACGGAATAATTGATACGAATATTTGTGTTGCTGCCCATGTGATTTCAGGGGGAATGATATACCTGTCCGGAAAAAACACACAGCTCGATGATATACCGAAAATGGGAATGATGGGAGCTGCATTGTTTGTAGCCTCGCTTATTCACTTTCCCTTTGCAGGCACATCCGTACATCTTGGTTTGTTTGGTATAGCAGGGATTATTCTTGGCAAAAGAGCTTTTCCGGCTATTTTCACTGCACTCCTGTTCCAGTCACTTATCTTCCAGCACGGGGGATTGCTGACTCTGGGTGTTAATTCGCTGAATATGGGTGCAGGAGCCCTGGTGGCATGGCTTATCTGGCGGGTGAAAAAGGTTCCGGAATTCCTCAGGGCAATACTGGCAGGGTTTTTCGGGATAATGATTCCGGCTGTTTTAATGGCCTTGGAATTCCGGCTATCCGGCTACGGCCGTGGAATAATGTTCCTGTTTTCTGTATACCTGGTGGCAGCAGCTATTGAAAGTGCAATTACATTTTCAGCAGTTAAATTATTAAGGAGAGTTAAGCCGGAGATACTGACATAAACAGGCTATTGTACTATATTTGCCGGAATAATTATACCAAATTAATTACAGTTATGAAGAGTTTACCATTATTTCGGATAAACAAAAACTTAAGCAGGGCTGTGTTTTTGTTTATTCTTGTTCTTTTCTCGTTTAGTACCGAAACCCAGGCTCATGGTATAAATTTTGAGACGGCGCAGGAATCTCCGGTTGTGATTGTAAAGGCATATTTTTCAAGAGCTTCTCCAGTAGCCGGAGCTTTGGTAGAAGTATACGCGCCGGGAGATGAACAGCCATATCAGACAGGCCGTAGCGACGCAGAGGGATATTTTGCTTTTTTGCCTGACCGTTTAGGTGAGTGGTCAGTGAGGGTGGATGATGAGAGGGGACATGCCGGCAGGGTTGCTATTGCGGTTTCAGCATCATTTTTTGAGCATGATGCCGCTGAAGAAGCTGTAATGCCAATGAGTGAAAAGGAGACTGCCATTGCAGAAGAAAAAGGGTTATCAACTTTTTACAAGGTCGTTATAGGCCTAATACTCATTTTCGGGCTGACGGGCATTATTTACGGGGTGAAAGCACAACAGGCTCTCAAAAACAGGAAGCAGGAGAATTGAAACATTCGTTTATTGATAAATACAGTGATCTGGGTTCTCCCGTTCACAGGATTGATCCGAGAATCAAAATTATAGCTGTATTCTCAGCCATTTTGATTATGGTATCCGAACCACGCGGAACAGTTTCCCCTTTTATACTATACAGTCTTGTTACCTTGCTTATTGTCCTGGTTAGTCGTGTTCCCTTGCGGTTTTTTATGAGCCGCTGTCTTATTGTTTCACCTTTTATTATTTTTGCAGCCCTTTTTTATCCGGTTTCTGCAATACTGACTAACGGATACGGCTCACTACATGCATTGCAGCCGGAGTTTATGGTCTCATTATCTATTATGGCCAAAGCGTTTCTGTCTGTTATACTCCTTACAATGCTGGTTTCGACCGATAAGTTCCATAATCTTCTTCTCGGACTAAGGAGGCTTAAGATGCCCAGACTTGTCGGGATATTATCTGCACTCATGTACAGGTATGTTTTTATTATTTATGATGAGGCATTACGTACCAGCAGGGCGAGGGACAGCCGGACTCCCGGAAAGTTGCGGGTAAGCAGGCTGAAAACATTCGGAAACCAGTCCGCCATGATTTTCCTCAGAAGCTGGGAGCGGTCACAGATAATATACAACTCGATGCTTTCAAGGGGATTTAATGGTGAATTTCCTGTATTGCATAATATTTCAATAACGGGAAAGGATATTGTTTTTTTCGTTTTGATTATTATCATATTTTTGGCAATCCGTTTAACAAATCACTCAGTGGGTTGTTATCTGTTTAATTGAAAAATCCATGCCCTCGGGAATACAAATAAAAAATTTGAATTTCAGCTATAGTTCCGGCAAACCGGTACTTACTGATATTAATCTCAATGTTGAACCGGGTGAGAAGCTGGGAATAATTGGGCCTTCAGGTGCCGGAAAATCGACATTGCTTTTGCACCTCAATGGCATACTTACAGGAAAAGGCATTGTTCAGATCGGCGAAACCGTAGTTGAAAAGAGATCACTTGCAGAAATAAGGAGAAAGGTCGGACTGGTATTTCAGAATCCTGATGATCAGCTGTTCAACCCTACAGTTGAAGAGGACATCTCTTTCGGCCCCCTTAACTTCGGTTTTACCGGCTCAGCAGTTGAAACGAGGGTGCGGGAAGCAATCCGCATTATGAACCTTGAAGGTTTTGAGAAGTCCGAATCCCATCATCTCTCAATGGGTGAACGCAAACGTGTTGCCCTTGCCACTGTGCTGGCTATTAATCCTGAGGTAATAGCCTTTGACGAGCCGTTCTCCAGCCTTGATCCGTCAACGGTTATTCAGCTGATCGGGTTGATCGGGGGACTGGATGCCACGCTGGTAATAGTTTCCCAGTCTTTTTTGCCGCTGATAGCCAGTTGCAGCCGTTTGGCTGTACTTAATAACGGAAGGATCACGGCCACAGGAACCACGGAGGAAATTATCAGAGATGAGGAACTCCTGCTTGCCAGCGGAATGGACCTGAGTTTCTACAGGGATATTTGCAGGGAGTATTTTGCAAAATAAAAGATTTGAAAGCAGGTGTTAACTATGATATAAGACTGACTGAACATTATGACGGATTATAAAATTACATGAAGATGGAGTTGAATGCAGAGAAAAAATTAGAAAAGCTTAAGAATGAGCTTTCGCAGTATGATGATCTTATAATTGCCTACAGCGGAGGACTTGATAGCGCTCTGCTGCTTAAGGTTGCACATATGGTTATGGGAGAAAGGGTTCTGGCCGTTATTTCTGATTCACCCTCCATACCCAGGAGTGAACTTGAGGGAGCAGTCAGGTTTGCCGGTGAAACCGGTGCCCGACTGCGGGTTATCAATACCCTTGAGGTAGAGAAAGAGGATTATGCAAAGAATCCGGTGAACCGGTGCTATTTCTGTAAAACCGAACTCTACAAATTTGTGGAACAGGTTGCAAAGGAGGAGGGCATAAGGTATATTGCAAATGGTACCAATGTTGACGACCTGGGCGATTACCGGCCGGGACTTAAGGCTGCAGATGAACACCAGGTTGTAAGTCCCCTGAAGGATGCCGGACTGACAAAGGATGATATCCGTGCGGTGGCAAGGCAACTGGGACTTGAAATATGGGACAAGCCCGCCAGTCCCTGCCTTGCATCAAGAATCCCCTACGGAAGTTCCGTTACCCCTGAGAAACTGGCCCAGGTTGAAAAGGCCGAAGAATTTGTAAAAGCCTTCGGTGTTCGTGAATTACGTGTCAGGCATTTTGGTGAAAAAGCTGTGCTTGAAGTCAATCCAGAATACCTTGACATTGTCGAATCCAGTCTTCCTGAAATCATGTCCGGATTTAAGGAACTTGGATTCAAAGAATTTGAAATCAAAGAGTTTAAGAGCGGATCACTCAATAAATTAATCAATACAGATGCAAAAAGATAAGATAAAAGAGTTACTTGATAAGGTTCGTGATCAGGAGATTAGCACAGATGATGCTCTCTCCAGGCTTTCCAGTCTCCCCTATGAAGACCTTGAATATGCAAAGCTTGATCACCACAGGACATTACGCAGGGGATACCCTGAAGTGGTTTTTTGCCAGAACAAAACTGTTGAGCAGGTTAAGAATATTGTTTTTCGACTGGCTGAGCAGAACAAGGTCCTGGCCACGAGGGCTACAACCGAAATGTTTGAGGCTGTAAGCTCTGTTCTGCCTGATGCCCGTTACAATGAACTTGCACGTACCATAACGGTAATGCATAGGGATATTGCAGAAAAAGTCGATCAAAGCAGGCATATTCTTGTTATCAGCGCCGGTACGGCCGACATGCCGGTTGCCGAAGAGGCCGTTGAAACAGCCCGTTTTATGGGTAGTCACGTTGAATCCCTGTATGATGTTGGCGTTGCAGGGCTTCACAGGCTTCTTGGCAATAAGAAAAAAATTGATGATGCCAATGTTCTGATTGTGGTTGCAGGAATGGACGGTGCGCTTCCTTCAGTAGTTGGCGGCATGGTTGACAAACCGGTAATTGCCGTTCCCACATCAGTCGGTTACGGAGCCAGTTTCCAGGGCATCGGGCCTTTGCTTACAATGCTGGCCTCCTGTGCTCCCGGAGTAACAGTTGTAAATATAGATAATGGTTTCGGGGCAGCATACTTTGCTGCGATGATTAACAAATAACAACTATGAAGATTGCTTATTTTGATTGTTTTTCAGGCATCAGCGGAGATATGCTGGTAGGATCGCTTCTGGATGCGGGCCTTGATTTTGGAGAGCTTGAGGATGAGATTGGCAGACTCGGACTGGAACGGGTGGAGATAAAATCATCTAAAATCGTCAAGCAGAATATTGCATCGACAAAATTCTCTGTGGAATACGGTAATCAGAAACATCACCGCCATCTGAATGATCTGTATGCACTGGTAGACAATTCAGAGATCGATGAGGATGTAAAGGAAAAAGCCAGGCAGGTTTTTCTGAAAATTGCCGTTGCCGAAGCTAAAATTCATAATATGCCCCTGGAAAAGGTGCATTTTCATGAAATTGGTGCAGTTGACACTATTGTTGATGTTGTTGCTGCCCTGACAGGATTTAAAAAACTGGGAATTGAAAAAGTTTTTTGTTCACGGCTTAACGTGGGTTCGGGATTTGTTACATTTTCGCATGGTAAGTTTCCCGTACCGGCGCCCGCTACGGCTGAAATTCTTAAAGGTGTGCCGGTCTATTCAACCGCTTCGGAAGGAGAGCTTGTGACACCCACAGGGGCAGCTATAATTACAACTCTGGCAAACAAATTCGGGGATATGCCTGCTCTTTCAACAGAATCAATAGGTTACGGGGCAGGGACAAGGGATTTTGAACACCCCAATGTGCTGAGGGTATATCTGGGACAAGCTGCAGATAATGCCGGTGAAAATGTAATTGATGTTATCGAGACAAATATAGACGACATGAATCCGCAGTGGTATGACCATATAATTGATAGGTTATACAGTGAAGGCGCCCTCGAGGTGTTTCTTACCAGTATTCAGATGAAGAAAAACCGTCCGGGTATAAAGCTTACCATCCTTTCGGACCCTGACAGCAAGGACTCGCTTCTGAAAATTATTTTCAGTGAGACTACTTCAATAGGCGTGAGAATGCGCCGGGAATCAAGGGATATCCTTAGACGGGAATCAAAAACGTATAAAACTCCTTACGGAACCGTTAAAGTAAAGATTACCAGTTATGCCGGTGAACAGGTTAATGCAAAGATTGAGTATGATGATCTCAGAAGACTGGCCGGGGAGAACAAAATGCCTTTAAAGCGGATCTCGGATGAAATAATAAAGTATTTGGGATTATGAGGCCTGTGAAAAAAAAAATTAAATTTGGTTTCTTTTATATTATCTCAGGGAGTTGTAAGGCATAATGAAGATAAAATAGTAATGCCTTTCGGCTGATAGTTTTGAATCATACTTAAAATGCATTAAATGAGTGTATTGGTTAATAAGGATTCCCGGATCATAGTTCAGGGTTTCACCGGCAGTGAAGGAAGCTTTCATGCCTCACAGATGATTGATTACGGAACAATTGTTGTTGGAGGGGTTACACCCGGGAAGGGCGGACAGAAACACCTGGGCAGGCCTGTCTTTAATACTGTTTTTGATGCTGTGGATAAGACCGGTGCTGATACTTCAGTAATTTTTGTCCCGCCTGCTTTTGCTGCCGATGCAATCATGGAGGCTGCAGAAGCAGGTATAAAGCTTATTGTGGCCATTACGGAAGGCATCCCTGTGCTTGATATGGTTAAAGTGAAAGAGTACCTTAGAAGCCGTAAAACAAGGCTTATAGGACCCAACTGTCCGGGAGTCATTACCCCCGGTGAAGCCAAGGTGGGAATTATGCCCGGTTTTATTCATGAGAAAGGCTGTGTGGGCATTGTTTCCCGTTCGGGCACCCTTACCTACGAGGCAGTAGATCAGATTACCAAAACAGGCCTGGGCCAGTCCACCTGCATAGGTATTGGTGGTGATCCTGTGATCGGAACCACTACACTTGATGCAGTCAAATTACTTATGGATGATCCTGAAACCGAGGGCATAATAGTGATAGGTGAAATTGGCGGCGGTATGGAGGCAGAAGCTGCTTTATGGATTAAAGAAAACGGTACAAAGCCCGTAGTTGGGTTTATTGCCGGCCAGACAGCCCCCAAAGGCCGCCGTATGGGCCATGCAGGAGCAATTATAGGGGGCAGCGATGATACTGCTGCTGCTAAAATGAAGATAATGAGTGAATGCGGAATAAGCGTCGTTGAATCTCCGGCAGATATAGGCAGTACAATGGCCTCACTGCTGAAAAAGTGACCGGAAATCAGGTTCTCTGTACTGTCACCTGCTGCTTTATAAAAGTTCCTCAACCATCTGCTCTATCGTTTCTATACCCACGCGCTTGGCAATGATTGTTTTTTCCGAATCGAGAATATAGATTGTAGGGGTGCTGTATATGTCATAATTATGGCGGAAACTGGTTTTGTTCTGCGGATCATAAACGTTGATCCAGTCAAGGTTGTTGTTGCTGATATAATCCGTCCATTCTTCTGTGTCTCCGTAGATATAGACTGCAAATACCTTTAGTCCGCTGTCTTTATATTCATTATAAAGTTTATTCAGTCTGGGAGTTACAACCTTGCAATGTCCGCAGTCCGGCTCAAAAAAATAGACGATAATATATTCTGCATCAGTGTCGTGAAGACTCACAAAGCTGCCCTCTGGTGTTCTCATGTTCATATCTGCAGCGGTACGGCCGATAAGGTTAGGTTTTATTCGTTCAACCCTTTCACGAAGTTTGGCAGTTGTCTCTTCCGTTACCCAGAAAGCTTCGCCGCTCAGGTAATATTTTTCGGCCAGTTCAACAAACACCTCATCGAGTCCCATAATATTTGATTGCTCATAATGGTTCAGAAGGTAAACAAGTACATACTGAAAAACCCTGTCGTTGGCTTTGGAGAGTTCAACCACCCTTATGGCTTCCTGAATAACTGAATCCGGATTCTGCATTATTACCCGGGTGAAAAAATGTTCCAGCTTATTATGCAGTACAGGGGTTCTGAGAAGTCTCTCATCGGAAAAGTCAATATTATCAAAATAATGTTTCCTGTTATAATCATATCCCATAGTCCATCTTACTGAATCGGGGTTTTCGGTACCGGCAGGTATATCAAATTCCGGAACATCCGGGTTTCGCATGGCATTGATCAGGTTGGCAAGAAGATCTCCGCGGTTGTTTTGTGTAATTGATTTCCAGTACTCCTGAACTTCTCTGTCCAGCGCCCTTCCCCGTTCCTGCAGGTATTTCATGGAGTCAGGATTATTCCGGTTCCTCTCTATTCTTTCCTGCAGGGCAGATGAGGCGGATTGCTTTTCATTCATGAACCGGTGATAAGCAAAAAACTGGTCATTTTCTTCAGAGCCTTTCACCTCCATATTCATTACCGGATCATTCAGGGTGGTTTCAATGCTGAATTCCTGTTCACGGTCGACAAGTATTTCAAAGTAATCCATCTCCGGCATAACCACAAGGTATATCCCCCCGGGCAGTTCTTCATCTCCGCTGAAAACGCCGGCACCTTTGGAGTCAACCATTATGGTGTCTTTGATATATTTTCTGTTGCCAAAATGATATGCCAGCATCAGGGTTGTGTCCTGAAGCCCTTCTATCCTGACTTTGATATTATAGCCGGAAGATAATACCTGGGTGCCTGATGTGATAAGTAATATAAGCAGAATGGTAAAAGATCTTATTCTTTTCATCTATATAAAATAGGTTAATTAAGATAATAATCAATTAATTATGTATACAAGGTTATTCATATACAGTATTTCAAGGCCGATGGATCCCCTTGTTTTATTTATCATTTTTTTTGATACTCAGTATCATGGGGATTCATCGTTTCAAAATTTGTCTTTTAGTTGTCACATGTAACTCTCCGGGGATAATCATCTGTGTGTGTTGAATTATGCTCATGGCTCGTTTCAATATAATATTTTAGGGTACAAAAATAACACCAACAATTTAAATTTTTAAGGATATTACGGATTTCCTGCTTAAGCTAGTCCTTTATTACTGCATATAACCCTGATTATTAGTGAATATCCCTGTATAAAGATAGTAATACATGTTTTTCATTATCCCAGTTAAGTTCATCTGCGGCTTTTTTCAGGTTTATTCTCCAGTGTTCGGCGGGTATCCTGAAAAGGAGGGTGTTAATTTTTTCTGCTATCCCTTCCGGGGAACAATCTCCGGTTATAAGGCCTATTTTATATTTTTCAACAATATTCCGTAATTCCGGAAGATCAGTTACTATAACAGGGATCCCGGCCATTATATAGTCGAAGAGTTTGTTGGGCAGACTGTAACGGTAGTTCAGGTTACTTTTTTTGTCCAGTGAAAGTCCTGCATCGCAAATGGCTGTAAGTTGCATCAGTTCTTCATATGGCAATGGAGGAATGAAAAAGACTTTTTCGCTCAGGGAACTGCCTGATATTTTATCTTTTAATTTTGGTAATGCATCGCCGCTTCCTGCAATTACCAGCACTGTATTATCAACAAAATTCATTGCACTGGCCGCTTCTTCAGCTCCCCTGTCAATGTTGATCCCTGTTCCCTGCAGTATAACAAGTTTCTTTTTTGACGGAAGTCCGAAATTCTCAGCCGACACCCCGGTTTTACGGCATATCTTTTCCGGCACATTTCTTATCACGTGAATATTCTTATCGTATTTTTTTTGATACTCCGATGCTATTGAAGGAGTGACCGTAATAATATGTTTCAGTTTTGGAAATATAAGCTTTTCAATTGTTTCCCAAATCTTTTTCACTACGGGGCGGGCCGAGAGTTCCGGTACTTCGGTAAAATATTCATGGCTGTCGTACACCAGTGTTTTGCCTTTAATAAGAGAACCCAGGAAGCAAGCCGGAAGAGTGTCGAGGTCATTGGCATGAATGATATCAAACCTGCTGAATATAAGAAAAATAAATAGCCGGATATTGTATTCTGCGTAGAAAAACACTCCTTTGTTAAAACAGTGCTTTACGCGTCTTGTTTTATATGGCCGGTTATCAACTGAGAGGCTTCCGGGAAGGATCCTTCCCGTTAGAAGAACATCATAGCCCTCACTGTTCAATGCACTGCAGTGGCGCTTCAGCCTCTGGTCGGTTGCAAGATCATTTGTTGCCGATACAATAACACGCTTTTTGAGCACTATATCATCTTGTTAACTGGAAGGTTTCAGTCTCTGTTTTGATCAGACAAAATAGCAGATAAAATAGATTAAATGCAAGAATAATGCAAAAGTCAATATAAGACCTGTATTGTAAGGTTTGTTAAACTTATTTAAAAAGATTCTAAGTAACGTTTATAATGCTTATTTTTGCACTAACAGGAATTAAAATTGTTTTTTGTTTAACTTTAAGTATTATTTTTTTGAACAAAAAGAATTTATATCTGTTTATCAGTTATAATTACAATGTCAGAATAACATAAAAAATAACTTACTTTAAAATATAAATAAAAATGAAAACTGTAAAAACTTACCTGAACAAAAATTACTTAAGTGCATTAATATTTGCAACACTTCTGAGCTTTACCAGTCTTTATGCACATAACGGGACTGGAGAAATAATCGGTGAAGAAGAAATTACCAGGGTTATTGTGGAATTTTATGCGGACTATGAAACTGAAACGGAAACCGGTATTGAGAACTGGATGCATGATATAACATACTGGTATTCATTTGAAGATTATATAGATGAGAGCAGTATTGAGATTGAGGACTGGATGATGAATGCATCTTACTGGAATTCATTCGTGTTTGAAGCGGACTTTAACGAGACGGTTTATGAAGAAGCACCTGAGGTGGAAGACTGGATGTTAAACTTTGAGCGGTGGAATATTAAACAAATGCCTGATTGTGCTGAAATTGACAGATATAGAAGGAATATGAATACTATCAATTTGTATGACTGGATGAAAGATACCGGAAGATGGAATACAGGAGTCTGAATTAAGAAATATATATCGGAGGCGGAGGCTGTCTTTAAGGGACGGCCTTTTTTATTTTAAAGAGATATTGCCAGGTAATCTTTTATGTACACTGGACAGTTATGATTTGTATTCCTCCCTGATAATTCAGGATGGATTTACAGGGTTTCTTTTTATCTTTGCATTTTTTAATAATGCCAATTGATTTCAGCCTGTTCCAATGAGAATTGAAAATATAATTGCCGTTGCCGTTAAGGGTTTTTTTGCCCAAAAGAACCTTCCTGAGCCTGACAGTTCACTTATACAGCTTCAGAAAACCAGAAAAGAGTTCAGGGGTGATGTAACCCTGGTGGTGTTCCCTCTTATCAGGCTTATGAAAAAATCCCCTGCTGAAGCAGGAGAGGAACTTGGAAATTATCTCAGTTCTTTACCGGAAGTTACTGATTATAATGTAATAAAGGGTTTTCTTAATCTTGTACTTGAATCTTCTTACTGGACGCGGTTTATAAAGGAATCTGCTGCAAATACTGACTATGGATTTGTCAAACAGCACGATAAAAGGGAAACTGTCCTGGTTGAGTTTTCATCTCCAAATACAAATAAGCCCCTTCATCTCGGTCATATACGCAATAATCTTTTAGGATACAGTATTTCCAGAATAATTGAAGCCAATGGAAAGGAAGTAAAAAAGGTTAACCTTGTCAATGACCGTGGAATACATATCTGTAAAACCATGCTTGCCTGGCAAAAATGGGGCAATAACAGGACTCCGGATAATACAGGTATAAAAGGTGACCACTTTGTGGGTGATATGTATGTTATGTTTGAAAAAGAATACAGGAAGGAAGTGGATTCACTTGTTAAGGGGGGCATGAAAGAGGATCAGGCCAGGATGGAAGCCCCGCTTATTGAAGAAGCCCGTGAGATGCTCAGAAAATGGGAATCGGATGACCCGGAGGTGACGGACCTGTGGAAACGTATGAACGGATGGGTTTATGACGGGTTTGATGTAACCTATAAAAGACTCGGAGTTTCTTTTGACAAAATATATTATGAGTCTGAAACATATCACGAGGGAAAAAAAATTGTAGAGGACGGACTGAACAGGTCAGTTTTAAAGAAAAAAGAGGACGGATCAGTCTGGGCTGATCTTACTGACAGGGGACTGGATGAGAAGTTATTGCTTCGCTCAGACGGAACATCTGTTTATATTACACAGGATTTGGGGACTGCTGTTTTGAGGCAGAAGGATTACAATGCTGATAAAATGTATTATGTTGTTGGCAATGAGCAGGATTATCACTTTAAAGTGCTTTCCTTAATACTTGATGAGCTTGGTTATGACTGGGCCCGTTCCATTGAGCATATATCCTATGGCATGGTGGAGCTTCCTTCGGGTAAAATGAAATCCCGTGAGGGTAAAGTTGTGGATGCCGATAATCTGATTGATGAAATGACAGAGACAGCCGGCAGACTTTCGCTGGAGCTTGGCAAGCTTGACGGACTGAATGAAGGTGAAAGGGAGGAAATTGTAAAAACCATCGGGATGGGGGCATTGAAATATTTCATATTAAAAGTGGATCCTAAAAAAAACATGGTTTTTAATCCCGAAGAATCGATCGATTTTAACGGCAATACCGGACCCTTTATCCAGTATACGTATGCCAGAATATGTTCATTGCTCAGGAAAGCTGAAGAGCAGGGTATTGCAACCGGTGATTATGAATTACAGGATATTTCTTTAAGCGGGAAGGAGACACGTGTGGCTGCATTGATTCATGATTTTCCCCTGGTTGTCAGGGAAGCGGGAAGAAGCTGCAGTCCGGCTCTTATAGCAAATCTTGTATATGATATGGCAAAGGAATATAACCAGTTTTATCATGACCATCCTGTTATCAGGGAATCAAACATGGCTTCGAGGAATTTCCGGCTGTTACTGACTGAATTGACCGGCAGTGTGATAAAAAAGGGTATGGGGCTGCTGGGAATTGAAGTTCCTGATAAGATGTAGGGAAAACCTTGTTCTTCTGAATTATTAATAATGTGGCCCCGTTTTCCCCGTTAAGGGGATAATTGATTGTCTCCCGGGGAGATAAAAATTGGCAAACGCGGTTATATTAATTATTTTTGTGGAATTAACAGATAAAAATGATTTCAAATGTTTGAAAACCTTACTGAAAAGCTTGAACGTTCCTTTAAACTTCTGAAGGGTGAGGGCACTATTTCTGAAATAAACGTGGCAGAAACCCTGAAAGAGGTGAGAAGGGCGCTTCTTGATGCCGATGTTAACTATAAGATAGCCAAAAATTTTACTGATACGGTTAAGGAAAAGGCTCTTGGACAAAATGTTCTTGCATCTGTAAAACCCGGTGAAATGCTTGTCAAGATTGTTCATGATGAGCTTGCTTCCCTTATGGGAGGGGAGATGGAAGATGTCAATATTAAGCCAAATCCTGCAATCATACTGATTGCAGGTCTCCAGGGGTCAGGCAAGACTACATTTTCAGCCAAGCTTGCCAATTTCCTTAAATCAAAAAAAGGAAAAAGTCCACTTCTGGTGGCCGGTGACGTATATCGTCCTGCTGCTATAGAACAGCTTAAGATACTCGGGGAGCAGGTTGATGTTCCTGTATATACGGAGGAGGGGAATCAGCAGCCAGTAAAAATTGCCAGGGCAGCCGTTAAATATGCAAGGCAACAGGGATATAACCTTGTTGTAATTGATACTGCGGGAAGGCTCGCAGTGGATGAACAGATGATGAACGAGATTGCTTCCGTAAAAAAGGCTGTTGAACCTCATGAGATACTGTTCGTTGTGGATGCCATGACCGGACAGGATGCGGTAAATACTGCAAAAGCTTTTAATGACAGGCTTGATTTTGATGGCGTTGTTCTTACAAAGATGGATGGTGATACTAGGGGAGGTGCGGCGCTCTCAATACGTTCCGTAGTCAATAAACCGATAAAATTTATAGGTTCAGGCGAAAAGCCGGATGCCATTGATGTGTTTCACCCTGAAAGAATGGCTGACCGGATCCTGGGTATGGGAGATATAGTGACTTTGGTGGAACGTGCTCAGGAACAGTTTGATGAAGCCGAATCAAGAAAACTGCATAAGAAGATAGCAAAAAATCAGTTCAACTTTGATGATTTTATTTCCCAGATACAACAGATCAAAAAGATGGGCAATCTGAAGGAACTTGCCGGTATGATACCCGGTGTCGGCAAGGCAATGAAAAATCTTGATATTGATGATGATGCATTTAAGGGAATTGAAGCAATTATAAAATCAATGACTCCCGATGAAAGAAACAACCCTGCAATTATCAACGGAAGCAGAAGAAAAAGAATTGCCGATGGGAGCGGTACAACCATACAGGAGGTGAACAGGCTGATAAAACAGTTTGATGAAACCCGTAAAATGATGAAGATGATGACCAGTGGCAAAAAAGGAGGGAAAATGATGAAGGATATGCCGATGATGGGACGTTAAATAATAGCTTTATATTAATTAAATAATATCTTATTTGTCATGGTTTTACTTGATGGAAAAAAAATATCTTCGCAGATGAAGGAAGAACTTGCCGCCACTGTTCTGGATATTAAGAAATCCGGTGGCAAGGTGCCTCACCTGGCTGCAGTTATTATAGGCAGTGACGGTGCCAGTGAAACTTATGTTTCACATAAGGTAAAGGCCTGTGATCAGGTAGGGTTTAAATCCACCCTGGTAAGGATGGAAGAAAAGGTGCAGGAAAATAAACTTCTTGAGAAAATTGACGAGATAAACCAAAATGACGATATTGACGGATTAATTGTACAATTGCCTCTGCCTTCCCATATTTCGGAAGAAAAGGTTATTGAAAGAATTAAGGTGGAAAAGGATGTGGACGGGTTTCATCCGGTAAATGCAGGGAGGCTTTTTATAGATCAGCCTTCATATATATCAGCAACACCTGGTGGAATACTTGAGCTGATTAAAAGATACGGCATCGAAACATCAGGAAAGCATTGCGTAATAGTCGGAAGGAGCAACATAGTCGGAAAACCGATGGCTGTACTTATGGCCCGCAAGGGTTATCCCGGTGATGCAACGGTTACTCTTTGTCACAGCAGGACAAAAGACCTGGATGATGTATGCCGAACGGCCGATATTCTGATAGTAGCCATGGGGAAGTCAGAGTTTGTAACTGCCAAAATGGTAAAAGATGGTGCTGTTGTAATTGATGTAGGTATCACAAGGGTTAAATCAGACAAAACAAAATCCGGCTGGAAATTGCTTGGGGATGTCAAATTTGATGAAGTTGCTCCCAAATGCAGCTTTATAACTCCGGTACCCGGGGGTGTGGGCCCGATGACAATAATAACACTGCTTAACAACACGGTAAAAGCTGCAAGGAAAGAAATTTACCAATAAATATTTAATTTATATTTAAGCCTGATTTAAAGCGTTATAATATTTCTTACCTAAATAAAATTCTCTTGTTACAGGAGCTATTCAAGATTAAATTCCTGGATTCCTGAATTTACTCCGTCAATGTATACTTCCATTCTGAATGTCCCTGAATCAAGTTTATCTTCATGCGTTATCGTGAAATTTAACGGAACCGGTCTGCGGTTATACTGAATGCTTGTATATTCGGTAAAATTACTTGTTCTGCCTGTTTCGGCAATGGTGAATGTTTCAACGGAGGGGTTTACAACATTTCCTCCCGGATCGATCATCAGCAGGTGAATATCTTTTTGTTCCGGTTCTACCAGAATATTTCCGTTTATCTCAAAACTTACCATAGTGCGGTTAACTCTGCGTGCAACTTCCATTTCAACAGGTCTTCCCAGCCATCTGTCCCGAAAATTGTGCACACATATGTTATATGCCTTCAGATTTGCTGCATCATCAATTTTTCCGGTCAGGGAATCATTTTGTTCCTTCAGTTTTGATAGCTTTTCTCCAAGATCCTGTAATTCTGTCAGCAAGTTTTGCCTTTCCTGTTCAATCTCCCGGAATTCCTCCTTAAGCAGTTCAAGTTCTGCTACTTGTATGCGAAGTTGTTCAATTTCGGCTACCTGGTTACGAAGGCGGGCAATCCTTGAATCTCTTGCCTGTATTTCTGCCTGGAGGGCAGCTGCACTCTCCCTTACAACATTTATTTGTTCATTTAATTCCTGAATATCCGCCTGCAGTTGTGTGTTTTTTTCTTCTACCATCTGTTTATCAGTTAACAGGGCGTCATTTTCAATTATAAGCTCTTCTTTTTCATTATTAACCGTACCGTTTCTCACAAACAGGAAGACATTGCCGAGTATCGAAAGCAGCAGAATAACACCAATTACGATACTGGTGCTTTGTTGTGATTTTAACTGCCGCTCAAGTCGTTTTTCCCTGAAATTTTCCATATTATTAAATTAATTATAAATAGTTGTTGCCGGAAACATCTGTAATTAAAACAAAATAAAGCAATAATCCTGTAAATACAAAAATTAATAAATAATCCGGTTGTTTATTAATTGTTGAAAAAAACAAATTAATATCTGATCAGGTTATTGCATATTTGTACTATGAAGTAATATTACACTGTTTTTTAGTTTGATCGGAATAGGTAAGTATCTTATAATTAATAGTATACGATTCACTCAAAGTGAAAATGGAAATATGTAAAAGCTTTAATTATAATTATTAACTTCGCAGATTGACAGTCCGGTATTATGAGTGAAGAAAAAGATCGTTACTATAGTGACAATGGTTTTGTTAACCTGATGAGGCGTTACGAGGAAATGGTCAGCCAAAGCGCCAGGTATTATTTTGATGTAGATGAATTTGAGGAAATTATTGATCATTATATGGGACAGGGAAAATCCAACCGTGCCTATAATGCCACACAGCATGCAATAAACCTTCACCCGTCATCTACATCCATCCGTTTAAAAATGGCGGTAATTTTAAATGATAAATCGCAGCCCCTGGAATCTCTCAATATTCTGAATACAATTGAAAAGATAGAGTTTAATAACCCGGAGGTCCATTTTACAAAGGGAATGGCATTAAATCTTTTAGGTCAGGCTAAAGATGCCGTAAAGTATTTTAATAAGGCTGTAATGTTAACTGACGAAGCCAAAGAAGATATTCTGTTTAATATAGCTATAGCCTTTGAGCAGCAAAGTCATTTCACACTGGCTTTAAGATATCTTTTTCAGGCATATGATCTGGAACCCGGTAATTTGTCTTACATATATGATATTGCCTATTGTTACGAGAGGATTGACAAGCTTGACAAGGCCCTTGATTTTTACAACAGATATCTGGATAAAGATCCGTTCTCCGAAAATGTCTGGTACAATATGGGAGTCATTTATAACAGAATGGAGAATTACGACAAAGCAATAGAAGCTTATGATTTTGCCATATCTCTGGATGAGGAATATTCATCGGCATATTTTAACAAGGCCAATACTTTGGCTAACAGCGGCAACTACAAGTCCGCTATAACCGTTTACAAGGAACTTTTATATCTGGAAGAGAATAATGAACAGGTTATATGTTATATCGGTGAATGTTATGAAAAAATTGAATTGTGGGATGAAGCACTGAAGTATTATCGTAAAAGCCTGTCTGTTAACCCTGATTATGCTGATGCATGGCTTGGAAGAGGTATGGTTATGTTTGCCAAAGGAGAATATAACAAAAGCCTGTGTTATGTTGAGAAAGCAATAGAGCTTTTCCCGGACAGCTCTGAATACTGGTATTCGCTGGGAAATATATATATTAAACTCGGCCGGCCGGTGGATGCGATTAATTCATACAGGAAAGCTGTAAAATTTGATCCGGGGGATTTTGACTCATGGATCAACCTTGCTGAAACTTTCCTTCAGTTTAAGGACTATGATATGGCTGTTCAGGTACTTACTGAAGCATCGGGCATTAATCCGGGCATTGCGCTGTTTAATTACAGGCTGGCAGCATATTCTCTTATGAACAATGATGGTGAAAAAGCTGATCATTTTCTCAGAATTGCCCTTTCGCTGGATTATGAGGCACATAATGATTTTTTAAAATACTATCCGGAAGCTGCCAGGATTAAATCGGTAAAAGACCTATTAAAAACATTCAATAAAACATAACAGGGAAATGTTAAATAATTAATTTATATGAATTATAATATACCCTACATTCCCAATCGTTTAAGTAAACCAAGAGATAACGGTATTACCATGATGATGGATAAGGGCCTTAGCGTCAGGGAAGCTGAAGAATTTGTTAAATCATCAGGTGATTTTACTGATTTTGTTAAGCTTGGGTTTGGCACTGCACTAATTACAAAGGATCTTAAGGATAAGCTAAAAGTTTACCGGGACGGAAAAATAAGGCCTTATTTTGGTGGTACACTTTTTGAACTTTTTTATGTGCGCGATATGTTTGATCATTTCAGGGAGTTTGTCTCTTCCTGTGATCTTGATCTTGTTGAGGTTTCAGACGGAACGGTGGATATTGATCATGATAAAAAGCTTGAATGTATAGAAATCCTCACACATGAATTCCAGGTATTATCAGAGGTGGGGTCGAAGCTTGCGGGAGTCATCATACCAGTTGAAAAATGGGTGAATATGATGCAGGCTGAACTTAATGCCGGTTCATGGAAGGTTATTGCCGAAGCCAGGGAAAGCGGAACCATAGGTATATATAATCCGGATGGCTCGGCTAATGTAGAGCTGGTAAGGGACATCACAAAAAATATTAATCACCGGGATATTATCTGGGAAGCCCCTTTGAAAAATCAGCAGGTCTATTTTATTAAAATGCTGGGTGCCAATGTTAACCTGGGCAATATTGCTCCTGGTGAAGTTTTTGCAATGGAGACCCTGCGACTCGGGCTCAGGGGTGATACAATAAAGGACTTCCTTCCTGATTCACTTCAACAGTGATTTTATATTTAAATAAACACTTTAGAATATATAGCTTAATATGCATTTAATAAGAGCTATATGTCTTTGTATGTTTAATATATAATTATGCATAATAATCTCAGGGAATACGTTATACTGACAATTAAAGGTTTTGCTGTAGGTGCGGCAAATGTGATTCCCGGTGTTTCCGGGGGAACCATAGCACTAATAACCGGTATTTTTGAGAAATTGATCCATTCACTCAGATCTGTTGATCATATTGCTTTTTCATTACTGGTAAGGGGAAAGTTCAGAGAATTTGCAGCTCATATAAATTTAACATTTCTGTTTGCTGTTTTTTCCGGAGCATTAATAAGTGTGTTTACCCTTGCAAGAATTCTGGGTTATCTGTTCCATAATTTTCCGGTGTATATATGGGCATATTTTTTTGGACTTATTCTTGCATCGGTATATTTTGTTGGAAAAAGTGTTCATAAATGGACACTGCCCGTCGTGTTTATGTTTGTCTCGGGAGCTGCACTGGCAGCGTGGATATCTACTTTGAGTCCCGCAGAAGGTAATGACAGTATTTTGTACCTGGTGTTGTGCGGGATGGCTGCAGTATGCAGCATGATTCTTCCCGGCCTTTCCGGTTCATTTATTCTTTTGCTAATGGGAAATTATGAACTGGTAGCTATAGAGGCAATAAATGAACTGAGAATAGATATTTTGCTACCTGTATTTGCAGGGATTGTTCTGGGCCTTTTGTTGTTTTCTCATTTTCTTTCATGGATATTTAAAAAATTCAAAGATTATACCCTGTCAGTACTTACAGGTTTTATTGCAGGCTCCCTTTTACTTTTATGGCCATGGAAAAGTCCGGTTTACAGATTTGATGAACTGGGAAATTTAATTACAAAACCGGATGGCAGTCCGTTGATAGAAAATTATCAGAGATATCTTCCCGATACATTATCCGGTGAGGTAATAATTGCTCTTTTACTCATGGTTTCAGGTTATCTGACCATCTGGGCCATTGAAAAAATTGCTGAAAAATAACAGGAGTAAAAGAATCTCAGCATTTTCAGAGACTGACACCCTCCATCGATTTTTCCAGTTCCCTCGCGCTTGCAAGAAATTCATCAACGCTCATCTCTTTAAAGAAGAGCATTCCGTGTGTTGATCTTATTCGCGGACTGCTGTTCTGGTAAAAATAATTTTTGCCAAGAAGCAGCTGGATCGTTTTTAGCTGGTCCACCCAGGTATTTTTGGTAAGCTCACTGAATTTTCCATCATGCTGATAGCTGGGAAAGGATGCATCAACCTGGCTGAGATAACAATTGGTAAATGAATCTTCTAGCACTGCCATGGCGTTGAGAGATACGGGAACAATAACATTTGCCTCGGCAGGATGAAAGCGATACCAGACATTTCTGTATCCCCATATGCGAAGGTGGGAGAGATCTGTTTCCTTCTGCCAGAGACGGACTGCCTCAGCAATTGCCTGTAAAACCTTATAATGTGTATCGGGACCGCTTCCTTCAGGATCGAAAGCAAGACTGATTACACTAGGATTGACCTTTTTGAGTTTTTCCAGAATAGGTTTTACATCCCTGTCTCTCTCAGGCTGGGCTGTAAAAACATCTCCGGTATAAAATCCAAGTCTGAGATGATGGACATTTTTTACCTGGATACCAAAATGTGCCCACACAAGTTCTTCTTCAAATTCCCTTATCATACCTTTAAGGGTCTGAATATCCGTTGGGTTTTTCTCGCCGTCATAGCTTCTTCTTAATATAGCCAGGATATCATCTATCTGGTTCCTCAGGTCTTCCCTGTCTTTGATTTTGCGTATAATCACTATGGCCCTTATTATTCTGTGCGCCAGTCCTCTTCTTCTTTCAAAAGGTTCTCCCGATGCCACCTTGTTGAGATAATGATACACATCTTTATCCCATTTCAGACTGTAACCTATTTCAAAAAAATCAGGATATTCGACCATCTGGATAAGTCCCTTGTTCAAAAAACGTTTGGTATCTTCAAGTGCATCCCGCAGGAACTGATTTGTTACGGCAGTAAATCCTGAGGTCAGCACAGAAAAATAGGCTTCATTGCTTTCGTTTCTCAGCAATCTGTGTATGTGAGGAAGCATTCCAAGCATAATATCATCGTGATGGGGACCGGTATGATAGTATACCTGATCATTTTCAGTATCCATACCTCTGTTCATTTTCTCTATTATGGAATCTGTAACGGTTTTGACCGTTTCTTCACTGAGGTCCGGGATTAACTTGCAATATTTATCATTTTTAAGGTCGTCAATTTTCAGATGATGTCCGTACCTGTCAATTTTTTTGCACAGATCCGTCACTGCCCTTTCAGTTTTTTCATGTGTCCATTTCCCTGATTTGTAAAACAGTTCAATGCTGTCTTCCAGCATTGAAGCTGCACCGGCTGTAAGATAGAACCGGGAATTTTTAAGAGGATGAAGTGCAGTTGCGGGATATATGTTTGACCTTTCTTCTTCAAGGGCATCCCTCACTACCGTTGCTTTGGCTTCTCCGGCAGCAAAAACAATTGCCACATTATCGGGATTATATGTAATTGTCTGGAGTCCGATAGTTATTACCAGCCGGTTTCTCGATATTTCAATTCCACCCAGGTCGCCGGCGGCAACCGCCTGAGTTTCAAAATTTGTAGCAGTCAGCCTGGTCGTTGAATGGTGATCCGTTCCCCGGGTATTGAATGCAATATGTCCGTCAGGTCCTATTCCGCCAAGAAAAAATCCTATCCCTCCTTTTTCACGTATAGCCATTTCATATCTGGTACACCAGTCGTCAATGGCAAAAACAGCTTTTTGCTGAAGCAGTTCAAACGAAGATTTTGCTTCCCGGTATCTGAGAGAAAGATCAACATTGTTATCAGGAAAGACTTCTGAGAAATGCTTGCCTTCCGGAAGAGTTATTTTATCTGAGTTTATAAGCAGAGCATTATTCGGATCCAGGCCAAATCCCTTTATATAATACTCATTTACATAATGATAAAAACTATTGTGCTGTTTGGAACTAATTGGATAGAATTCATCGATCTGTACGAACTGAAGGTTACTGAACTCAGGCTTTTTCTTTGTATTCAGTCCGTAATTCTTCCTGAGTGTTTTGATCTCATCATCTTGCCAGTTGTCAACTATCCTTTTGGTCCACTTGATAAAATATTCCGGTGTTTTACCCGTAGGAAGACTTATTACCCCGTCCGGGTTTTCTGAAACCCATTCGATAAATCTTAAAGCCGCAAAAAGACCGAGTTTGGGAAAATTGTCTACCGTAATATAGGGTATCCTGGTTGTAATATTTTTAATCCTGCTTTGTTTAAAAAAATTCTGTTCGACGGCTGAAAATTTAGTGTTCTCCATTATCATTATAGGTTAGTGCGCAAAATGGGAGTAATAATACAAACTTTTTAAGAAGGCATGAAATTAACTATTTTAGAACAAAAATATATATATATCGCTATTTTAAGAAAACATTTTATTTATAAATTCTATAGTTTATGGCAATGAATTTATATCAATAACTGACGATATTCATATCAAATATTATAAATATTACTACTAGTTTATGTACAATTAACCAGCAATTTAATCATTTTATATAAAGTATTAATTTAATAAATAAGCAATTGTTAATTACATATGTAATTAAAATGTAGCCTTAACGAATATAATATTTTAATAACCAGTAAATTATATTTTTTATTTAAAGTATTAAATTAGTTATTAAATACTTTTTTGTTATAATACTGTATAACAATTATTTAATAAAATAAACCAATAACGATATTTTCATAAAATATTGAAATACAATTAGATGAATTATTACATAAATTACCACCTGGCCATTGTTTCATAAAAATCAATAAATACAAATGTATTTAACAAAAAGTTACAATAGTAAATAACAGAATTATTACATTTGTATAATAAGATTTTAAAACATCTATGAGAGACAGATTACTTAAGTTTTTAAACAAGGAACAGTTGTCGTATGCCAGATTTGCTGAAACCATTGGTGTACAACCATCTAATGTTTCGCATATATTATCAGGAAGGAACAAACCGGGATTTGACTTCATACAAAAAATACTTACCGGTTATCCCTCCCTTAATGCTGATTGGCTTATAACAGGAAAGGGGAGCATGTATAAAGCTGATATCAGACAGGGTGATCTTTTCGGAGAAGATTTCAATGCTTCGCAACCTGCTGAACATACTGGTGAAAAATTATCTGAACAAAATACTGAATATAATGATTCTGAAGAAGATATTGCAGATTCAGAAAAACATGAAAATGAGTTTACAAATGTAAATAAGAACATAGATGGTCAGAATTACAAAAGTAAAACAGGTAATGAAGCAGAGGTTAATAATGTAAATAAACAAAAATCAATTCAGAAAATTATAATCCTCTATACCGATAAAAGTTTTACTGAATATTTTCCCGAAGAATAAATTTTATAAATTGATAATGCATGGAATTTCCGGTATCTTTACATTGTAAACAGCTAAAAAGGAACATAAAATAGCTGATCAGATAAACTTTTATTATATTGAGCGGAAAATGTTGTACCGTGGATTTATCCGTCCCCTTCTGTTTTTGTTCGATCCCGAGTTTGTACATCGATTTGTTGTATTTTTTCTGAATATCTCCCTGCGTATTCCTCCTTTTAAAAAGTTGATAAGAAAAATTTATTGTTTTTCCCATGATGAACTGGAAAGGGAAGTTTTCGGAATAAAATTTAAAAATCCGGTCGGGCTGGCTGCCGGTTTTGACAAGAATGCCTTGTTATATAATGAATTATCTGAATTTGGATTTTCGTTTATAGAAATTGGAACTGTCACTCCCAAAGGACAACCGGGAAATCCTCGTCCCAGATCTTTTAGATTACCCCGGGATAAAGCATTGATAAACAGGATGGGTATAAACAATATTGGTGCAGACAGGATTGCCATAAACCTCAAAAAAAGAAAATCCGGAGTCATTATTGGAGGCAATATTGGTAAAAATACAGATACTCCAAATAACAGAGCTATTGATGATTATGTTTATTGTTTTAATGTTTTACATGAGGTTGTGGATTACTTTGTTGTAAATATCAGCTGTCCCAATGTCGGCGATATTAAAGAACTCCAGGACTATGATATGCTGACCGGGATACTGAATATTTTGAAACAATTATCATTAAAAAAAGGTTCGGAGAAGCCAATTTTGCTTAAAATATCACCTGATCTTAATTATGGAGAGCTGGATGAAGTTGTTGATATTGCATTAAAAACCGGTATAGATGGTTTTGTAGCTACAAATACCACGGTAAAAAGGGAAAATCTTATTTCTTCAGGTGAGAGAATAAGTAAAATCGGTAACGGTGGACTCAGCGGTCTTCCATTGAGAGATCGGTCAACCGAGGTAATAAGGTATCTTGTAAAAAAATCTGAGGGCCGGATTCCTGTAGTGGCTGCAGGCGGCATTATGGAGCCTGATGATGCTATTGAAAAACTCAGGGCAGGTGCAAGTCTTGTGCAAATTTACACCGGGTTTATTTATGAAGGACCGTCGATTGTTAAAAGAATCAACAAGAAAGTTATTTCAAATAAAATGCAGGAGCAGCGCCTGGAATAAGAATTAAGGCTTTTTTATCAAAACTTATAATAGATTGTAAATGCAGCCTTAAATAATGCTTTTTTAAGGCCCCGGGGCAATTTCATGTATTTAAATGTATCAATTTACCCCATTAGCTTTTTTATTTGAATAAAGGCTTTAAAAGTATCATTTTTATATACTGCACCTGATTGCATTAGTCAGTTATAGTTCCTGCTGTAAGTCAGAATTTTGTTACTTTATTAAACAAAACTTTGACTCTTCTTGCAGGATAAATATATTTGTTTAATTTGTGTTTTAAACTAAAACTTAAATTATATGAAGATGCTTGAAGGAAAGAATGCTTTGATAACCGGTGCCAGCCGGGGCATCGGTAAGGCCATTGCCATTACCCTTGCAAATCATGGAGCAAATATAGCATTTACAGATCTTGCCTATGATGACCAGGCCAGATCTGTTGAAAAAGAGATTTCAGGAACTGGTGTCAGGGCAAAGGGATATGCTTCCAATGCTGCAAAGTTTGATGAAACTGAAAAAACTGTTGACATGATAGCAAAAGAATTCGGAAGCATCGATATTCTGGTTAACAATGCCGGTATAACCAAAGATACCCTTTTAATGAGAATGACTGAGGAACAATGGGATGCAGTGATAAATGTCAACCTTAAGTCAGTATTCAATTTTACAAAGGCCGTTCAGAAGTATATGCTTAAGCAGCGTTCAGGGTCAATAATCAATATGAGTTCGGTGGTTGGTGTAAGCGGAAATGCCGGCCAGTCAAATTATTCTGCATCAAAAGCCGGCATACTGGGTTTTACAAAATCAGTTGCCAGGGAGCTAGGAGCCAGAAACATACGTTGCAATGCAATAGCTCCGGGATTTATAATGACAGATATGACTGCAACTCTTCCCGAAGATGTCAGGAAAGAATGGATTCAGGGCATACCGCTCAGAAGGGGCGGAACTCCTGAAGATGTTGCCAATGTAACCCTGTTTTTGGCATCAGATCTTTCATCATATATCAGCGGCCAGGTTATCAGTGTTTGCGGAGGAATGAAAACCTGATCATACATTCCTAATTTTTTATTCTCTAACAGAACCTTCCTGGTCCTGTTGACGGGCTCCTTTCCATATCGCGGTCAAGACCAGTCCGCTGCCAACAGTTACTGCGGCACCAATGAGTGTGTACCATGTCCAAGCAACCGATGTGAACAGGATAACGTATATCATTACCGCTATGCCAGCCAGGAAGGCAGGTACAGCCTGCCTGATTCCCGGTTTTTTAAAAAGAACCCCCAGGAAGAATGTTCCCAGCAATCCCCCGTAGGTAAAGGATGCAATTGACAGGGCCAGCTCAACAACTACGCGGGAGCTTTGCATAAAAAATATAGCTGATCCAACCAGAAGCAGACACCATATCAGGGTAATAAACCTCGATATTGCGATCTCATTAACGGGACTCAGTCTTTTATAATAGGGTACAATATAATCATACATGGTAGCCGATCCGAGTGCGGTAATGGAACTTGAAAGTGTTGACATTGCAGCAGCAAAAAGAGCTGCAATGATCAGCCCGGTCAGTCCCGAAGGCATCTCTTCTATTATGAACCTGGGGAATACTTCATCTGAAGGTATTGAGGCTCCGCCATAGAAAACAAACAACATACTGCCCAGGAAAAGAAAAAGTGCGAATTGCACTATAATGATACCTCCGGTGGTTACCAGTGCTTTGCGGCTTGCTGACAATGAACCCGCAGCAAGCAGGCGCTGAATTATAAGCTGGTCAATGCCGTGGGATGCCATTGAAAGAAAAGCTCCTCCGATAACGCTGGCAATCAATGTATAGGGAGTTGAGAAAAACCCCTTCAGTCCGCCCTCAAAAGAAAATCTGAACAATTCAAATTTGCCGGCTTCTGATGCTTTTGCTATACCGCCTGCAATACCGCCGCTCAGATCTCCGCCTACTATAATGATAGCGGCGATGGCACCTGCAAAATAAATAAACAGCTGTACCACATCCATCCACACAACAGCCCTTAATCCACCGACATATGTGTAACTCAATGAAACCATAGCGATTATCAGAATTGAGCCAATATATATCCAGTCCGTTGAAAGATTTGATGCAATAAAGGTTCCCTGAAGTATTAGAGCAAGAGGAATGGCAGTGGCAAACAGTCTGACACCATCTGCGGCCAGCCTTGTCAGCATAAATACACCGGATGCAAGGTTTTTCATAGGAATTCCAAACCTGTTTGCAAGAAAAGTATAGGCAGTACCAAGCTCTCCCTTAAAGTAAGAGGGAAGAATTACAAGTGCAACGATCAGTCTTCCCAGGAAATACCCTATGGTCAGCTGAAGAAAATTCAGGTTTGTCAGGTAAGCCAGTCCGGGAATACTGATAAATGTAAGTGTGCTGGTTTCTGTTGCCACTATTGCAAAACAAACGGCCCACCATGGAATTTTTCTTCCTCCAAGAAAATAATCTCTGGATGAAGCCTGTTTACCGGCTATTTTAATTCCAAACCAGGTTATGCCTGCAATGTATGCAATAAGTATGATGGTATCCAGGTAAGTAAAATGCATTCAGGGGATAGGTTATCAGGATTGTTTTTGATATACAGTTCTGCCTGCTATTATCGTGTAATGAATATTAAAATTATTATCTGTCAGAACAATATCTGCATCTTTGCCCGGTTCAATGCTTCCCTTACGGTGGTCGACACCAATTATACGGGCAGGATTGATAGTTACAGCATCAACTGCCTGGCTGAAGTCTGCACCTGTAAAGGTCATAAAGTTTTTTGCTATATTGCCCAGGCTCATTGTTGATCCTATCAGTGTCCCGTCAAGGTACCTTGCCAGTCCATTTTCTGATCTGTATTTTTTGTTATTGTATTCATATATTCCCTCGGGAAGTCCCATACCGCTTATACCGTCAGTTATGCAGACTACATTGTTTTTGGCGGAAAGTTTCCATGTCATTTTTATAAGGCTTGGATGTACGTGGTGTGAATCACTTATCAGTTCAATGCTTACATCAGGATGTTCAAATATTGCTGCCAGTGGTCCGGGATTTCTGTGGTGCAGCGGGCGCATGGCATTAAACAGATGTGTTACATGGCTGATGCCGGTATCAAAACCCCTTACAGTCTCCTCATATCCTGCATCGGAATGACCAAAAGCAGCTATTACCCCGTATTTTGCCAGACGTCTGATAATATCTTCATTGCCGGGAATCTCCGGGGCCAGGCACATTATTTTAATAGCACCCCCTGCTTCTGTAATTATTCTGTCCAGAAGTTCAGGTGAGGGCATGGTTATACAATCAGAAAGGATACCTCCCCGTTTTGCATTATTTATAAAAGGGCCTTCAACATAAATACCAAGCAGTTCTGCTCCTCCGAGATCTTTTCCTGTGTACTGCCCCGCAATCTGAAGATGGAAGTTAACTTTACCCGGTTTTACCACCATAGTGCTCAGAAAAGATGTGGTGCCTGTTCTTGCCAGGGCACGGGAAATTGTTTCAAGTGCTTCTGCTGTTCCGTCCAGGCTGTCAGCACCTCCGGCTCCATGGATATGAATGTCAATAAATCCCGGAACAGCAACCAGTCCCTCAGCATTTAAAGCAGCACCTGATTGTCGTATTTCTCCTGACGGTTTCAGTCTGACTATTTTTCCGCCGTCAAGGAGAATATCATAGCGGGTTGTGTCATGCGTATCGTATAAAGAAGCGTTTTTGATCAGAAGACTGTCCGGCATTTTCAATATATATTTGGTTACACCAGAAAATCCGAAAAATACATAATCTTTACAACAATTTTTAAATAAACACTTATTTTGCTTTTTAATATTGCTTAATGATTTATGGATAAAAAATTGCTGTTGTTTTTTTCTCCGCTGCTTTTTGTTTCATGCATTTCTCTCTCATCGGTTGATATACAGGTTTTGGAGCCTGCTTCAGAGCCATTGCCAACTGAAATTGAAAGTGTTGTAATCATTAACAGGGTTATCATTAACGGAACAGATCAAAAGGAGATTAAATTACCCGGATTGGTAACGGGGGAGTTTTATAACCAGGTAACAACAGAAGTAATATTTTCACTGGCTGATATTTTAAATGAATCACCTGGCATTGATTTTATTGAGAACGACAATTTACTGGAAATACCCGGATCATTTCCTGCCGTTGTTCCGGAAATTTTTGAATATGAATTTGTGGATCATATATGTGACTCACTTGGTAAAGACGGGATAATATCTCTGGATGTTTTTTTTGCGGAGTTCACCGATTCCATAAACCTTATTACCGGCTCTGCAGAAACCGGATGGACTGATTATTTCAGGGGAGATATAAAGATGAATATTGTTTCACTCTGGCGTACGTATGGTAAAACCCGGGAAGATCTTGTTGATGAATATGTACTGCTTGATACTTTACACTGGATATACAGTGCTTATACCAGAAGCGAGTTGGTTGAGAATCTTCCATCCGCGACGGAGGCACTGATGGAAGCAGCATATTATGCAGCTTTGGATTATGCCAGGAGAGTGGCTCCTTACTGGAAAGAAGAAACAAGATATTACTTTTCGAAGGGTAACCGGCATTTCCGGCTGGCTGCATATTATATAGAGAATGGTCAGCTGGAAAGAGCAGAGTCAATACTTGATTCTCTGCTTGAAAGTTACAATAAGAATGTTGCCGCTGCTGCTGCCTATAACCTGGCATATATAAACGAACTGAAAGGCAATTACAGACAGGCATTGAACCATGCCATGGAATCATACCAGTTGAACAGACATCCTGTTACATCTGATTATATTGATATTCTTGAGGGCCGGTTGAAAAAATCCAGAGAACTTGACCGGCAACTGGGAATGGAGCAATAAAATAGCTACTTTTGCATTTTGTTTAATTTCTGTTCATATGCTGTTGTATTTACTGGTTTTGCTTGTAACAGGTTCATTTATCGCGGAGGCATTCCTGGAATACCTTAATTCCACCCGGAGATCTCCTGAACTTCCTGATGAGTTAAAGGATATTTATGATGAAGACAAATATCGTCAATCGATTGAATATGAAAAAGTCAAGCAGAGGTTTTCTCTTTTTCACGGATTTTTCAGCTTGCTGCTTGTACTTGCAATGCTTTTTTTTGGCGGGTTTGCCCTGGTTGATACCCTTGCAAGGGAAATATCATCAAATCAGGTTATGATAACCCTGATTTTTTTCGGGATAATAATGTTTGCTTCAGATATTCTGAGTATACCTTTTGACTGGTACGGAACATTCGTTATTGAAGAGAAATTCGGATTTAACAAGACCACTCCAGTGACCTTCATAACTGATAAACTTAAAGGCTGGTTTCTTGGAATAATTATCGGGGGCGGACTTTTAGCCCTGATAACATGGTTCTACTATGAGACTACTGCCTGGTTCTGGGTATATGCTCTCGGACTCATCACGGTTTTTATGATTTTTATGAACTTTTTTTATTCAACTCTTATAGTTCCTTTATTTAACAAGCAAACACCTCTTGAAGAGGGAGAGTTACGCAATTCTATATCTTCAATGAGCAGGCGTGCACAATTCCCCCTCAATGATGTGTATGTAATTGATGGTTCAAAACGGAGCACAAAAGCCAATGCCTATTTTTCCGGACTTGGCAAGAAAAAGAGAATCGTACTTTTTGATACTCTTATTAACGACTTATCCGTCAAAGAAATAGTGGCTGTTCTGGCTCATGAAATAGGACATTACAAAAAGAAACATATTATTACAGGTCTGATTCTTTCTTTTATTACCACTGCAATTACGTTTTATCTGCTTTCTGTAATGGTTAGGAATCCTGAATTATCCTCCGCTCTGGGCTCAGATCAGCCCTCATTTCATCTGGGGCTTATTGCTTTTGGGATTCTTTATTCACCAATTTCTGCAATTATGGGTGTAGGAACCAACTGGATTTCAAGAAAGAATGAGTTTGAAGCAGATCGTTTTGCGGCAGAGCATCATCCGGCAGAATACCTCGCCGGGGCTCTTAAGAAATTATCGGTTAAGAATTTAAGCAATCTGAGGCCTCATCCCCTTTATGTTTTTGTGCACTATTCCCATCCACCACTGCTTAAAAGGCTGGCTGCATTAAATAAATTGTAATGTAAGAATTTATTTCCCTGCAATATTTCCCTTAACTTTGTTGTTTTCTATTAAACGGATATTACAAATACTTTTAAATGATACCAGTTTAAAGCTATGAGAAAATTTGCAGGTTTAATTCTTTTACTAATTTTTTTGGCAGCTAATGCTGATGCTCAGCTTCGCATGGGTTTGCGCGGAGGGATAAATACTGCCTATTTTGATGCCTCTGAACTCACTACAGAGGAATACCGGTTTACCACTCTTGATGGCGCCAATACAGGTTTTCACGGAGGTGTTTTTTTGCAGATATCATTTTTTAAATTGTTCCTGCAACCGGAGTTGCTTCTTTCATCTATAGACAGCAAGGTAGAAGTTAAAGGCCTTGATCAGAATAGCGCAGTGGAGAAAATACTGGAACAAAGTTATACAAAGCTTGATTTTCCTGTTATTTTTGGAAGAAGATTTGGTCCCGTCAGAGTAGGTGTGGGACCGGTTGGAACAATCATGCTTGCTACAAAATCAGAGCTTGACGATTTCGATGACGAGTTAAATATTGAGGAGCAGTTTAATTCGGCTACATTCGGGTATCAGGCCGGGGTGGGGCTGGATATAAAATTTATTGCCATTGACCTTAAATATGAAGGTAATCTCAGTAAACTTGGCGACGGTATTAGAGTGGCGGGACAGGACAGGGAGTTTGATTCTCGCAGCAGGCAGTTTATTGTAAGTCTTGGGATATTTTTCTGATTATCTTGCAAAGTGTTTTCCTGACATTTTGTTTTAAATTTAATTAAAAGAATTCCTCGGGGCTCTGCCCCGGGGTAGTTCATTATCAGTACTTTATATTATTATGGATTAAATACATGACCCGGACAAAATACTGCCCGGGTCTCTGTATTATTCGCCTGATGTGAATTGATTTATAAGATATTGTGTCTTATCTTATCCGGACTGTCTGAATCCCCTGATGAAATTATTAAGAAAATCATGTAACATTTTTGTTCTGCTCAGGGACCTGACAAATGCATATGTAAACATCCTGTTGCGAATCCTGAAACTCAGGTTTCGCAGTGAAAATGAAACTCCTGAAAAAAGCATACCGGTTTTGTTACTCAATCTTTCTGATTGAATAGCAGTTTCGTACCTTAATCTTTCCTTGGCAATCCTTATTTCATAAATTGAGTTGAACTTGGTTTTATTTTTCATCATCTTCCTGTTCTTCAATTAAATCATCCTTGAATAATATAGAGGACAGGGTTCTTATTACAGGTCCGGTCAACAGGTATTTACGGCTAACTACGAATATTATGCCCAATAAGACATAAAAACCTGCGGTTATGAGAAAACCTGAGGTTATGTCTCCTGTTTTTTGCCCGTACCAGAAAGAAAAAGCCAGTGAAATAAATAACAGACAGAATGCAACGATCAGAACAATGATTACGGAACTGAGGAAAAATGCCCCTGCCAGAGACGTTTTTTCCAGCAGTGACAGTTTCCATAGTTCAATCCTTGCATTTACATAAGATCGTGCAATTGAAATTATTTCGGTAAAATTCTGATGCAAAGATTTATTAGTCATTTACTTATTTTTTAGTTGCCTTTTCTTTTACTTCTCTTGCTTCCTGCTTGGTCTTTTTTTCAAGTTCAGAAATTTTATCCTTTGTTTCATTAACAAAACCGGAAACAAAATTATTCAGCTCATCAATCTTATGTGAAAGATTTTCTTTCATATCATCTCCCACTTTCTGAGCCTGGCTTTTTATCTTCTTCCTTGTATCAGTTCCCTTTTCAGGTGCAAACAAAATACCTACAGCTGCTCCTGCAACTGCTCCTGCAATAAATCCTAGAAATGCACTTGCTGATGATTTACTCATAATAAATATAATTTTAAAGGTTAATACTAATTTAACTATCTTATATTATAACAAAATATACGGATATAAGTTTAAAAACTTACTCTCGCTGTAATATAAGGTTTTTTTTTCAAAAAACCAAATTATCAATGTGTTATATTACTTTACTTGTTAATTTTGCATTTGTTTACCTCTGATTTACTGGATGCTTTTCATTAATGTGCAGCGAAAAAAGGTTTAAGGATAAAACGTTGTTAATGGGAACCGGACTGGTATACAGTCTCCGGGTCATCCGGATTATCAGAATTTCTGCCGGTAAAAAGTTTTTCCTTTGCAGGGATATTAATGGAATGAAGCATCTCATTCCTGTTTCATTCTATTATGATTATAAAATTTCTGCAGGGGACAGTATTAATTGCAGGCTCGACAAAATCAATTGCCAGGGCAGATTTTATTTTGAACCTGAGCATCCCTTCTACAAAACAAATAAAGTTTATAGTTTCAGACTGTCAGGCTTCAACAAAGTTAAATCTTCAGATGACCTTAATATTTATAAAGCCATTGTCATTGATGTTTATGGCCACGCCTGGCATACATTGAGATTTCAAATGAAGTCATTTCCGCCCCGGAAATTGTCTTCATTGCAGTGCAATGTTATTTCCATAAAGAAGGCACGGCTAATTCTTGAAGTTGCCGATCGGCGGGTTACTTGCCGGTTATAATGCATAAAAACGAAAAACCTTCCTGAATACCAGGGCGGCTTTTTTTCTCACCGCTCTTTATGTTTATCATATCATATCCGGTTATATAACAATTCCATTAATAATTTGAATATGGAATAATTTTTTATACTTTTGCCGGCTGTTTTTGAGTGAAATATTTAAGAAACGTTTACAGGATATAATAAACATTGATTTTATAATATTTAAAAATCTGTAATAGAACAAATAAGAATCTTAATTGTTAATAAGTTTTTTATAATTAATCTAAATAATATTCGGGTTATAATATATTCACGATATAACTTTGCAGACTGAAAGGAAATATTTAATTATGAAGAAGCTGTACATTAAGGGATTCATTTTAAAAATATTATTACTGGCGGTATTTTATTTCTGGGATGTTGCAATGAGTTCATCCGGAAGTAATTCAATGCAGACAGTACTTAGATCTGAGCAGATACAACCAATACCATCAAGAATAAGTAATGATTTGTCAGATTTTGATGACTTTGAGAATCTTGAGTCCGGAATAGCATTTCTTTTAGGCAAATATGATATAAAAGGAGCATCCATTGCCGTTGCCAAGGATGGAAAGCTGGTTTTTGCCAAAGGAATAGGGTATGCGGATGCTGAAGCCAAAGAGCAGGTCGAGCCAAGGCACCTTTTCAGGGTTGCCAGCGTTTCTAAGCTTATAACCGCAACTGCGATAATGAAAATGACAGAATTCAACCTGCTGAATCTTGATGATAAAGTCTTTGGTCCGGGTGGAATCCTGAATGACACCATTTATTTTGTTTATAGAGATCCCAGGGTTGAACAGATAACTATCCGCCATCTGTTGAATCATTCGGCAGGATGGAACAGGCGTTTCGGAGATCATATGTTTATGCCTCATCTTATTGCCAGGGAAGTTAATACTGAATTACCTGTTGAAGTGCCGGATATTATTCAGTTTGCATTGAAGAAGCGATTGCATTACAATCCAGGTACACGGACCAGCTATTCAAACCTTGGATATGCAATTCTGGGCGAGGTAATAGAGTCAGTAAGCGGTATGGAATATGAAACCTATGTACGTCAGACTATATTATATCCACTTGGTATTCAGGACATGAAAATCGGTGGCAACCTGGAAAATGAGCTTGACCGGAATGAAGTTAGATATTATGAGCAATCAAATGCCCGTATGGTAAATTCTTTTTATGATATAGATGAGATTGTACCCAAATCATACGGAGGAAATGATATCAGCACACTTGGTGCTGCGGGCGGATGGATTGCTTCTCCGGCCGAGATGTTAAAACTTGTTGTTGCAATAGATGGAAGTCCTGATGTTCCCGATATTCTCTCACAGGAGAGCGTTAAGATGATGACAGATGCCAGGCTTTCCGGGGGCCATACAATAGGATGGACAGGATCTGATGGCAGGGGTAACTGGTGGAGGACAGGGACTTTTGCCGGAACTTCGGCCCTTGTGATGAGACAAAATGATGGCTTAACATGGGCTGTATTCTTTAACTCCAGCACCTTCAGGGGAACTACACTTTCCAGGGAGATAAACAGGGAAGTCCAGACAGCATTGAACATTATAGATCACTGGCCGGAAGAAGATCTCTTTTATTATTTTGAAACACCCCCGTTCCTCTACCCTGATATTGCTGAACTAAATACAGACAGGTCAGTAAATGAAGATGTCTGGATCAGGTAAAATGAAAGATCCGTAGATCTCGGATTCATATATTCCCGGGTTGATTTTTAAGTCTTTACATTAAATTATAAAACTAATTCAAAGGGGAATATTTCCATGTTTCCTTGAAGGTCTCTGGATACTTTTATTCTGGCTCATTTCCAGGGCTGAAATAAGTTTTTTTCTTGTTTCACGGGGATATATTACCTCATCTATATAACCAAGTTCTGCTGCTTTATAAGGATTGGCAAATGCTTTCCTGTAATCTTCCACCGCCCCGGCTTTTTCATTATCTGATATTTTGTGCCTGAAAATGATATTAACAGCTCCCTCAGGACCCATCACCGCAATTTCAGCAGTGGGGTAGGCCAGGTTGATATCTGCTCCTATATGCTTGCTTGCCATTACATCATAAGCTCCTCCGTAGGCTTTCCTGGTAATAAGCGTTACTTTGGGCACTGTGGCTTCGGAAAAGGCATAAAGAAGTTTTGCACCGTGTTTTATTATACCACCGAACTCCTGGTTTGTTCCTGGCAGAAAGCCCGGTACATCTACCATTGTCAATAGCGGAATGTTAAAAGCATCGCAAAAGCGGACAAACCTGGCAGCTTTCACTGATGAATTGATATCCAGCACACCTGCAAGAAATGCAGGCTGATTGGCAACAATCCCAACTGTTTTACCGGCCAGTCTGGCAAATCCTGTTATCATGCTTTTAGCATAGTGAGGCATAATTTCAAAGAAATTATTATCGTCGGCAACCGACTCAATTATGACCATCATATCATACGGCTTGTTGGGATCGGCCGGTACGAGCTTCTGAAGGGCTTCATCCTCACGGTTTATATCATCGGTTACAGGTTTTACAGGAGGGTCTTCCATATTGTTTGAGGGCAGGAAGCCGGTAAGTTCCCTTATCATCATCATTGTGTTTTCATCATTATCTCCCATAAGATGGGCGACACCGCTTTTGGAATTATGTGTCATAGCTCCCCCCAGCTCCTCTTTTGTAACAGACTCATGTGTTACAGCCTTTATCACATCAGGTCCGGTAACGAACATATAACTGCTTTCTTTGGTCATGACAATAAAATCAGTCAGAGCCGGAGAGTATACAGCTCCCCCTGCACAGGGCCCGAGAATTCCGGAAATCTGAGGGATAACACCTGATGCTTTTACATTGAGATGAAATATATCGGCATAACCGGCAAGGCTCTGAACCCCTTCCTGTATCCTGGCTCCGCCCGAATCATTTAATCCGATTACGGGTGCTCCCATTTTCATGGCCATTTCCAGAACTTTAACAACCTTATCTGCATTTGCCCTGCTCAATGTACCTCCAAACACTGTAAAATCCTGTGCGAAAACAAATACCAGTCTCCCGTCAATTTTCCCGTAACCAGAAATAACCCCGTCACCCGATATCTTATTCTTTTCCATTTCGAAATCAGTACACCGGTGTTTTACCATTTTATCCAATTCGACAAAACTCCCGGTATCCAGCAATAATTTTACCCGTTCCCTGGCAGTTAGCTTACCCGCTTTATGTTGCTTTTCGATCCTCTCTTTTCCTCCGCCAAGGCAAGCTTCACGGTTTCTTTCATCCAGTTCTCTGAATTTTTCTTCAAGTGTTGACATATTGTTCAGAATTCTTTTAAGTTATTATTCATTCCAGTACGATAAGGGGCATATTGGCGTCAATAACATCTCCTTCGCGAACCCTAACTTCTTTTACCCGGCCGTTTTTACCGGATTTGTATTCACTTTCCATTTTCATTGCCGAAACTATAATCACAACCTGCCCTTCATTTACATTATCCCCTGCATTTACAAGTACTTTAACTATTTTACCTGGCATAGGAGAGGAGATAATATTTTCTTCGCTGGCCAAGGAAGATTTCACCCTGTTTTGCATATAGCGCATTTCAGCATCGACAATTTCAACATTATAGGAATTGCAGATGTATTTTGCCGAATAAACATTTCTTTTTCCAGAAGCGACTATTTCAATATCAAAAGATTTGTCTCCAAGTATAACGGAGTAAATATTTTTTTCAACTTTAACTATATCAATATGGTATTCCTTATCTCCGAGCATGACCGATATTTTATTACCGGACTTTTCCAGTATCTCAATTTTTTCTTTTCGATTACCGGATTTCAATTCAATTGATGACATATTTTTAAGCTCTATAATATGTTATAAAATAGTTAATCTCCGAAAAGACTTTTTTTTCTGTTACTGAGCCTCCAGTTTGAAACAGTTTGTGCATCTATACCGTTATTACCCTCCCGGGAATTTTCCATATACTCCATATAAGCTGCAATCATAACCATATCTTCTATTTCGGGCATATCAACACATGGTGAGGAAAGCTTATCCTTGTGATCATCGACAAAATGGGTGTCGTATCGGCCATGAATAAATTCAGGTATTTCCATTATTCTTTTTAAGAAATCAATGGAAGTTTTTATACCCATGATGTAATATTCTTCGAGAGACCTGAGCATACGGCTAATAGCTTCATCTCTGGTTTTTCCCCACGTTATAAGTTTTGATATCATGGGGTCATAATGAATGGGTATTTCATAACCTTCATAAACATAACCGTCTGTTCTGACTCCAAAACCCATAGGCTCGGTTATCTTTTTTATTAGTCCCGGACTTGGCATGAAATTGTTTTCAGGGTCTTCTGCATATATTCTGCATTCAATAGCATAGCCGTCCTGAAAAATGTCACTCTGTTCCCATGTCAGTTTTTCACCGGAAGCAATCTTTATCTGTTCCTTTACCAGGTCCACACCTGTTACCCTCTCTGTTATCGGGTGCTCTACCTGAAGCCTGGTGTTCATTTCAAGAAAGTAATAATTTAGATCGTTATCCACCAGAAATTCTATTGTCCCTGCACTTTCATAATTTACAGAACGGGCTGCTGCAATTGCCTTTTCTCCCATTTCTTTTCTCAGTTTTTCAGTCATAATGGGAGATGGGGTTTCTTCTATTATTTTCTGGTGACGTCGCTGAATTGAACATTCCCGCTCACACAGATGTATTATATTTCCGTGCTGATCGGCAAGAATTTGGAATTCAATATGATGAGGTGAGGTTATATATTTTTCGATGTAAACCGCATCATCACCGAAAGCAGCTTTTGCTTCAGATCTGGCTGCATTCAGGGCATAAATTGATTCAGATTCTTTATAAACCAGCCGCATTCCTTTTCCACCACCTCCTGCGGAAGCTTTGATCATTACAGGGCATCCGATAGCTTTAATGGTTTCAAGTGCTTCCTTATCGCTGGTGATATTGGTTTTGGTACCAGGAACAACCGGAACCCCTGCATTTGTCATAATACTTCTTGCAGAGATCTTGTCGCCCATAAGCCGGATACTTTCAGCGGGAGGCCCAATAAATATAATTCCTTCAGAACGCACCATCTCAGCAAATCCGGCATTTTCCGACAAAAAACCATAACCCGGATGAATGGCATCTGATCCGGTAGTTTTGGCTGCTTTGATTATTTTTTCTTTCAGCAGATAGCTTTCTGCAGAGGGTGACGGACCAATATGAATGGCTTCGTCGGCATACCTTACATGAAGGGATTTTCTGTCAGCATCAGAATAAACAGCAACTGTTTTAATTCCCATTTCCCTGCAGGAACGGATTATTCTTACCGCTATTTCACCACGGTTGGCAATCAGAATTTTCTTAATCATCGTAACTTATATGTTATAAAACATGTAAACATATAAAAAAATCAACAATCAAAGAAAGTAATCATAAATTCAGCTGTAATTAATTATGTTTGACGATCTGTTTTTTAATACAGTGAACAATTCCTACATTTATCCGGTAAAAGGTAATTATTTTGTTTATGGAATTGATTTTTACCCATCAGGTAGGTTTTGATCAGCTGAAAAATAAAAGGTTTGATTATTTCATTGCTGCATCAGGTTATGAAAACAGATGCACATACCTGATAGATAACCTGGAACTAAATGTACAGCATAAAATAGTAATCGCCTTTGATGATAATAAGAAGTTCCTTTACAGGGAAAAGAACGACAAACGTTTTTCCGATGAAGGTTTTATTTTTATTGAAGAATCAGCCGATAAAACAGGTAAAATCACAGAAATTCTTGATGAAATATGTCAGGGAACTGAAAATCGTAATATAAGCATACTGACCGACTATTCATGTATGAGCAAAACCTGGTATTCCGGTATACTGAGTTATTTGATCTCCAATGAACTGCATATAGATCACCTGGAATTATATTTTTCATATACTTCTGCTGTTTTTTCCGAACCAATCAAACCGGGAACAAAGAACATGTTACAGAAGCCTGTAGGACTGATGAAGGCACATGTCAGCCAGGATAAGCCCCGTGCACTTATCCTGGGACTTGGTTATGAGAAATATCTTACATCAAAGTTGATTGAGAGTTTTGACTATACGGAAATATTTGCCTTTTATTCTGATCCTGCTTTTGACAGCAGGTACGCTGACAGGGTAATGCAGAATAACAGGAAAATCCTGAAGAGCCTGCCCGATGAACATATTATTAAATATCCTGTAGAAGATCTCAAAGAGACGGATGCCCTGCTTACATCCCTCTCTATGAAGCTAAGGCTTATTTACCAGGTTGCGATACTTCCTGTGGGACCCAAACCTTTCACTCTATCATCTTTATTGCTGGCAGCCCGGTACCCTGACATTGAAGTATGGAGCATAGACAAAGGTTATTCTCCTGCTTCATATAACCGTAATCCTACCGGAGAGCCGATGGTATGTAAATTGCTGTTCAGCAATGATGAAGAATCATTCCTCTGATTTTCGGCACTTCCTGTTATTTCTGTTGATATTAATCATAACCCTTTATGAGAATTTGCGTTGATTTCCCCGAAAGGGTTAATCTGTGAATGAATGATAAAAACAGGGATGAAACCGAAACAATTAAATGTTATCAGACGTAAATATCGTCATAATAGCCTAAATAACTGTTTGCACAATGAATAAAAATAAGGCAGGTCATCTCTGTTCCCGTTGCAAAAATAATATTGCCATTGAAGAAATTTGCACCGCTTGCATAAGTGAATTGCTTGACAGTCACGACCACCGGATTGGATGGAAAATGGCTCTGGAAATTGAAAAGGAGGAAAGGGAAGGAGAAGATATCTCTATTGAAATTCAATAAAATTAAATCTGGTGTTAAGGATTGATTCGTAATACTGGCCGCGCTCCAGCAGATCGTCATCGCCATCTTCGTAATACCAGTTAATGATGATTTTTTTATCTGATTTTTTATCCATAAGGAGCCTTAGAATGTCCAGGATGTATCGTGAAGAACCTGAATTGAAGTATTCAAGCTCAATATCAAATACAGTAGTATCCATAGGGTTTTCCAGGTAGGCCTCGACCCATTCAAGTATTGGTTTGAAAAATTTTTCGGGATTCTCGTGAATAGACCTTCCTCTTATTCTGAATTTTCCGGAGGGGTCCATACTGACCAGGGGGGTTCTGTTAGTACTTTCAATATAAATGGGCTCCATTGGTGCCAGTGTAAATTCAAATATAAATATAGTGCAATTAATTAGACTTAGCAAATTAATAAAAAAATCCTCCTGAAGCATTCGGGAGGATTTTTAATATGATTACTCTGCTTAATCATCAATAATATCAGGATCATCCGGTTCTTCGGTCAGCGATTCGTCATCAGGATCAATTTCTATATCATCATCAACGGGATCTTTATCTTCATTATCGGATATGGTATCAATCTTAACCTTCACCTTTACCAGGTAACTTGCATTTTCGGTATCAACGGTAATAGCATGAAAAAATTCATTATTCCCCTTAGGTACTTTTATAACATGGTTGGCATACCCGTTGGGGTATGTTTTGCTGATTGCTTCGGCAACTCCTTCGGGAAGGTTCTCAATACTTACTATAAGGCGTTTCTTCTCCATAAATATTAATTTCACGAATAATTATAAGCTAATCCTTTTTGCTTGTATCGCGTCCGGTTATCCGCCAAAACACATCATGTAATTTTTGACAAATAAATAAAAAAATTATCTATAAAATTAATGTTACCTTATTTTTTATTAAACCGGTTTTAATTGCCCGAAACGGTTTTTTACGGAAACAGCAAGTTTGATTCTCCGGTTCTTTTTTTCGATATCACAACAGACTGCAGTTAATACCCCCGTCAGATATTTTCAGGAGTGTGATACTATTGTTTTTGAAAATAAAAAGTGATGATGCCACTCTGGACCGGCGGTGCATCGGCTTCTTCACTGAACCGGCTGTCCATCGCTGCTCTGACGGCTGTCTCAAAGATGCATATTTCATTAAAATTACCGGGGACAGCATCAATATCTGCACTGATCACCCTGCCTTCCTGATTAACTGCAATAGAAACTTCAACAATACCTCCATCAGGGCATTTATAAACCGGTACTGGTATTCTCACATGGTTTCGCCCCTTAAGATCGTAAGTTATGGTTGTTGGTCCTGTGTACGGCTCGTTGTCGTTATTTTCATCCTGAAATATTTCTTCCGGTGTTTCAAATTCTATTTCAGGCGGGTCTGGAACATCAATGTTACCGTTTGATGCATCATTGAGTATTTCATCTACCCGCTGGTCCAGTTCCGACAACTGTTGAGATGACATTTCCCTGAACTGATCGGGTACAGGTCGTTCTTCAGAAACATTAACGGCAATATTTCTTCCGGGATCTTCATTTTCCTCATTCCTGAGATATGATTCGCCGGATTGGAGGGATTCGGTAATTGCACGAAACTCCTCTTCACTCACATCATGATCAAATTCAATAAGAAGGCTGTGTTCCTGGGGATGACTGACAGAGGAAAGCCTTGCTGCCATGATCAGAACAACAATGAGAAGATGAAAAATGATAGTGCCAAGTATGCCATTAATATTTTCCTTTAAAATTTCCAGCATTTAAAATTATGTTATACTCTTAAATTTCAAGCAAAGATAGAACGAGACGATCATACATAAAATTTTTAATAAACTTTTGTTTTAAATTTGCTTCCTTCAATATTCTTTGCATAAATACAACTTTTAATTTATAGTTTAGGGCCATAAAAGCTGAATCGTGCAATCAGAGATAATACTCAATCAAATACTTATTCTTGGTATCATTGTCTGTATTGGCATAATTGCTGCCAAAGCCGGAATCATTACGGAATCATTAAAAGAAGGAATTGCCTCCCTTGTTTTTAATATAACTCTTCCTCTTTTGATAATAAGTTCTTTTACGGCCCTTGACATTACGATTGAACTACTAAGGAACGGAATTCTTGTTATTGTGATGGCATATTTATCCGTATTTTTCCTTCTTCTTACAGGACGTATCTCATCATTATTACAGAAAATGAGTAAGCCGAAGTCCGCCATCCATGTTTTGCATACTGCATTTGGTAATATTGTTTTTCTTGGCTTTCCTCTTATCGATGCTCTTTTTCCCGGCGGGCAGGGTCTGTTTTATGCCACATTGTTCTATCTGGTTTCAAATTCAGTGATGTGGACAGCTGGTATTAACATACTGAATTATAATTCACATGTTAAAACAGGGAGTACAGTAAAAAATCTTTTAAATCCGAATACTGTTGCATTTATAATTGGAATAGCACTGATGCTTGGAGGCATTAACCTGCCCGGCGTGATTAATATTCCTTTGAGCGGACTGGGACAGACTACTCGTTACCTTTCAATGCTGTATATTGGGGGAATTCTTGCACAGACTGATTTAAAGGGTGTTTTTATGCGAAAAAAAGCTTATTTGCTTTCGGCGAATAAAATGATTATTTCTCCTTTTCTGCTCATTATTATATTCAGAACTATTTTGAATGTATTATCATTAGAAATGGATCCAATAGCTTTTTCAGTTGTAATAATTCAGTCCGGAACCCCCTGCATGGCAATAATAGTAGTGCTGGCAAAAAAGTTTAACGCTGATGATGCTCATGCGATGGAAAACGTTTTTATTTCAACATTGCTCAGCCTGTTTACACTTCCCTTTCTTTACTGGATGACAGAAACCGTTGTATTCTGAATGACTGTTTTATTTGAAAGAAAATCTGTCATCCAGACAGGCCAGATCAATCATGGGTGATGACCTTTACTGCAGTGTTTCCGGTATTGTGAGAAAGAAAGATGAAAATAAAAGGATACTAACCACAATTCTCAGATATTTTCTTGTGAGCGGATTAAATTTCCCGGATAAATAATAGCCTCAGGTATTTGTTGATAAGATGGTTAAATAGGATTATCTTTGTTAAATAAACTTCCGGGAATCTTTTATTAATCGTTTATAATGATCTCTACTGTTTTAATTTTTATTGTAACCCTTTCGTCTTTGAATTCCGGGATTAAAATTGATCCTGATTCTTTGATCTTTGTTTTACAGGAACATAGACTTAACGGGTGGTTCATTCAGGATGAAATCAAAAGATCTTCCACCGATGAATGGAATGAATCTTATCCCGGACTGGCGCAGGTTTACAATGAATTTTGCCTTGATGAGGTTCTGGAAATCAGCTTTAAGGATAATGATGATCAAATTATAAATGCTGAATTGTTCAGGATGGCTGATAGCGGAGGCGCCTATGGCCTTTTTTCTGTCAGCCGCAAACCTGATGGAATAGCAGCCGGATTCGGTAATGAATCCTATATGAGTGATAGCTGTGTCTGTTTCTGGAAAGGTGATTACTTTGTAAGTGTCCATTCTTCAGCTTCAGGCGGGACTGTTTCCGAAGGTGTTTCAATGATTGCATCTGCTATTGATGATAATATTTATAATGAAGGTGAACGGCCTGATATTATTGAATTGGTGCCCGATGAGATATTTGTAACCGAAAGAACCAGGTATTTTCGTGGAAACGCCGGCCTGAATTTAGTTCTTCCATTTGGTTCTGATGAAATCTCAGGTTTCAGTGACGGAGTATATTGTGACTTTGGCACCCATCAGATTCTGTTGTTTGAATATGAAAGTGAAGGGAGCAGGCAGAAATGGTATGAAAAAATTGATAAAAACCTTGATAACAATAAACGATTCAGTAAAATACCCGGTGAAGACAATTACCTTTACTTCACAGATAAGGAAGGAAACAATATTGTATTCGGAAGTGCGGGTAAATATATAATTGGGTATATGGGAAAGGATATTACCAGGCAGCCTGAGATATTTGAAAGAATTGAAGATGCTTTATATGATATTTATATTAACATGAACAACAGGTTGATACCGAAAAAAAATCAGTAATATCACAAACACCTTTACAATTATAAAAACATCCTTACATTATGGGAATTAAATTCCTGGCTGTCCTGATAATTATTCTTCATTCGGTTTTATTCGGGATATCAGGAAGTGAAAACAGAGAATTCTTCTTTGTCGGTCTGGGGACTCATTACGGGTTCATTATTCCTCACTCGGAAAAAATAAAAAGTATTTCACACAGCAATCCGCGCGGACTGGAACTGGATATTGGATGGCATCTTACCGGCGAAAATGCCTGGCAGTATTGTTACTGTTATCCCCGCACAGGTTTAATGATATCATATTTTGACTATGACAACCCTGAAATACTGGGCCGCTCCTTTATACTCACACCATATATTGAACCCTTCTTTTCAGCAGGCAGTCTTTTTTCTGCTTCAGTTAAAACGGGTATAGGTATTGCTTATCTGGATAATATTTATGACCCGGTTACCAATCCTGAAAATCATTTCTACAGCACCCATTTCAGTTTTCTTCTGTTTATGAATTTCAGCCTGAATTATCGTCTGAATGATAATATTAATTTAAGGGCGGGAGGATATTATAACCATATTTCAAATGGCGGCAACAGTCAACCCAACAAGGGTATTAATTTCCCCACAGCAAGCCTTGGTATCGATTATTACCCTGAAAGCTCCTCATTTCCTGCCAGAAGCCGTGAAGATTACCATAAGGAAGAAGACCGCTCTTCTGCTTTCAGGTTTTCTGTTTTCTTTACGTTAAAAGAGATCAGTAAGGACGACAGACGGAAGTACCCCGTTTATGGTATTTCACCAAAATACAGTTACCAGGTTGGTCGTCTGAGTGCTGTTTCCGGTGGTTTCGAATTTGTATCTGACGGTTCATTAAAACAACAGATAACAGAATATGACATTGCCGATTCTGACCACATTCGTTTATCTTTATTTGCAGGACATGAGCTATTGATAGGCAGATTTAATTTCTACCAGGAACTGGGAATTTATATCTATTCTCCATGGAAAGCCAAAGATCCGGTTTATCAAAGATATGGTCTTGAGTATTTTATCCACAAGAACCTGTTAGCCGGTGCAAGTTTCAAATCACACAGACATGTCGCCGATTTTCTTGATTTCAGGATAAGTTATTCTCTTTAGAGCATCTAAATCATTGACGTATAAATAAGTGCATAAAAAATAAATTTGAACAGATAATTTAAAATATGATGCCGAAATTATATTTATGTTTAATGCTTCTTTTGACATCATTTTTGTCGGGACCATATATTACTGAAATAGAGTCAGATATATGGAGCCACTTAAATGATCTTGATCTTCAGTTTTCTGCTGCTGAAAATGAGAGAATATCAGGGATCAGGCAACAGAGAGAAGATGCTTTGTTACTTGTCTCACAGGCAGTTGAAAAAGAAGACAGGGTGACGCTCAAAGAGGGTTTTAATCAACTCTTTTCTGTCACCGAAGCCCTCTACCAGATATTCGATCAAAACTGCAGAAAAGCCCGGAAGAATATACCTGCAGAGATTCCTGAAGAATTTGAAAGAGCCGGGCAACTTGAACATGATGCCGGTGATAATATGCATAAAGCCGGAATTATCAGAGATGAGGCTGAAAAAGCTGAAGATATTTCCAGGATGGATCGCCTTTACGTAATGGCACTTGATCTTGAAATGATTGCCCTGCTTAACAAAGCAAGGGCTCTGCTGATTTACCAGGATTTTCCGATTGTATATGAATATCAGTGGTTCGACGATGTCTCTATACTGAGTGGTAAACCGGACCGGGCTGTAAGGGTTATTGAAATTAGTGGGAATAATAAACCTTCGGAGAATTTGACTGAAATAGATTTAACAGAAAGAGAAGGTATTTCTTTCATTATTCAGATAGCTGCACATACAGAAAGAATTTCCGGGCCTGATCTGAGTGAAATTTACAGTGGGAATGAAAAAATTAATGTAATATTTGAGGATTCCTGGTATAAATATTACCTGGGGCCCTATGACAGCTTTGAAGAGGCAGAAGGAGCCATGAAGTCTCTTAATTTGAGAAATGCTTTTATTGCTGCCTATCTCAACGGCAGGCGCATAGGGGTAAAGGAAGCAATAGGAAGGCAGGAACAGATAGATTAATACCCGGGTCCGTGTAATGAGGAATGGTTCCCGGATATTATATGCAACTTTAAGTAATTGAAAAGATTGCGAATTGTAAATAACTTATTATAAGTTATTTATTATTTTACAAAATTTAATTTCACCTAATTGTATGTGTTATCATTATTCAATTGCCAGAACTGCAGAGGAAATTGCCCTGCACTATAACATAAAACTTAAATTGAAAGGTGTTAATCCGGATCCTTTGTTTTATCATGTCAATGGATTTAACTTTGAACGATTACCTGTTATATATCAAGACAAAACATATAGTGAATTAAAGCTTGACTTAATACAATGGGGCATGATTCCGGTCTGGATAAAAGGAGAGGAGGAAGCATTGAAAATCAGAAGCATGACATTAAATGCAAGGGCTGAGACTGTTGATTCCAAACCGGCCTATCGTTCAGCTTTTCGTTACAGACCATGCCTTGTACCGGCTACCGGTTATTTTGAATGGATGCATTATAAAGGTGAAAAATATCCGTTCTATATTTTTATTCCGGACAGACCTGTTTTCAGTTTTGCCGGTATATGGGAAGAATGGGTCAATCCTGATACAGGTGAAATATTACGTTCTTATTCTGTTGTTACATGTAAGGCCAATCCTTTAACTGCTAAGATTCATAATACAAAAAACAGAATGCCTGTAATTTTAGATTCCGGTTCTGAAATCGAATGGCTTGATATTTCAGCCGGCCGGGATGATCGTAAAAAACTGCTTAAGCCTTATTCAGCAGAAGAAATGTCTGCATATACTGTAAGCAAGCTTATTACTTCACGGAAGGATGACTCAAACAGACCCGAAGTGCTTGAACACCAAAGTTATCCTCAATTGAAGTAAAGTCCCGAAAAAATATTCATGGGATTAGAGTAATATAAAATTTGTACCGTCATAATTTCACAAATTTAACCCTCCGGTTGTTTGCTTTGCCTTCAGCACCTTACCGGCTTCGATGCCCGTGAGGTCAACGTCCGAGAAGTAACCGGCGGACCAGTCGATCGCTGAAATAACACCCGTCACCTTCTGGGGCATATGGCATAATTGCAGGTTTGCATAATTACCTTATTTCAGATAATATTTCAATATAGATTATACCCTCATGAACCTGTAGGATTTTTTGGTCACCTGCTTTCCAGCTGTATGTATTGGTAGATGATTCTTTTCCATACAGCCGTTCAGTCCTGTAGCTAACAGGCCCCTGTTCATCTTCGGACAGTTCCTTTCCCTCCCTCATTGCAATCCTTATTATTTTTGCAGGATCATCTGTTTGATTGATTATAGAAACCTTATAGTTCTTGCTTTCTGGGATATCTAAGACAATAAGGTCACCTCTTTTAAACTCTCCTTTTAAAGGAATGGAATGCTCTGTTTTCGACCAGGTATCAGGTGGTTCCGGTTCAGGGATTATCGGACGCATCCTTTCATCAACTTCTATATAATCCTCGGGGATATGGTATGTATCTTCGTCAATCATACCAGGTTTAATATCTCTCAACTCCATGAATGTGTTTTCGGAAGTGTTGTTCACCATTTTCACCAGGAAATTAAGTTCACCGGAGTACCAGGCAGTGATAATTTTCCGGCCTGAGGCAAAAAGTTCCGATTTATCACATTCAAAGCCAGATATAGTTTCCCTGCCAGCAGACTTTTCTTCATAAACTGTTTTCATATACAAAAATGACTGATAGGGGTCATTCATAAGACTTCTCTGGGAATCTGTATCTGTATGGTGAACAAATTTCTTATCCGGTATCAATATGGCTGTCTGACCCTTTGCAGGGTCCACTATAATAATACCTCTCATGCCTGAATCCTCAAAATCGTAACGGTACCTGTAACCGTCTGATCGCAGTTTATAAATTATTTCGGTTCCATCCCGGACATTAACCAACTCGGCACTGAATGATGTCTGGCTGTATGATGATAAGATTGTACACAGGGAAAAAATACCTGATAACAATATCAAAGACTTTATTTTCATTATTATTAATTTAAAGTTTACATTTTCACAAATTCAACCCTCCGGTTGTTTGCCTTACCCTCGGGGGTGTTGTTTGTATCTGCAGGCTTGCTCTCACCCCATCCCTTTGAAACGAGACGCCCCGGATCTATTCCCAGATTTCCAAGTGTGGCAGCAACTGCCGCTGCACGCTCTTCAGACAGTTGCTGATTGAAGGCATCGTCTCCATCGCTGTCGGTATGACCTTCGACACTGAAGTTGATCTCAGGATGTTCCTTCATCAGGTCGGCAATTTCATTGATGACACCCATTGACTCTGGTTTTAGAGTTGCCTTGTTTACATCGAAGCGTATGCCGCTGGCAACAATCTTGCCATCCTGAAGATAGCGGTCATAATACTTAACACCACCTTGTGCAATTCTTATATTCTTAATGTAGTAAAGGTTGTCATTACCGGCATGATAGGTGTACAGCGATAATCCTGTTGGATTGAATTCAAGTCTGGGTATATTAATAAGCCGGGTGTCGTCCATATATGCTTTTAGCTGTCCATTGTTATGAGCGATAGCGATATGCATCCACCTGCTCCTGGCCAGATTTTCATCAGGATATTTGCTTCTTACCTGGCCCATTTGGATTTCATTATACTGAACCTGAAAGTAACTGCCGGTTCTTTCCTGATTTTTCCTGTCATACAAAAAAATCTGAAAATTCCCGTCACCAGGATAATAGAGATCAAATTCTATGGTAAAGACATCAGGAAGATAATCATTTTGAGGATCTTTTAGGTAAGGGATGATTTCAGGATGTCCACCTCTCAACATTATCACGTTTTCGCCGTCAACATTCGCTATCTCAACATTTCCGGACTTAAGGTCCCAACGCGAAGGGAATTCGCCATTCTCTTCCCCTATAAGGTTATCTTCAAATATCACGATGTCGCCGGGTACGAAATCGTATTTTGCCCATATCAATTCAGGGCCTGAAGCTCCTTTAATTTTATGTTCCGGCCCTTCTTCACCTGCTGTTTCTCCCATTTGCCCCTGTGATGGCTCACCTGTTTCCTTTTCAGCCGGTTTGCCTTCTTCTTTCCCTTCTCCCTTGACGGATTCCTTTATATCTTCTTCCACTTCGTTCAGTCCTTTCTCGATACCCTCTTCGGTTCGCCGTTCAATTCTTTTTTCAGTTTTGGATTTGACTTTTTCCAGAATTCTTCTTTGTCCATGACTGTAAGATGTTATCATACAGCCAATAATAATAATTATCAAAGTTTTCATATCTGTAAATTTTAGTTTTACTATAATATTTTATTTGACGAAGTACCAGTTCAGAGGTTTTTCATTGGAATCAGCAAGGCTGAAAAAGATCGTCCAAAGCAGGATTATTGTAGTTTTCAGAAACTGCTTTGCCCTGATTTCTCTTTTCACGCTTTAGCTTTCATATGTTTCGTTTTTTATATGAAGCTGAAATTTGTTTAAGAGATTTGCAAAACAAGTTACGACGGGATTTATTAAATTCAAAACATTTTATTGAATTTTGCATGCCTTTATTAGCCGGCACGCAAGGGGAGGGGAATAGCAGATTTTATCAGCTCCCGGAAACACTCTTTTTGTGAAGCGAAGTAAGCAAAATGGGTGTGATAATAAACTTCTTACATCATTTTTAAACAATTATTCAGGGTTTATTCGTTATTTTTGTAGAAATCCGAAGTAATGAACAAGGGTAATTATTTATCCCACTCAAAAATCAGGAGCAGTATTAAAGAAAATATTTATAGATTATGACCATAGTTGATAAGAATATTGATAAGATTAGAGCATTATGCGATAAACATAAGGTAGCAAGGTTATTTGTATTTGGATCGGTCTTGACTGATAACTTCAATAAATCTAGTGATATTGACCTTTTAGTGGACTTCTCCGGAGTGGATTTATATGATTACGCGGACAATTACTTTGATTTAAAAAAATCACTTGAGGATTTATTAAATCGACAAATTGATTTACTTGAAGAAAAAGCCTTAAAAAATCCATACTTGAAAGAAACTATTGATTCTTCAAAAAAATTGATTTATGAATAATGACATAAAAACCTGGCTATATGACATATTGCAATCCATAAATGAGATTGATGGTTATTATAAGGACAAACCAAAGATTTTTGAAGAATATATATCCGATATAAAGACAAAGCGGGCGATTGAGCGCAATATAGAGATAATAGGAGAAGCCGTTAATAGGATACTCAAAAAGAATAAGAATTTTAATCTTAGCAATGCTGAAAAAATTATCGGAACACGTAACAGGATAATCCATGGATACGATAAAATATCAGATGATTTGATATGGAGTATTGTGATTAATCACCTTCCAAAATTGAAAGATGAAGTAACTGAACTTCTTAAGTAATCCCACCTTTTAGATCTGGCCATAATTTCCCTTTGTTTGTCCTATAATGGATTGCATTATGTTAATATAGCTTCGGTATAAATTCTGTGTTCCCCTTAGCCGGATTGGTTGTTAGACCGCTTTACAGGCTTTGCAGGAGGGGATCTATTCCGATTGACTCCAGCTCCTTGATCATGGTGGCTGGTGGGTAAGGTGAGGGGAGAAGCAGAAATTATCAGGTCATATTTATGGACGGGAAAAAAAGTTTTACTCTTTTGCCTAATTTTACATTGCTGAACACTCTTTTTGTGAAGCGAAGCGAGCAAAATGGGTGTGGAATTATGACAGAAACATGAGGATCAATTATTTTTATTAATTCGTATCTTTATGACATAAATTAGTGATTATGAAAACTACAGAGTTAATCAAGGAAATACAGAAACTTCCCGTGAGAAAAAGGATTTACGTTATTGAGCGTACAATCCGCCTTTTACGTAAGCAGGAGGAGGCGAACCAAATGGAAATAGCTGCTGAGTCTTTATATGAAGATTATAAGGATAACAAGGAGTTGACTGCATTTACAAATATTGATTTTGAAAATTTCTATGAAGCAAGGTGAAATTTGGTTGATTAATCTTGATCCTGCTATTGGAGCCGAAATAAAAAAGGTCAGACCGGCAATAATAGTTAATGATAATTCATTAGGAAAACTCCCACTGAAAATTATTGTCCCAGTTACTGAGTGGAAAGAAAAATACGAGATAGCACAATGGATGATCAAAATAGAGCCTGACAAGGAAAACAATCTGGCAAAGACATCGGCGGCTGATTGTTTTCAGGTACGTTCTGTTTCCCAAGAGAGATTTGTAAAACAGATTGGTCAAGTTTCCGAGATATTTATGGACGAGATCAAAATTGGTTTATCGAAAGTCTTATCTATTGATACTGAATAATTGCTATTGAAGGCCGAAACCGGATTACGGCTTTATTCGATCTATGTTAACCATGCCTTTCAGGCCTGGCCGCAACTTCCCTTTGTTTGTCCTATAATGGATTGCATTATGTTAATATTGCGTAGGTTTAAATTCTGTCTTCCCCAAAGCAGGGTGGATCCAGGGGCATGAGCCAGTGTTGCCGCTGGACCTTTTAACAGGATTGGCGAAAGTGGACATCAACCATATTGCCGCAGACTAAATGACGGTCTGGATGACGGGCAAGGGTAGTGGCTCCAATTTGTGAGTCAAAATTATTACACTGACATTTGCCACCCGAACCTAACCTGACAAAGAACAAATTCAGCCTGCTATTATTATACCATACCGGAACTTTAATATACCTGGCATTATACTTACGGCTTCGCCTTGCTTTTTTGCGGTATAGTTTTCTCAGCTCTGATGCCTGCTTATGCTGATCACTTAAGCAGTCAAGGTATAAAATCCCGCTCATCTT